>CAJXMT010000008.1 GCA_913056155.1 uncultured Cryomorphaceae bacterium
GGTACCTACTTTTTTGGCACTGTGTTTTTCGCTGTAAATATCACCTGTGTGAATGCCGTCTTCCAGTGTTTTTAACCACGCGTTTTCAATCTTCTCGGCATATTCAGTCATACCCAAGTGCACCAGCATCATGATAGCACCGTTCAACAAACCGGAAGGATTTGCTATTTTTTGCCCGGCAATATCAGGGGCTGAACCGTGAATAGCTTCAAACATAGCTACACTTTCGCCTACATTTGAAGAGCCGCCCAATCCTACAGAACCGGCCACCTCAGCGGCAATATCAGAAATAATATCTCCGTACAAATTCAAAGAAACAATAACATCAAACCAATCGGGGTGGTGTGCAATTTTAGCCGAACCGATATCAATAATCATGTGATCGGCTTCAATTTCAGGATACTCCTTAGCTACCTCTTTAAATACTTGGTGAAACAAACCGTCGGCGTGCTTCATAATATTATCTTTTGTCATGCAGGTTACCTTTTTGCGGTTGTTGGCTCGCGCGTACTCAAAAGCGTAACGTACAATTTTCTCACAGCCGGGGCGGGAAATCAATTTTAATACCTGAACAACCTCTTCTGTTTGTTGGTGCTCGATGCCCGCATACAAATCCTCTTCATTTTCGCGAATAATCACCAAATCCATGTTGGGGAAATTAGAATTCACATAAGGAGTGTAAGCTTTACAAGGTCTCACATTCGCAAAAAGCCCCATAGATTTACGAATCGTTACGTTCAAACTTTTATATCCGCCGCCTTGTGGAGTTGTGATGGGCGCTTTGAGAAACACTTTGTTCTTGCGTAAAACATCCCAAGCGTTTTCCTCAATACCTGAAGATATACCTTTGAGGTACACGTTTTCACCAATTTGTATTTCTTCATAATTCAACGGAGCACCCGCCGCATTTAATATTTTAAGGGTGGCATCCATAATTTCAGGTCCTATACCATCACCTTTTGCAACAGTTATTGTTCGCTTTTCACTCATAATTGAAGTGTTTGTGTTTTTAAAATTGAATGCAAATGTAATAAGGTCAACGATAAATTTCACGGTCTTACGTAAGTTCTCACAAAAGAGCCTATTATTGCAGTATGTCTTTATTCAGAACCGAACTCAGCCACAACCCCGATTTTAAGCCTGTACTCAGAGATGACGCCGTACTTTTCATGGGGTCGTGTTTTGCGGAAAACTTGGGTGAAAAATTATCAACGCTGAAATACGACGCATTGGTCAATTCGCACGGGGTCATATTTAATCCCATCTCTTTATTCAATCTCATGCACGAGGTATTGGAAAATCACCAAAGACCGGCGGAAGCGTTTTTTTTCAATGATAAGCTTTACCGCCACTTTTCGGGATCATCAAAGCTGAGTGCAGCTGATTGTGCAACAACCCGGCAAAACTTCAAGCAAGCCGACAGTTTATTGAAAAAGCACCTCTCAAGTGCCCGATATATTTTTCTCACATTCGGTACAGCTTGGGTGTACCGCACAAAAAAAGACCTGCTACCCGTTGCCAACTGTCACAAATTACCACGTGACTCTTTTACCAAATCACTAGCCGAACCGGCCGAAATGAAGCGAGCTTATGACCGTTTTCACGAAAGGCTGCGGGAGGTCAACTCCCATGCGCAAATTATTGTAACCGTAAGTCCTGTGCGCCATTTACGTGACGGCATGATTGAAAATAACCGCTCTAAAGCTCGGCTGATTGAGTTTGCCCATCATTGTGCAGAAAATTCACCCCACACACACTATTGGCCGGCTTATGAATATATGATGGATGATTTGCGAGATTACCGATTTTATAAGGATGACATGGTTCATCCGTCTAAAAAAGCTGTAGATTACATTTGGGATCACTTTTGCGACAGCTTTTTCACCCCGCAAGACAAAAAACTAAATCGCGAATTGAATAAAATTGCGTTTACACAACCATTGCGTGTCGGTTCTGACCAAGAAAAATACCATGAGAAAATTAAAAATGCCGAAATCAAATACAACGTAAATCTAAAAAAATGGAGGACAGATTCCTGAATAAAACGCTTCGTATTATACCTAATCAAGTTCAATACAAGTTTTGATTGTAAACAATTTCGGGTACTGTTTTTTTATATACTTTAGCGCGACTTAAATAACAATTACATGAAAATTTTTTATCACACACTTTTATTTACCACACTAACCCTTTTCACATCTATCATAAACGCCCAAACTTTTGAGGAGGAATATTTTGACGGTGAAATATGGATGCGGGTAACAGAGGATTACTTTAATTCTTTATCAATTTCCAATCCTGAAAACATGGATGCCGCAGAATTTGACTTACTCACTGAGCGCAATAAAACAGTTTACGACATTCAGCGCATCCGGCAATCTTTTCACCTTTTAAAAGAAGGGGATTCACGTCGTGTTTTCAGGATTTACTTTAAAAATCACAATCAAATTGGTGCTTTTATCAGTGAATTAGAAAATTTACCCGAAGTGGAATATGCCGAAAGGGTACCGCTTTTAAAAACAACCTACACTCCTAATGATTTAGCTCCTGCTTTTAGTCAAAACAGCCAATGGCATTTGAATACCATTAATGCCGAAGGAGCTTGGGATATCACAAAAGGCAACCCCAATATTGTTATCGGAATTGTTGACGATGCCGTAGAAATGAATCACCCGGACCTGTCCCCCAATTCGGCGGGCGGTTTTGATGTTTCCACAACCGGTTCCAGTCCCGAACCGCCCTCAGGTCAATACAGTCACGGTACGCACGTGGCGGGAATTGCCGGTGCGGCAACAGATAATAACACGGGAGTGGCTTCAATAGGGTTTAACACCAAAATTTACGGCGTAAAATCCACGAGCAATCCGCAATTTGTAACAGACGGTTACGAGGGTATTGTAAATGCGGCTAATGAAGGTGTAGATATCATTAATATGTCATGGGGGGGAACCAATCAAAGTCAAACTGCGGAAGGAGTAATTAATGATATTTGGAATGCCGGTATAATATTGGTGGGCGGTGCCGGCAACAACGGAGACACAAGGCGTTTTTACCCGGCTGCATACGATAATGTCATTTCGGTAGCCTCAAGTACCCAGACAGATACAAAATCGGGATTTTCCACCTACGGCACGTGGATAGATATAACAGCTCCCGGGTCGCAAATCTTAAGTTTAACCCCCTTTGGCAATTACACACGCAACAGCGGCACTTCAATGGCATCTCCTTTAGTTGCGGGACTTTTGGGATTGATGAAAAGCGTGAATCCGCAAATGAGTAATAGCAACCTCATACAATGCTTGTACAATACAGCTGTTGATATTGATTCTCAAAATCCCGGAATGAGTGGAATGTTAGGTGCCGGCCGCATTGATGCTCAATCAGCTGTAGAATGTATTCTGGCTCTTTCTGAAGAGCCGCCCGCACCGGTTATTGTAT
Organism: uncultured Cryomorphaceae bacterium; assembly: GCA_913056155.1. GTDB lineage: Bacteria > Bacteroidota > Bacteroidia > Flavobacteriales_G > Salibacteraceae > Salibacter. The sequence continues at coordinate 3,439 of CAJXMT010000008.1, forward strand.
CACAACAAGAGATGATTTGCCCGGGAGACTCAGTTCAATTCGAAGCGGGTTCTGATTTAGGATTAATCGATGCGGTGATGTGGTCATTCCCCGGCGGCAAACCCAACAACTCTGCAGAAATGAACCCCAAAGTTTCTTATGAAAATTATGGAGAGTATGATGTCACCTTAACAGCTTACAATAATTTTGGTGATTCAACTGTAACAGAGGTGAAAAAAGTAAATGTGAGTCCCGATGCTCGCGAAATTGTATTTTTTGAAGACTTTGAAGCCAACTCTTTGCAAGAAGTGAATTGGACCAATGAACATCCCGACAATTTATTGACATGGAGTATTCGCAACGTTAACTTCGCTCCCGGCGGGGAACGTGCAGCAGCAGTTCGGCATTTTTACATAAACAACTCAAACGATTTAGGGCAACGAAACGGTCTTACAAGTCGATGGCTTGATCTCAGGGGTGCTTCCAATGTGGAATTGAGTTTTGACCACGCTTACAGAAGGCAGGAGGCCGGGGTAACTGACACTTTGATTGTACGTGTTGAGTCCCCATCAAATAACCTTAGAGCAGATTCTATTTTAGGTACGCATTATGAAACGGGACAGGGCACTTTTGCCACCGGCGCCAGATTGAACACGAATTTTGTACCTCAAGGGCCTGATGACTGGTGCGGTGTGGGTAACGTAGGGGCAGATTGCTTCAGCTACAATTTGGGTTCTTTCAGCAGTAGTAACAATGTGCGATTGAATTTTGAGACGGTCAACCAAAACGGTAACAATTTGTATATCAAAAATATTCAAATTTCCAGCAAATGCGTGCAGCCCTTAACCGGAGTTGAAAACGACAATCGAAATTTGAAAAATACTTTCAATCTTTACCCCAACCCTGCCAAAAATGAATTAAAAATTAAAGGAAATAACAACATTACGGGAATCACGGTTTACGACGCATCGGGCCGTTTAATGAAGCGTGTTTCCAACTTGAATTCCGAAAATATATCTCTTGACATCAGTAATTTAACAAGCGGTTATTACATCGTAAATATTGAATCAAATGATTACAATGAGATACAAAAGTTAATCGTTCAATAAACAACTTACTCTTTACTTGTCTGAAAGCCCGCTCGATTTTTCGTTCGGGCTTTTTTATGCGGTAAAATAATACGAACAACGGTGCCTTTTTGCAGCTCTGAGTCTATTTCCAACTTCCCGCCGTGTATTCCTACAAACTCATTCACAATCGCTAATCCCAAACCTGTTCCCTTAATATCACCCGTATTTTTACCCCTGAAAAATGTACTTGTAACACTTTGCAAATCGTCATTGGAAATGCCAATGCCGCTGTCCTTTACCTCAATAAAAACAAATTCCCTCTTTTGGTCAAAACCAAAAAACAACTGAACAACACTTTGGCCGGGCGAATACTTACAGGCATTTTCAACCAAATTTACCAGAGCGTGTTTAATCAAATTACGATCTGCGAAAACCTCAACGTCATCCCCCATTACATTAAAAGTATGATTGCTTGAGTCAACGACTTTGATCTCCTGAACAACCTCATCAACCAGAGGTTGCAAAAGAAAATGTTTAGCCTTTATCTGTAAGCCGCGTTCTTGGAACTCTCCCAGCAACAGCATGTCACTCATCAAATCCGTCATATTAGCAATTTGGCCGTTGACTCTGGAAACCGCATCGTCTAATACGTTTTGGGCATCAGCGGGGAAACCGTACTTTTTTAAAGTAATGCGAATCAAATCCAAGTTACTGTGGATAACGGCCAAAGGAGTCCTGAATTGATGAGAGGCCATAGAAACAAATAAACTGCGCAAATTAATCAACTCCCGTTCTTTCTTTTGGTTTTCTTCTTTATCGCGCTCTAAAATCACCTTTTCGGTTACATCGCGCGAAATCACCTGCATATTCATCTCATCATCTTGTGATTCACGAACAACCGTTATCGTCGTTTCCAAATACACCGTTCTGCCGTTTTTATGCTTGGCTTTATGCGTAAAAGTTTCTGAGAGCTGTTTTTCGAAACCTAAGCCTGCTTGTTCACTCAATTTAAGTACTGCATTTCGAGCCGTATCATCTTTTAAAAATGCCTTTCCCTCTAAAACTTTCAATTCCTCAGAAGTGTAACCCAAAACGTCAAATACAGACGGTGATAAAAACTTATATCCCAAGTCGTTTCCCAAAAGAGCAATGATATCTTGTGAATTTTCCGTGACCAGCCGTAAAAGCTTATTGGTCTCTTTCAATGATTTTTTACTCGCAAAATTCTCTCTCGATTTCGAAATAATTGCACTAAAACATTTCAATAGATTTTCTTCACCGGTAAGCCATTCGCGTTCGCTGCGGCAAGAGTCATAGCCCACAAAACCCCAAAACTTCTTATGTACAAAAACAGGAACAAGCAGAACGGATTTTATTTGCTGGAGTTTGAGAAACACCGCAGTTTTGGAGTCTTGCGGCAATTCTCTTGTGTGGCCTTTAAACACTTGGCCGGACTTTAAAAGTTTTATAGAGTCCTCGACATCCTCTTCATGTACATCCCGGAGCACTTCATTATTTATTTGCGGCTCTATACCGTGTGCTACCCATTCAAAACTGTAATTCAAATACGGTTCGCCATTTCGAACCGAAACCGCAAAAACATAAGTGCGATCTGTGTTTGTGGCATCACCCAATTTCCGAAGCGCTTGTGTTACGGCATCTTTAAAGTCAGAACCGTTTAACAAAAGCATTGATGCTTCTGCAATTCCCAAAAGCAACCTCTCATATTGTTGCACTGTTGTTTTTTCCAAACCATTCATTTACATCAGGTATAGTTTTTAATTTCCATAAGAATTCACCCACAGGAATTTATCACGTACAAAATTGCAAAAAAAGACATAAAAAAAGGGTACTTAAAAAAGTACCCTTTACGTGCATGTCGAACCTCGGTTACAACTGATAAATATCATCAGTCATATATTGTTGCCTGTTTCGGGCTTGCCTGGGAGTGATGCCGTAATAATCATGAAAAGTACGGGAGTAATAAGAAAGGCTGTTAAAGCCCACGCGTTTTGATATTTCAGAAATACTGTAATGATCATTTTCCAGCATGACTTTAGATACCTTTAACCTATACTCTCGCATATATTGTGAAATCGGTTTTCCCGTAAGACGAAGCACTTTCTTTTGAAGCGCAGACGGACTTAAATTCACTGATTTTGCAATATCACTGTAATGAAAATCCGGATTATTAATATTTTTCTCTATCAGCTCATTCATCGCCTTGAAAAATCGTATTGTCCTGTTTTCACCTTTAGGACTTGTAGGTCTTGAAAGTACACTGCGCGTTACCCTGTTTACATTGCTTATGCATGAATTAATGATGCTCACCAACTCGTCAGAATCGTAAGGCTTGGTTAAAAAATGATTGGCTCCCACCTCATAACCCGCAAGTTTAATGGCCTTTTCGTTTTTAGCCGTCAGTAAGATTACGGGGACATGCATAGTGTCATCGTTTACTCTCACATCACGAACAAATTCAATACCATCTTTGTTGGGCAACATAATGTCACTGATAATCAAGTCGGGAACTTCCTTGGTCATCTTTTTCATGGCCGACTCTGCAGAATCGACAGAATCAATTTTAAAATGATAATTTTCCAACAGCGCTTCTAACGTGTAGCGCAAATCCCGGCTGTCGTCAACAACCAAGATTCTTCGTTTCATAATAGGCATAATCTCTCTGTTTTAGGATGTTTAAATTAAAAACTTGAAGTCAATTAAAAGTCTCATATCTTTTAATTTTAACAAAAATAGTACGAGTTGCGCTAAAGGACGCAATAGAAAACGAAAAAAGGATCATTAGTTTGATTCGTGTCCTATAAAAAAGTTCTAATCTCAATTTCTTGCTTCTAGAAATTTATAGAGAATTAAAATGAAAAAATAAATCATTTTATGTTGAGCAACAATTACTCGCAATAAGTTCATGAATCTATTTGCGGACAAAATCACTCTTTTTTCGGCGCATTTCGATTAGGGAACGGCGCACTCCGGCATATATTCGGCAGTTCCTGTTTTCGGCGTGTATTTATTAAAAAGTAACATGTTTCACACCAACACTTAAATGGCTATAACCAAAATGCACCTGTACGTATATCGAGGTTTAGATGAAATTTTTTCCGAATTTTTCACTTACGGCAGCTCTGAATTTTTTTACATTCTGTTCGTTATCGCGTTTAATAATGAGTAATGCTTTTTCAGTATCCACAACAATGCAATCTTGCAATCCTTGTACAACAACCGCCTTTCCTTTGGGAACTTTAACCAAATTGCCTTTTGCATCTTGAAAAATAGCTCCCGCTCTAAAATCAAAGTTGCCGTTGGCATCTTTATCCAATACTTCGTAAAGTGAGCCCCACGTTCCTAAATCACTCCATCCTATATCCGCTTTGATCATTTGCACATCAGGAGATTGCTCCATGATGGCATAGTCGATAGAAATCTCAGGACACTGCGCATATATTTCAGCCAACACGTTATGATCTTCATTTTCAGCAAAAGCTTTTTGACCGGTTTTGAAAAGCTCATAGATTTCAGGCGAAAGATTTTTAAAGGCGTTTAGTATAACCTCCGTACGCCAAATAAACATACCCGAGTTCCAAAAGAAATTACCGGATTTTAAAAATTCCTGAGCTGTTTTTAAATCCGGTTTTTCCGTGAATCGTTTCACGGGATACACGTTTTTCTTTTCAGAATCATCAAATTCAATATAGCCGTATCCCGTATCTGCTCGATGAGGCTGAACACCCATGGTAACCAGGCTATCTTTATTTTTCACATTCTCCAACCCCGATTTCAAAACGTCCTCAAACTGACGCTCTTTCGTGATCAAATGATCGGCAGGTGTCACAATCATATTGGTTTTGGTAAAGTCGGGATTTACGGCTGCAATCTTAAATGCTGCATACGCCACACAGGGGGCTGTATTTCGCATCAGGGGCTCCGTTAAAACCTGATGTGCTTTTAAAGCCGGCAACTGCTCCAATACCAAATCCTTGTAAATATCGTTAGTTACCACATAAAAATTCTCGGGCAAACAAACAGCCAGCATTCTTTGATAAGTTTGCATCAGTAGCGACTCTCCGGTGCCCAAAACATCTAAAAACTGTTTGGGCTTTTCGGCTGTTCCTGCAGGCCAAAATCTACTGCCCACTCCGCCGGCCATGATCACACAATAATTATTTTCCATACTAAAATTTAATTTTTTGAACTTCTGCAACGCCGTTGATTAATACGTATTTATTTTCAGGTAACTGCATGCACTTAAACCGGGTTCTCCGCTTTTCAAGTCTTTTATAAACCCTGCCTTTAAAAGCAAATGGTTTTCCGTATTCAATATCGGTTAAGTAGGTGACGGGATTTTTATTAAATTTGTTTAGTACGGCAAATAACACGGGGTCTGAACATGTAGAGGCTTTGGGGTTTAACATGTATGTGCGTATTTGCTTCAACACTTCAGCCGGAAACACCTCACTGTTTAACAATGGCATCATGAGATTCTTAAATTCATTTTTCCATTCTTTGCCGTGTGGCTTCACTTGACTGCCGTGATTGACCTGTACTTTATAATGAGCCAATTCATGCACCAGAGTCAACAAAAATGCATAGGGATTTAAATCGCCGTTTACTGAGATGCGATGACCGTGATTCCCGAATGGGGCTCTATAATCACCGTACTTCGATAGTCTGGAACGCGTCACTTTCAGCATAAGGGGACTCTGAAAAAAAAAGTCAGCTAAATAGTGAACCGCTTGTTGCGGAATAAATTTGCTTAGAAAATCGGCTATTTCCTCTTTAGACATCTCATCTTTTTTTATCCCAGGAGGGACATGGTGGATTGCAGTTTTTTTTGGTTAGGGAACAGCTTGTGCTCATCATAACCAATCCCAAACAAAGTATGACCGGCCAAATGACGTGTTTGCACATTTTTTGTTGTACATATATATGTACCTTCACTTTATAAAAATTTTTCGGTTTTTCTCTTGAAATGAAATCCTATTGATCTACTAATCTCTTCCTACAAAAATAAGGGTATTTACCGAAAAATAAGGACAAAAAAAAGCCGAACTTTGAGTTCGGCTTGAATAAGTTCGATTAAGGCTGCTGTTTACAAGTAGTGTTTCAGCAAGTTTGAGTTGGCTTTTTTACGCAAACTTCTCAATCCTTTTTCTCTGATTTGTCGAATTCTCTCACGTGTAAGGCCCAAGCTGTTGGCAATCTCTTCCAATGTCATGGGGGTTTCACCGTTTAACCCGAAAGACAGTCTGATGACATCAGCTTCGCGTTGTTTCAGAGAAACCAAAACACGTTCTATATCCTTACAAAGTGATTCGCGCATCAATGTATCGGAGGGATGAGTTGAATTCTCATTAGTCAATACATTCAACAAGCTGTTTTCTTCACCATCCACTAAAGGGGCGTCAACCGACACTTGCTTTTGAGAATAGGTAAACATATTGGCCACATTATCAGTGTTACTCTCCAACATATCTGCAATTTCCTCATTGGAAGGAGGCCGTTCATGTTCTTGTTCTAATCGGGAATAAGCATTGGCTATTTTTTGAATGGCACTCACTTTATTCAGCGGTAAGCGTACCACTCGTGAGTTTTCGGCAATAGCTTGCATGATACTTTGGCGAATCCACCAAACAGCATATGAAATAAATTTAAAGCCTTTGGTTTCGTCAAATCGCTTTGCAGCAGTAATGAGACCGATGTTACCTTCTGCAATCAAATCTTCCAAGGTTAAACCATGACCCTGATATTGTTTTGCTACCGAAATAACGAATCTCAAGTTGGCGTTTACCAAACGGTTCAAAGCGATTTCATCGCCTTGTTTAATTCTTACTGCAAGAGCAACTTCCTCTTCGGGCGTTACCATTTCTTCTTTGGAGACATCGCTTAAGTACTTATCGATTGATTTACTATCACGATTCGTAAGCTGCTTGGTAATCTTTAACTGACGCATATATTTGTTTTTAAATTAGAATTAAAACGGTATTACTCTTTAATCAGGAAAAGTGAGTATCGAGATTTCTAGGTGAAATGTTTCGCCAATTCGCAATTATTTTCGCATTTGGTCAAGCAACTCATTCATTTTCCTTGCTTCATCTACGCTAATGGTCTCAAATTGTTTTTGAAACTGATTCATTTTTTTATCCATCTCCCTCAGAGCCTTCAAACCCTCAGCTGAAATCACTACCTCTTTTTGCCTCCGGTCATATTTACATACCGTGCGGTTAATGTACCCTTTTTGAGTCAATTTATCTATGAGTCTGGAAGCATTAGAATTTTGATCAAGCATGCGTTCAGCCACCAAGCCCACTGAAACAGATATGGGGTGTTGCCCCCTCAATATTCGAAGTACATTATATTGTTGTGCCGAAATACCAAAAGGCTTGAGAACTCGATTTTGAGCCGTACTGATGCAACCTGTTGTGTACAACAAGTTGACCAACAACTTTTCGTATTCGTTATCAAACTTTTTTTGCTTAATGGCTTTTTCGATACTCATGAACCGGATTACTATCGGAAATACTTGCGCAAATATATCACAAAATCAAAAACTTATCCTTTCTTAATCTCATCAGAAATTTCACAAACCGGAATAGGCTGCATTTTGTGTTTGTTGGCGATATGTCTCTTTAGAAATATATCAAAAACCATTTTTTGTCTTGAAGTAAAGTTTTGCCGCTCGGGATTTTCACCTTCTTTCTCCCAAGCATTCATAGCCCACTCCAACTCTTCATATGTAGCTCCTATTTGATCTTCATCAGTTCTGTCGTCATCCCAAAGTCCATCTGTTGGTTGGGCGTTAAGTATTTCAGGTATTACTCGTAATGCATTTCCCAACTGATAAACCTCTGACTTATTCAAATCGGCAATAGGCGAAAGATCAACGCCCCCATCTCCATACTTGGTGTAAAAGCCAACGCCAAAATCCTCTACTTTGTTTCCCGTACCGCAAACTAACATTTTTTGTGTACCCGCAACGGCATATAATGTAGTCATGCGCAGGCGGCTTCTCGAATTCCCCAAAACCAAAAGCCGTGTTTCCCTTGAAGCCTCGTCTCCCATTTCACCTTCATATACCTCGCGAAAGGTATCGTAAACAGTAGTTAAATCAATATTCAAAGCCGTTACGTTCGCGTATTTTTCACATAAAAGATCAATGTGTTTCTCGCCTCTTGTGATTTCCGCTTTTGATTGATGAATGGGCATATTCATTACAACAACATTTTCCCCGGTGCGTGCGCACAACGTGCTTACAACGGCAGAATCAATTCCACCGGAAACCCCCACAACAAAGCCGTTCATGCCACTCCCCCCTAAATAGTTTTTCAACCACTCCTCAATATATTCAATTGCTTTTTGAGTATTCATTGCCGACTTCGTTTTGACGAATTTACAGAATAACACAACTGCAAGCCTCTTGTTTACAAGCTCATTTGTGCAATCCTAAAAAAATAGTTTTAAAATGATATCCCGATTTTCAAGGTAAAATAATCGAGCGATGTACGCAAGTCTCTATTGCGCACACCGGAAATAGTTCCCGGATTTTGAACTACATCACCCAAATCATTGAGTTCATAATCCCTTCCTTTTAGAACATCTCGCAAACCGTTGTGGTAGGAAACCCCCACAATTAAACGTGTTTGACCGCTTATAATGCGCTCCATACCACCGCCAATCACCATTTCAACACGAAAAGGCTCAACACGGTCAAACCTGAAACGATTATCGTCACCTCCTAGGTCAATATCTTCTACTGTATTTTCATTTACGGTTTCGCTCGCCGTTGAGCCCACGTTATAGCCCGCCTCTGCGCCAAAAACCCCATAGTAATAGGAGTAACCGATTTGATCGGTTCTGAGTTTAATGCGAAAAGGAACGTTCAAATAAGTGAGGCTGTACTGCGCGCGTGCCGTGAAAGTCCTCCACTCCTCGGGGTCTCCCGTTAAAGAACCCACCGGATACTCGAGCTTTCCGCCGATATTGGACACAATCAAGCCCGTTGAAAAATTGTAACGCTGGTCGCCGAACATGGCAAAATCAGCAAACAAACCGTACCGGCCACCAAACTGTAACCCGCCCGACTCATAAGCTTCGTTCTTTGAATCCATCCAACTTACCAACGGGGAAATCGTAATGCCCAAACGCACCTTGCCCTCATTTCCGTCTTGAGCCGTAATTTTAAAACTATTTAAAAGCAGCACTAAGGTTAAACCCGCTACCTTTGCACATAATTGTAGAGTATTCATTGCTTTGCTTTTATTTTATTCGTAGTTTGAGTTATGAGAACAAATATCACACCTAAAAAAAGAACCGTTTCCTATCTTTTTCTTTTGCCCTTTTTCCTGCTTTTTGCAAGATGCGAAAGTAACCGTTTTGATGTAGATATTAAAAACAAAGATATCAATTTTGAGGTAAAGCGTTACGACAAAGATTTTTTCGCTTTTCAAAATGAAAATCACGAAACCGTCAATCAAAAACTCACCGCCAAATACGGCAGTTTCCACACGTTATACCTCACAAACATTATGGCGCTGGGCCATCCCGAAGACCCCGCAACGAAAAAACAAATTGCCGGCTTTGTGAACAACAGTGATATTTCATTATTAACCGATAGCGTTCACAATCAATTCACAAATTTTTCTCCTTTTGCTCAACAAATCGAGACCGGTTTTAAATACTACCAACACTGGTTCCCCGAAAAACACATTCCTGAAGTAATCACCTTCATGGGAGCCTTTAACTACAATGTTGCCGTTACAGATTCCGTTTTGGGCATCGGTTTGGAATATTATTTAGGATCTGACTTTGAACTGTACAAAACAGCAGGCTTGCCCTTTTACAAAATTAAAAAAATGAAACCCGAATTCCTCGCTTACGATGCTATACGCGGTTGGCTGTTGAGTGAGTTTGCACAAGCTGAAAATCAAGACTTTTTACTGGCTGCCATCATTGAATACGGTAAAGCCCTTTACCTGATGGATGCCGTTTTCCCCCACGGTGAAGATCATTTAAAAGTGGGATTTAAAAAAGAAGAACTCAACTGGTGCGCGCAAAATGAACACCACATTTGGCAAAGTATGATGAATAGCGATATGTTGTTTTCAAAAGACCAAAATGCCATTAAAAAATATACGGGCGAAGCGCCCTTTACGCCGGGAATGCCTGAAGACTCTCCCGGCAGGGTAGGAAACTGGGTGGGTTGGCAAATCGTTCGCGCTTATGCCGAGAAACACCCCGAATTATCTCCCGAAGAAATCGTTTCCCTTACAGATTATAAAAATATATTGAGTAAATCTAAATACAAACCCGCTAAGTAATGTCAAAAAATCAATCTAAAATCGCGTTTACCATTACCACAGATGAAAATCAAATTCCCGAAAAAATAGAATGGGAAGGCGAAAACAAAAAAAGCAGTGAAAGTAAAGCCATCATGCTTTCGGTTTGGGATAAAAAAACCGAAGTTACCGAGCGCGTTGACTTGTGGACCAAAGAAATGCCCGTGGGCGAAATGAAACTGTTCGTTTATCAATCCATGCTCACGAGCGCTGATGCTTTGGCCCGTTCAACCGGTGATGAAGATGCAGCCCATGAATTGCGCCAATTTGCTCACGAGTGGGCTTTTAAGCAGGAAATCATCAAGTACGAAAACAAGTAAAGCAGCTTCTTCCTTTCTTGGTCAGAACCCCAAACCCGATGAAAAAAAATCCGAATCCCAAGGCACTGCGCATTGAAGACTTCGATTACGAATTGCCCGATGCATTAATCGCAAAATATCCCGCTGAGCAGCGCGATCAATCCCGGCTTTTGCTCTACGACAAGGGAACACTTTCCAAACAAAAATTTCAGGATATACACCGGCTGTTACCTTCAAACAGCGCCTTGGTTTTCAACAACACCAAAGTGGTGCCGGCACGGCTGTTTTTTTACACCGAAGCGGGAAAAAAAATCGAGATATTTTGTTTGAGTCCCTCCGGTGACGTGGAAATCACCCAAGCTGCCGATCAAAAAGGCCGTACAACTTGGAATTGTATGGTGGGGGGAGCCAAAAAATGGAAAAGTGACTCACTCACTTTGCATACGGGAGAAGGGCAAAAAATTCATGTGGTAAAAAAAGGACGCAACGGCGCGGAGTTTCTCATCGAGTTTACGTGGAGCCCTTCACACCTCACCTTTTTTGAAGTACTGGAATCGGCGGGGAAAGTGCCGCTGCCCCCGTACATGAACCGCGAGAGTGAACCCGAAGATAAAATCAGGTACCAAACGGTTTTTGCCCAAGTAGAAGGCTCGGTAGCTGCACCCACGGCAGCTTTGCATTTTACCCCCGGCGTTATTTCGGCTCTGACCAAAAACAACATAGCACACCATACCCTCACCCTGCATGTGAGTGCGGGTACGTTCAGACCCGTGAAAAGCGAAACGATGGAGGCGCACGATATGCATGCCGAGTATTTTGAAATATCGGAAAATTTGATCGGGGCACTTTTACAAAATCCCGATCAACACATTATTCCCGTAGGTACTACTTCTATGCGTTCGCTTGAGAGCTTGTACCTAATTGGAGAACAAATACTGACCGGGGAAATTCCCGAAAACGGCCTTTTTCAAATTGACCAATGGGCGGGATTAAACTCCGCACACCCCGGTAAAATACCCGCGCTGCAAGCCGTTCAACAATATATGAGCGATAACGGATTATCAAAAATTACAGGCTCTACCCGTTTGATGATTGCACCCGGCGTGCAAATCAATATGTGCAACGGTTTAATCACCAACTTTCACCAACCCAAAAGCACACTTTTACTTTTAGTGGCAGCGCTTATTGGTGATGATTTTAAAAAAGCGTATAAATTTGCCGTAGATGAGAAATTTAGATTTTTGAGTTATGGCGACTCCTGCCTGTTTTTACCCGAGTAAATGGGAAAAGCTCTTGTAAAACCGGCATTATTTTAGATAAAATCCGAATTATGAAAAAATACATATTGCTTTTTATCGCTTTTACAACTACTTGTTATTCAGTTTTTGCACAAAGTGAAGAACTCGAAAAAGGGAATCAATTACTCGACGCCGATAAGTACGAGCAAGCTGAGGCTGTTTACCGCGATGCCTTGCAAAAATACCCCGAAACTACACCGCTGCAAACCCAATTGGCATTTGCACTGGTTCAACAAAAAAAATACCGCGAGGCCGAAGAAATTATCTTAACCGTACTGAATAAAGAACCTTTGGATATGCCGGCCAATTGGTACGGAGGCGTGATGTATTTTTACCGTGAAATGCCGCGCAAGGCACTCCCCCGTTTTGAAAAAACAATGCGGTTACTCAAACCTGAAATGGGTCAGTATGCCTCGGCTTGCTGGTTCATCGGTAAATGTTATGAAAACTTACTTTACACGGAGGGCATTACCCAAAAAGAGACAAAGCGCATGATTGAAGTGCTGGAGTTTTTCTTACAAGTACGCCCCAACGCCGTTGAAGCCAAGGAAGTAAAAGAGTTTTTAGACAAGGTTGAGGAACAGCGCCCGCCTGAAATTCAAACCCTGTGGCGCGAACCCGACGGGTTATAAAAAAGCCGATTTTAACTCAACCGGCCTTTTTAAATACCCTTGTAATTGCAGTTTATTCGCCTTTAAAATCAGGCTTTCTTTTATCCATAAACGCCGTTGTTCCCTCTTTAAAATCGGGTGTTCCAAAGGCTTCTCCAAACCGTTTGATCTCTTCATCAAAACCGTTTTTACCATCTTCATATCCGGCGTTAACCGCTTTTATGGCAGCCGCAACAGCCGTTGGCGAATTCTTTTTGATTTTGCCGGCAATTTTTAAACTCAACTCTTTCAACTCTGATGGAAATGTCACGTGGTTTACCAAGCCCCGGCGGTATGCGTCTTCAGCATCAATCATACCCGCGGTGGCAATCATCTCCAACGCCTTTCCCTTTCCCACAAGTTGTGCCAATCGCTGTGTGCCGCCGTAACCGGGAATTACCCCCAATGATACTTCAGGCAAGCCCATTTTGGCGTTGTCTGAGGCAATTCTCAAGTGACATGACATGGCCAACTCCAATCCGCCGCCCAATGCAAAACCATTAATGGCGGCAATTACCGGTGTTCCCATCTCGGCTACCTTATTAAATAGTTTTTGCTGACCCTCAGCCGCCAACGCTTTCCCTTGCTCAACGCTGAAAGAAGCAAACTCCTTGATGTCAGCTCCGGCCACAAAAGCCTTTTCACCCGATCCCGTTAAAATAACTACTCTCACGTTTTGATCATCCTCAGCTTGTTGAAATGCCCGCGACAACTCTTCAATGGTTTCTTTATTCAGTGCGTTTAACTGTTTGGGTCTGTTAATGGTAATATGTTGAATGCCGTCTTCAAACTCAGATATAATTGTGTTGTAACTCATCGTATTTTATTTTAAGCGTCAAAATTAGTGAAAAAATCAGGCTTGAGCGCAACAAGCAGCTTTGTGAAGGTGCTTTGCTTTTTCCCTTTCATCTTTTTATAATCAGAGCCGAAAAGAATTCTGTCACCCGCCCATGTTCATATAAAAGTTCCGCTCCTCCGGAGTCAAACGTTCAATCGAATAGCGCAAACACGTTCGCGGCATTTCCGCAGCGTGTTGATTTAAAAAGTTTTTGAGCACTTCCACATCCCGTTTTCCCGTTTCGCGCAACATCCAACCGTTGGCTTTGTGCATCAAATCATGCGGGTGGTGAAGCAGCTTTTCAATGATGCTCAAAACAGCGTCAAAGTCATCTTTTTTAATCCAATACATGCCTGCCACAACCGCTATGCGATTCTGCCATAAATCATCTGCCTCCGCAAGTTGAAAAACGGGCGAGCGATCTTTGTCAAAATAGTATCGCCCCAAAATTTTATACGCCGTGCTGTCCACCAAATCCCAATTGTTTACCCGCTCAATATGGCGGTGGTAAAACGCCACAATCTCGGCTCGATTCTCTTTTTGTCTCTCAAATTGCGCGGTTAACATAAAAAGTGCGGTTAACCTGTATTCGTGAAATTCACTGTAAAGCAACTCTTTAACCGTTTCTAAATCCGCATCTCGATACAACCGTGCTATCAGTCGCTGTTCCGGTACAGTGATGCCCAAAAATCGATCTCCGTGTGCATACTCTCCCGCCCCGACCTTAAAAAAGCGCATGCTGTTTTTGGCTTTTTCCGGGCTTGCCAAGGCTCTCAACTCGGCTCGAATGGTTTCTGTAAGTGCGTTCATGTTTCGGGTTCTGACCAAGAATGTAAAAATGAATTACCCGCAACGTACGCGTTTTACGGCAATATGTTAAAATATTGTTTCTTATTTTCGGTCAGAACCGATTCACCGCCGCCGACAAAACGCCGGGTCGTTTACCCCTCATCACACTCGGGCGAATTTCCCCGTACCAATCTTTTGAATTAACTTAATTTTGCCCCCCCGCAGAGACAACAAATCAGACCCTTTGCAGTTGATTATCTAAAGAAATACAGGTCATGGAAAAACGTATTAAAGGCTTTTCAAAACGCACGCGCGAGGAAAAAGCAGAATGGATTGCCAATCAATATTTTCAAAACCCGAAAGAAGCGTTAGCTTTACTCGATCAATATCGTCACAGAGATGATAAACTGCAAAAGCTTCACGATGAGTTTATTGAAAATACGCTCACCAACTTTTACATCCCGTTTGGTGTTGCACCCAATTTTAAAATCAACGGCAACGATTATGTTTTACCCATGGCTATTGAGGAGAGCTCTGTGGTTGCAGCGGCGGCAAAAGCTGCAAGTTTTTGGTACGACCGCGGCGGCTTTAAAAGTACAGTGGTTGCCACCAAAAAAATAGGCCACGTGCACTTTGTGTATTACGGCGACTACAATAAATTATGGGAATTCTTCAACAGCGTTAAAGACCGCTTTTTTGCCGATACCGAGGAAATTACGCACAACATGCGTAAGCGCGGCGGTGGCATTTTAGACCTCATGCTCATCAACAAAGATTTTGAGGAGCCCAACTATTACCAAATCAAAGCTACTTTTGAAACAGTTGACAGTATGGGCGCCAACTTCATCAATACGTGTTTAGAGCAGTTTGCCCAAACACTGAAAGAGGTTGTGAGTGAATCTGATTTATTTACTGATGAAGAAAAGCAAATTGACATTATCATGTGTATTTTATCCAACTACACGCCCGATTGCTTGGTGCGCAGCGAGGTAAGCTGCCCCATTGAGGAGCTGGAAACCGACGGGGTTACCGCTGAGGAGTTTGTGCGCAAATTTGAGCGAGCCGTGCATGTTGCCCGCATTGAACCTTACCGCGCCACAACCCACAATAAGGGAATTATGAACGGCATAGACGCTGTGGTAATAGCTACCGGAAATGACTTCAGGGCCATTGAAGCAGCCTGCCATACCTACGCAGCGCGCTCGGGGCAATATCGCTCACTCACCGATTGCTCCATTGAAAACGGCATTTTTAAATTTTGGATTGAGGTACCGCTTTCGTTGGGCACGGTGGGCGGACTCACCAATTTACACCCCATGGTAAAATTTGCCCACGAAATGCTGAATCACCCCAACGCCAAAGAGCTCATGGGCATTGTGGCCGCCTCGGGGTTGGCGCAAAACTTTGGTGCGCTGCGAGCGCTGGTGACTACCGGTATTCAAAAAGGACACATGAAAATGCACTTGCTCAACATCCTCAACAACTTGGGTGCTACACATGAGGAAAAGGAAGAAATGAAGGTATTTTTTAATGATCGTGTACCGCAACACTCGGCAGTGGTTAAACGATTTTGTGAAATGCGCGGTGTTTCATCAGTTGAGGAATTGAAAAAATAAATCATGCAAACTTTTCGCGCCAACGGTAAATTATTAATCACCGGCGAATATGCCGTTTTAGACGGTGCACTGGCACTCGCTGTTCCAACTCAAAAAGGACAGTCACTCACCGTGCAAAGCGAACCGCACCATACCCGTCGCATCGAATGGAAAAGTTTGCGCTCCGATGATTCGCTTTGGTTTGAAGCGCATTTTGACAAAAACTTTACCGTGCTTTATACTTCCGATAATCAAATAGCCGATACACTGCGCAAGGTACTGAGCGCCGCCGTTTTGCTCAATCCGGATTTTTTAAGCGGTTCTGAATATTATGAAGTAACCACACACTTGGAATTTGACGAAAAATACGGACTCGGAACCAGTTCTACGCTCATTCACAACATCGCCGGGTGGGCTCGGGTAAATCCGTACGAGTTACTTCAAATGACCTTTACCGGCAGCGGATACGATATTGCTTGTGCCAATGCCGATTCGAGTATTTTTTACCGCTTACAAGGCGGTGAGCCCCGGGTTGAGCCGTCCTTTTTTTCCCCTCATTTTCAGAACCGACTACACTTTGTATATCTCAACAAAAAGCAAAACAGCCGAGAGGGCATTACGCGTTATAAAGCCGTGAAAAAAGACAAAACAGATTATTTGCGTGAAATAAGTGAATTGAGTCGTGCGGCAGCATCAGCACAAACGCTTAACACTTTTGAAGTCGTCTTGAACGAACATGAAGACCTAACCTCAAAACTTCTGGACATACCCCGCGTTTGTGAACAATTTCCCGATTATCCCGGCGCGGTAAAGTCGCTGGGAGCGTGGGGCGGAGACTTTATTTTAGCGTGCGGGGATGATGCTCCCGATTATTTCAAGCAAAAAGGTTTCCCCGTGATTATAAATTGGGGTGATATGGTGTTGGAATGATTTCATTTCCCGGTATCATGATCGGGTAAAAAAAAATGATGAAATTCAATTGAGACTAGTGTGATGATTGATAAGAAAGGTTATAAGAATTTGTTGTCATTTTCATCTTTAGGCAAGGCAAAATTTGCAGGCGTAGCCTAAGTTACGGCTAAAAATTTTAACACAGCATAAAGTGAAAAGGGCTTCAAATTCATAAGCTTTTTTACCGGTCAGCACACTAGACATATCGAATCCTATAAATGAAGATCTTAGAAATAAAAAAAACCTACAAATGCCATGCATGCTTCCGTCATTTTATGGAAGGAAAAAGGCCCTCTCTTGAAGAACTTTGGACAGAATATGTAAAGGGCAAACAGACTTATTCACAGCCGGCCACAAAATACGTGTGATATAATCCGTTAAACGGTCACTAATCCTAAATAGCACAGTGCAGTACTACTTATTCACAACCAATTTTTTAATCACGCTTTTACTTCCCGTTTCTACTTTTACCACATACGCTCCCGCGGGCAATGACGAAAGGTTAAGTCGATGTTCCCGTGCGGCGGCATCGCTCACCGGTTGAGCCAACACCTCACGGCCCGATAAATCATAAATCATTACACTGCGCAATGTGCCGTTTTGGTGAGAAATATTGAGTGTGTTGTTTGCCGGGTTGGGATAAAGACGCACCTCTTCGTTTTCCTCCTCCAATTCTCCCGTGAAAGTGCCCTTTTTTTCATACGTGCACGAATCAGCAATGCCGGTTTCATAAAAACCGAGGTAGGAGTCTTCGTAGCAGCGGAGGCCGTTTGGATAAGGAGAAATATCATCAACAATGCCAAATTCTAATGGGAAATCAAATGGGCTGTAAGTACTTCCTATGTATTTTATTATTTTATGTTTTGAGGAGTCTCTTGGCGCAATCCCCCCAACGTAATTGTATTTAATTGTCAATCTCGGAAGCACGATTCCATTGATGTTTATACTATCAACGGAATCTACATAGGCTATTACAGAATCAATATTTGAAAGTTGATTTGCGGACATGTCATACATCGCAAAGCTCCAACTATCGCCGGGTTGAGCATCAAAGGCATAGATCAATTGAAATTGTTCTGAATTCTGCTCATACCAATATACACTGTCACCGTTGGCAGTGGAATAAACAATGACCTCACCACTTAAGTAAACATTTTGATCAACTTCGAGAACACTGCAATGTTTACCTTCAATTACAACACTATCAACACATTTCATGTTTGTATAACCTATATTACCTTTTCGAGTATTGGAGTAATGCCACTCCGCACCGTAGGGAGCAAATTCCTGAGCTGAAACATTGAAATACGTTGCCATTGAGAGGAAGAATAGTAAGTGTTTAGTTTTCATAGCTTTTATAGTCGTGTCAACACACAGCGTCAAATTGCGATAATATCCGGCAATAGGAAACGAGTTGATTCATGTTATTACGAGAAATTGTTATTTTTAAAAAAGAGCTAAATTAAATAAAAATCATGAATCAAGCTGCTTTTTTTTAACCGCTTCGCCAAAACACCCTGTATTTTGTTACAAAAAACACGCAAGACACCCCTGTATTTGTTACAAATCCGATCACTTCCATACGTGAGTCAAGCAGTTTTACATCTGTTTATCAGCATTTTAACCACAAAAGGCCTATACAGGGGCGTTTTACCGGACGCGCATCACGCCGGCATCAAAATCTTACACGTGTAAATTTATTTTTATGCTCAATCGAGCGTAAATTTTTCGTGTTTCCGCCTTCGTTCGGTGGCCAAATGAGGTCTCACATTTCAAATGATCCCTCTTTTCCGTTGATTTTTCATCGTGTTTTCGGTTCTGACCAAAAAGCCGGGCTATTAAACCAACGCTATACTCAAAATTCCCGCGGCAATAACTCCTTTCAAAATATTGTTGATGCGCGAAAAGTCGGCTTTGTTGCGGGCTTTATACGTCAATACGGAAACCAACACCAAGGCCGAAAGCGCAGCAATAAAATAGTACGCTACGCGGTTAAAGTCATAAATAATATACAAGGCCGCGGGCGGCAAGGGTGATAGAATGACCAAGGTGTAAATCAATCGCTTGGATTGCGTAATGCCAAAATTTAACGGTACGGAGTTGTACCCGTAAATAACATCGCCTTTTTGAGCCAACACATCTTTTACTATTTCACGTGTAAGCTGCACAACGGCTATAAACGCCACGTAAAAAAAGATGGCCGGATTGATATCGCGGTAATACACCACAATCACCAAAAACGGTGCTACGGTGAGCAATACAGCCGAGATGTTGCCCAAAAAACCCAGCTTTTTGAGCTTGTGACTGTAAAACCACAAGGCGATGGAAAACAAGAAGTTAAACAGCATGACTTTTTTAGAGACGTAAAAGCTCAAAATCATACCGATGGTGTTGAACAAAAAATAAAAGTTGAGTCCGGTTTGCTGACTCAACAACCTGTTGATGACAACCTCTTGCGGTTTGTTGATAACATCGCGCTCTAAATCATAAAAGGCATTGATGATAAACCCCGAGGCTACTATAAAGCCCGTAGATAAAGCCACAATAAAAAGATTGAAGTCGAGAACCACCTCGTGCCAAGGCAGCTCAGGATTGAGCATAAAAACGGCCGCCAAATATTGCGCTCCTATAATGATTAAAATATTGTACCACCTTACCAGGGAAAGCAAGGCAAAGAATTTAAACAGGGCGTACCGCTGCCGCCTGTTTAAAAGTCGGCTCACAGCCTGTAAATTACTTCAAGTTCATGATCCTTAAGCAGCGATTGTGCTTTTTCCAAATCCTGGGTAAAGCCCAACACAAAACCGCCGCCGCCCGAACCGCACAACTTTAAGTAATATGCATTTGATTCCAGTCCTTTTTCCCAAAGGGAATGAAAGGTTTTGGGAATCATGGGTTTGAAATTATCCAATATCAATGAAGACAAGGATTTTAAATTTTTGAACAAGGGTTTGGAATCGCCGTTCAAAAAAGCTTTGATGCATTCATCGTTGTACTTTTTGAATTCCTTTTTAATCATGTTGCGAAAACCTTCATTTTTCATGCGCTCCATGAAAATATTTACCATGGGCTGTGTTTCGCCGGGCTGACCCGAATTCAAAAGAAAAATAGCGCCGCTGCCTTCAACGGTGTCGGGTTTTGATTCGGGAATACCCACTGTACCCAACTCGCTTTTTGACTTAATAAGTATGGGGAGTTTCAGGTAACAAATGAGCGGATCAATACCCGAACTTTTACCGTGAAAATAAGCTTCTAAGTTTCCAAATGTTTTTTTGAGTTCGAGAATGTCTCCTTTGGCGATATTCTCTTGCGAATCAATTTTATTCTCGGCATACTTGTCATAAACCGCAGCCACCAGTGCTCCGGAACTACCCACGCCAAATCCCTGCGGAATGGTGGAATCAAAATAAACCCCTTTGGCAATATCGCGTTTAAAAGCATCCACATCAATTACACAATGGAAATCCTCTTGTTTTGATAAATCGTGAATGTAACGCGCGAATTTTTTGAGCGAATCTGTTGATTTTTGTTGCTCCGGTGTGGGATCATCAGTAAATTTAAATTCACCCCGAAAAGCGCGGTAAGGAATGGACAAGCCCATGGAATCTTGAATGATTCCGTACTCACCAAAGAGTAATATTTTAGAGTAGAACAGTGCCTCTTTAATCATATCGCTGTATTTTCAGGGCCGTTGCCTGCGCGATCGCAAATGTATTGTTTGTTTTCACAATATACAACCAATTCACCCTCAATAAAGTTCAGCACTTTTTTTCGCACCTCATCGGGAAACAACAAATGCACGTTGGCACCCGCATCTAACGTGAAATAAAGAGGGGTTTTGGTTTGAGCGCGAAACGCGCGAACGGCATGTAAAACCGCTAATGTTTCGGGCTTCATCAAGATAAAAGGCTGCGGGCCGGCCATCATCAACGCATGTAACATAAGTGCTTCACGCTCTGCCAACTCACCAAAAGCCTCCACGTCACCGGCACTTAAAATATTTTTGAGCAGCGCCATATTTTTATCGGCCTCAGCATAGCGCGAAACGGCAAAGGGGTGATTATTCAGAGCCGCATGACCGGCAGTGCTCGACACCGACTTAGCCCCTTTGTGCACCAGCAAAATAACATCGTTAAAGGTATCAAAAACAGGGTGTACTTTGTCGCGATGCGGCACGGCGTACAAATTTGAGCTGTTTGAAAAATCTGCATGATTGCCCCAAACCACCGTTTTACCGTAAACGGATCGTGCCGCACTCCCCGATCCTATTCGCGCCAAAAATGAGGCTTTTTTATAAAAGTAATCGGCATCATAACCGCCGGCGAGTTCACTCTCCAAGGACATCAGACAAAGTGCCAAAGCGCTCATTCCCGAGGCCGAGGAGGCAATACCGCTCGAATGCGGAAACGAGTTTTGCGTGTTGATGGTGAGGTGATAATCCTGTAAGAAGGGTTGAAAACCGCGAATTTTTTGCATAAACAAAAAACTCTTTTCACCAAAAGCAGGTGCTTCCTTTCCCTCAAAGTAAAATTTCACCTCGCGCTTTTCACCTTTTTGCCGCAAGCGGAAATCAACGGCAGTATGCGTGTTGCAGGCATCTAATGTCAAACTCAAAGAAGCGTTGGCCGGTATTTGATCGCCCTTTTTACCCCAGTATTTTACAATAGCAATATTTGAAGGTGCTTTCCAAGCAGTCGTGCCGTTTTCAGCACGGTTTTTTATGCCTTTAAATATAAAATCGGGCGTATCCATTTATCTGTTGCGTTTCGGTTATTGCTGAAGGATTTTCGGTTCTGACCAAAAAAATGCCGATGAAGTTAAACCCAACTCCACCGGCATCATATATAATTTTTAATGGTCCTCATTTACTCGGCTAATACACCGCGACTAATTACAATTTTTTGTATTTCAGAGGTTCCCTCATAAATTTGAGTGATTTTGGCATCGCGCATCAAGCGTTCAACGTGATACTCTTTAACGTAACCATAGCCTCCGTGAACCTGAACCGCTTCAGTCGTAACCTCCATAGCCACGCGTGAAGCGTACAATTTGGCCATGGCGCTCGACATGCCAAAATTCATTTTATTGTCTTTCATCCAAGCCGATTTGATGCACAACAATCGTGCTGCTTCAATCTCGGTAGCCATATCGGCCAATTTAAAGGCTATAGCTTGGTGTTTGTGAATTTCTTTGCCAAATGCCTTGCGCTCTTTCGAGTAAGCCGTGGCCAATTCAAACGCTCCCGAGGCAATGCCCAAAGCTTGCGCAGCAATACCAATTCTGCCGCCCTCAAGCGTTTTCATGGCGAATTTAAAGCCAAAGCCGTCTTCACCAATCCGATTTTCCTTAGGCACTTTTACATCTTGAAACATCAAGGTGTGGGTATCTGAGGAACGAATTCCCATTTTATCTTCCTTGGCGCCCACTACAAAACCTTCCATATCACGCTCTACAATAAAAGCATTAATTCCTTTGTGGCCTTTTTCCACATCGGTTTGAGCTATTACCAAATAAGTAGAGGCGCTTCCGCCGTTGGTGATCCAGTTTTTGGTACCGTTCAATAAGTAGTGATCTCCTTTATCAATGGCAGTGGTGCGCTGTGAGGTAGCATCAGAACCGGCTTCGGGCTCTGACAAACAAAATGCGCCTATTTTTTCACCTTTTGCCAGTGGAACTAAATATTTTTGTTTTTGCTCTTCGGTTCCGAATTTTTCCAGTCCCCAACAAACCAAGGAGTTGTTTACAGACATACATACCGAAACAGAAGCGTCTATTTTACTGATTTCCTCCATCGCCAATACGTAAGAAACAGTGTCCATTCCGCTCCCGCCGTAATCGGGACTTGTCATCATGCCCATAAAACCGAGTTCGCCGAGTTGTTTGATTTCCTCAGCTGCGAAAGTTTGCGAATTATCACGCTCTATTGCTGTGGGTTTCACCACATTTTGGGCAAAATCTCTTGCCGCATCTCGAACTGCCTTTTGTTCTTCAGTTAATTCAAACTTCATAGTATAATCGTTTCTTTAAAATCGCCGCGAAGATAGTTTATTTGAGTGGTTTTACACCCCGTTTTTCGCAGTTAGTTGCACAACAACCGTTTGAGCGAAAAGTTTTGGTTTTTTATTTTTTTGGTCAGAACCGAAATTCATTCGGCCTGAAAATGCCGGTACGTAAACACCCCCAACAAAGCTTCCGGGTTACGTATAATGCAGTAACCGGTTAAACCCCTCGTTTTTGGCGTAAACGCAGCGGGGTTAGTCATTCCGTTTAGTAAAAATAAAGTCGGCGCGCAGCTCATTATTCAAGTCAAATGCGTTTTTTTGCAGGATATCATGACAAAAGAAAAAGCAAGCTACCGCGTTTTGGGAATGATGTCCGGCACCTCGCTTGACGGACTTGACATGGCATTGTGTACATTCCGTTTTAAAAACGGCCGGTACACATATTTTATCGAAAAAGCCCTTACACTGCCGTACCCCAAAAAGATATCTGCCATGCTCCAAAAAGCCTACTCAGACGGCGGCCGGGAACTGGTAAAACTGCATTTGGAATACGGCAGCTATTTGGGCGACTGTGCCCGGGATTTTCTTCAAAACCAACAGGTAGACTTCATTGCCTCACACGGTCACACCGTTTTTCACCAACCCAATGAGGGCTACACCTTTCAGTTGGGAAACGGCAGGGCGCTGGCACAAGCTGCAAATTGCCCCGTTATTTGCGATTTCAGAACCGCCGATGTGCTCAAGGGCGGAGAAGGTGCACCGCTTGTACCCATAGGTGACAAACTGCTTTTCCCCGATTATGCGGCCTGTATGAACTTGGGCGGGTACAGCAACATTTCACTCAGCCGCGGCACATCGCAACCGGCGTTTGACTTAATGCCGTTTAACGTTATTTTAAACAGATTGGCTCAACGAGCCGGCAAACCGTACGATGCGGGCGGAAATCTCGCCAAGTCGGGATCGTGCATCTCCAATTTATACAAAGACCTGGAAGCTCTGAACCTTCATCCCCAAGCCGGTCAAAAAAGTTTGGGTACCGAATGGACGCAGCAATTTTACTTGCCCGTTTTGCGTGAATACGAAAACAAGCGCTCACCGGCCGATTTATTAAACACGGCCACGCAATTTGCGGCCTTTCAAATAAGTGAAGTTTTAGACCGCGAAGTGGGTACAGGTCGCGTTTTAGTAACCGGCGGAGGTGCCAAAAACACATTTTTCATCGAGCAGCTCAGCGCAAAAACCACCGCTTCAATTCACGTACCCGACAACCCGCTTACCGATTTTAAAGAAGCTTTAATTTTCGCTTTTTTAGGTGTTCTGCGCCATCGCGGCGAAATCAACGTGTTGCGTGAAGCCACCGGCGCAAGTGAGAGCCACTGCGCGGGGGAAATGTATGCTGTTTGTTGAGCAAAGCCCTCGTGTAATCTTGAATCCCCCCCGGGCTTTCCGGTTAACAACCTGACTTATTGCAGTTTGAAAATGAGTATGATAGCGAGAACACTAACTGCAAATTCACACGAACCCGGGTTTGGACATAACATACGGGTGATTGAGGAAAACCGTTGATCACCTGACAGGTTCGCACCAAAATCACAATTAAACAAAGGCGTTTCACCGATGAAATGGCGGTGTGGTTTGATTGAGTGGTGATTGGGGAATATTGTTGATTTAAAAAAGGTGTCACGCCTATGGCGCTCAGATTCGTGCTCGCCAACATCATTTCTACAAAGGTGGCGCACCTATGGTGCTTTGATTGGTGCAGGCGATCGTCATTTTCTACAAATATGCGGCACCTACGGTGCTTCGTTTGCATGTACTTGCTTTACTTGCTACAAAGGTGTCACGCCTACGGCGCTACGATTTCTGCACGTCACGCCTCTTTCTACAAAGATGCCGCGCCCATGGCGCTTTTATTTAACCCGCTAACATTTGCACCGTAGAGCCTCGTAGAGGCGGCATCTTTGTAGAATCGCGGTAACAATGCGAATTTTAAAGCCTCTTAGAGGCGACACCTTTGTAGAAAACATCAAGCGACCGGTTTTTCAGGAGCCTCGTAGAGGTGACAGCTTAAATCACCTGATTTTTCATTTATCACTAAATGAATTAATTTTGTTGTTATTCATTTATTAATCCTTTAACAAATCTGTTTATGGCAAACACCTACACACAACTGCTGATTCAATTCATATTTACGGTACGAGGTCGTGAAAATCTGATTCGTGAAAAACATCGAGAGAACGTAGAAAAATACATTTGCGGAATTATTTCCAAACATGAATCTAAGCCTTTAGCCATCTATTGTAATCCCGATCATTGTCATGTTCTTGTCGGTTTAAATCCAAAAATTACCGTATCTGATTTAGCGAACAAAATGAAAAGCAATTCTTCAAAATGGATAAATGAAAATTATCTAACTTCGAGGAAATTTACTTGGCAAAAAGGATTTGGAGCTTTTTCCTATTCTCGCTCTCAGTTGGATGCGGTTGTCAAATACATCATGGCGCAACCTGAACATCACAAAAAACGAACCTTTAAAGAGGAATACCTTGAGCTTTTACGAAAATTTGATGTCGAATTTGACCAACAATATTTATTCGATTTTATTGAATAAATCCCTGTGAAAAACGGCAAAAATGTTGAATCGAACGTGTTTGACCGGCTAAATATAAAATCATGAGGTGTCACGCCTACGGCGCTAGGGTTTGTGCACGTCATGTCTCTTTCTACAAAGATTCCGCACCTACGGCGCTCGGATTCGTGCCACAATATTTCTTTCTACAAAGGTGTCGCACCTACGGCGCTTCGATTTCTGCACGTCACGCCTCTTTCTACAAAGATGCCGCGCCCATGGCGCTTTTATTTAGCCCGCTAATTTGCAAGCGAATGACATTCGTTAAAGCCTCGTAGAGGCGACATCTTTGTAGAATCGCGGTAACAATGCGAATTTTAAAGCCTCGTAGAGGCGACACCTTAATTTAATGTGAGAAACAATATGAGAACAACGGAATAACTGCGGCATTCAAGAAAGTAAAAAACGACCAAAGAGTAAAAATACACTACTGCACTCCCTACCAAACTGACA
>CAJXMT010000009.1 GCA_913056155.1 uncultured Cryomorphaceae bacterium
CGTTCCCGGTGGTGCGCACCGGCGCTATGTCGGCATAAGTTTCTTCTCGGGAAAGCAGCACGTTTAGAGCCTTATGCCCGTTATGGACTTCTTCAATTAAAGACGGCAATTCGCGGTAAGCATCCGGCCCCACCACTAAGTCAACCAACTTCTCTTCCTCTAAAAGTTTCTTTTTGAGCCGCTCGGCCATACATCCCAAAACGCCCACGATAAGCCCGGGACGCTCTTTTTTAGCGCGCTTAAAACCCTGTAGTCTTTTTCGCACACGTTGCTCTGCATTCTCGCGAATTGAGCATGTGTTGAGTAAAATCAAATCAGCCTCAGAGTCATGCGGGACGGTTTCAAAACCATTTTCGAGTAAAATCCCGGCTACTACTTCACTATCACTAAAATTCATTTGGCAGCCGTAACTCTCCAAATAAAGTTTTTTTCCCGTATTTGCACTGCCTTTGTCAACAAGAGTAACCTCTCCTTGCCGTTCTTCATCCAAAACTTTATTACCGGTGTGTAATCCTTCCATCATTCTTTTTCTTTCAAATTCACTTTACGCACCACCACCAAAACTGTTTGCAAAAGTAAGAAATTATACCGGCTGCCAAATCGGCATATTTCAATGTGTTTCCCTTTTTTGGTCAGAGCCCCCAACCCTTCGCAAAAAAGAATTCTGCTTCATCAAATCGATTATTAGTTGAGTAAATTTTCAAGCCCATCAAAGCCTAAAAGCTTCATAAGGCACATGATTTGTTTTTATACAGACGGAATTTAGGTTCTGACCGAAAAATCAATGCAAATAAAAAATATAAGAACGACAATACAGAGAGAGAAAATGTTTTCTTTACTTTGCAGATTTCGCACAAACGCCTACTTTGACAAGCAGCATTTAAAGAGAAAGTATGAATTTAGTTATAGTTGAGTCCCCCGCAAAAGCTAAAACCATAGAGGGTTTTTTAGGTAAAGACTTCAAGGTAAAATCAAGTTACGGTCACGTTCGTGATTTGGCCAAGAAAGGGCTTTCCGTGGATGTTGAAAATAATTTCAAGCCCGATTACGCCGTATTGGAAGACAAAAAGAAGCTGGTGAAAGAGCTCAAGGCGCTGGTGAAAAAATCGGACATGGTATGGTTAGCAACGGATGAGGATCGTGAGGGAGAGGCTATTTCATGGCATCTTTTTGACGTTTTGGGATTGAAAAAAGACAAAACCAAACGTATTGTTTTTAATGAAATTACGAAACCCGCCATTACGGGAGCTATTGAAAATCCGCGCTCCATCAACCAAGACCTTGTCAATGCGCAGCAGGCGCGCCGCGTTTTAGACAGGTTGGTAGGTTTTGAATTATCGCCCGTTTTGTGGAAAAAAGTAAAACCCTCATTGAGTGCGGGTCGGGTACAATCTGTAACCGTAAGACTCATTGTTGAACGCGAAAGGGAAATTCAAAATTTCAAGGCCGAAAACTCTTTTAAGGTTTCTGCGATTTTTGATGTTGACGGAACCGAGCTCAAAGCCGATTTAAAAACAAAATTCAAAACGGCTGAAGAGGCCAAAAGCTTTTTAGAAAAGTGTAAAGACGCCGCATTCACCATAGAAAACTTGGAAAAAAAGCCGGGAAAAAGAACTCCGGCCGCTCCTTTTACCACCTCCACTCTGCAACAAGAGGCTTCTCGAAAATTGGGATTTTCAGTAGCGCAAACCATGTCTGTAGCACAAAAACTTTATGAGGCAGGACGTATTACTTACATGCGTACCGATTCAAAAAACCTTTCCGCAACTGCCATTAATGCTACAAAAGAAATTATCCCCGAGAGGTACGGCGATAAATATTTAAAAAATCGTCGCTACACCGGTAAAAGCAAAGGAGCCCAAGAAGCTCACGAAGCAATTCGCCCAACTGATTTGAGGTTATCTGAGGCCGGAAACACTAACCAAGAGCAACGCTTGTACGACCTCATTTGGAAGCGCACTTTAGCCACACAAATGGCAGATGCCGAATTAGAACGAACCACAATTACCATTGGCCTCAGCAATTCAAAGGAACAATTTGCCGCCAAAGGAGAGGTGATTAAATTCGACGGTTTTTTAAAGGTTTATGTAGAATCTACCGACGATGATGAGGCCGACACAGAAGAAAAAGCAACAGGTTTGTTGCCGCCCGTTAAGAAAAACCAAACATTACGTGTTAAAACGATTGACGCCACTGAGCGTTTCACCCATCACCCGCCTCGCTACACTGAGGCTTCCCTCGTTAAAAAACTCGAGCAATTGGGTATTGGAAGACCCAGTACTTATGCCCCTACTATTTCTACTGTTCAAAAACGGGGATACGTTGAGAAAGAAGACCGTGAAGGTGTAAAACGGAATTACCGCCGACTCACCCTCACCGGCAGTTCTATTGAGGAAAAGACCCTATCCGAAATTACGGGTGCAGAAAAGAAAAAAATGTTTCCAACCGATATCGGTATGGTGGTCAATGATTTTTTGATTGAAAACTTTGATAAAATTTTAGACTACAATTTTACCGCCGATGTAGAGAAGCAGTTTGATCAAATTGCTGAAGGCAAGGTGGAGTGGAGTAAAATGATTCAGGACTTTTACAAAGACTTTCACCCCAATGTGGAAGACACTTTGGAAAACGCCGATAGAGCTAAAGGTGAACGCTACTTGGGCGACGACCCGAAGTCGGGAAAACCAATTTTTGCACGCATTGGCAGATACGGACCTATGGTTCAAAAAGGGGAAACTGAATCAGAAGAGAAGCCGGCCTTTGCTTCTCTTCAAAAAAACCAAAGTATTCAAAGCGTTACACTTGAAGATGCTATTACGTTATTCAAGCTCCCACGTGAAGTAGGAGAGCACAATGGTGAAAAAGTCACGGCAAATGTGGGTCGGTTTGGTCCCTATGTCAAATATCAAAACACCTTTGTGAGTTTGAAAAAAGACGAGGGTGATGACCCGCTCTCGGTTACTATCGAGCGTGCCGTTGAGCTGATTGACGAGAAATTGGAGCAACTGCGAAAAAGTAAAATTAAAACGTTTGAGGAAGAGCCGGAGCTTGAAGTATTAAAGGGCAGGTACGGCCCCTACATCAAGTTTAAAAAGAAGAATTACAAAATCCCGAAAGATATAACACCTGAATATTTGACTCTTGAACAGTGCAAAGAGATCATCGAACAAGGGCCGGCCAAAAGAAAACCTCGCAAAACAACAGCAAAAAAGTCAACCTCGAAAAAGGCAACCGCCAAAAAAACGACGACTAAAAAGAAGTAGTAATGGATATCGAGTTTTATTTTCAACCGGTAAATGCGAGCTTGAGTGAATATGATAAAAGTGATATCGGTTCATCTATAATCAAGCACACATCTTCTCAATTGCCCGAGATTACCGAGGAAGTTCAGCTCGTATTGTTAGGAGTTAATGAAGATCGCTCCTCTAAAGGCAACAAGGGCTGTGGGCGCGGTTCTGATTATGCTCGAACTTACCTGTACAAATTAAAACGCCCCGATCATTTTCATCTCCCCATCATTGATATGGGAAATATTTTTCAAGGTGAAACCATCTCTGACACTTATTACGCGTTGAGTGGTGTTATTTCATACCTTATTAAGAGGAATTGCATTCCGATTATATTGGGAGGATCTCAAGATTTAACCTATGCCAATTATTTAGCCTACGAAAATTTGGAACAAGTTGTCAATTTGGTTACTGTTGACGCCAAATTGGATTTAGGTGATTCAGGTTCTGAAAGTATAGACTCATCAAACTTCCTGAGTAAAATTTTACTTCACCAACCCAACTATCTGTTTCATTACACCAACCTGGCACAACAAAACTATTTTGTAGCACAGGATGAGCTCGACTTAATGGAACAATTGTATTTTGACAGGCTGCGGTTGGGGGAGTTCAGATCAACCCCTGAAAAAGCCGAACCACTGCTGCGCAATACTGATGTTTTAAGTTTTGACCTCACCGCAATCAAAGCGGCAGATGCACCCGGCAACGCACTCAAAACTCCCAATGGACTAACCGGCGATGAGTGTTGCAGAATTGCACGATATGCCGGCATCAGTGAAAAACTCACCTCTATCGGTTTTTATGACTATAATCCCGAATACGATAATGAGGGTGTAACGGCACAACTTGTTGCTCAAATGATTTGGCATTTTATTGAAGGAGTGAACTCGCGTAAAGGAGACATCCCTACTCTTAAATCTAAAGACTATCTTAAATATAAGGTAACCGTTGATGGCGGTTCTAAGGAAATTGAATTTTTGAAAAGTATAAAAACCGACAGGTGGTGGATGAATGTTCCCCACAGCGGCCCGAAAGCAAACCGATTTAAACGACATGAACTCGTTCCCTGCAGCTACGATGACTACATTGAAGCATGTGAGGAAAACGTACCTTACTTATACGTGAAGATTCACGAAAAAATGAAGGCCGGTTAGCGCTAAAACCGAAACGAACTTGAAAACTTTTTTGCCTCAAAAGCACATTTTTTTTTTCGGATTCAAAAAGTTTCAGTATTTTAGCGCTTTCAAACGAGTTCGATTCTCATAACAACAAAATAATCGACATGAAGAAAACGCTACTTTCTAGTCTAATTCTTTTATTATCAGTTCCATTGATTGCGCAACAAGACGCTCAATTCACTCAGAACTATTTTAACCGTCTTTACCCCAACCCGGCAACGGCCGGTCATAACGATGCAATTTGTGCCACACTTTTTGGAAGGCAGCAGTGGACAGGTTTTGACGGAGCACCCCAATCTTTCATGTTTACCGGACATGCAGCCTTTAAAGATCCGTGGCTCAATCAAAATCACGGAGCAGGCCTTGTCGTAATTTCTGACCAATTGGGACAGGAAACCACGATGAGTGTGAAACTCTCTTATGCATACCGCCGTCAAATAGGACCGGGAATGTTAAGTGCAGGCATAGGCTTGGGTATTTTACAAAAGAGCATCGGTAATCGCTGGAATGCAACCGATGACTTTACACAAGATGCTTTTATTCCTGATAACGGAGCCTCCGATTTGGTTTTTGATATGGATTTCGGTTTGTACTATCAAACTAAAGATTTATACGTTGGTTTAAGTATGACTCACCTGCCGGCTTCGGTACTCAGTGAGCAAACGCAAAATGCTCTTCAAAATCCGGCCAACTTAAATTATGGTTTGGCTCGTCACTATTTCATTATTGCGGGATATGAAAAAGAGCTGAATCCCGACTGGTCTGTTAAACCCAATATTTTTGTCAGAACAGACGGTGCATCCATGAGTTTTGACATTGGCGGTATGGTGGAATACCGCAAAAAATTCTGGGGAGGTATTAATTACAGGATACAAGATGCTATAGGCCCAATGGCCGGATTTAATTTGCAAATGCCCGGCAATAGCATTGCAGGAGGCATGTTGAGATTCGGTTATGCCTATGATGTTACCACAAGTGCTTTGAGCAACCACTCATCAGGTTCACACGAATTAATGCTCAATTACTGCTTCAATATTGTGCGCAAACCCAAATTTCAAAAACACAGGTCTGTACGCTTTCTATAATAAGACTTAAAATAAACTGAAATAATTCGCGTTATTTGTTTGGAGATTCAGTTATCAACATTACATTTGTGAATTCTTTTTTATAAAAACACACAGCATGAGACGAATATTATTTTTTCTAACGTTGGCAATTGTAGCGGTTGCCTGCGGTTCGCGTGATACCGGGCAGCTAACAGGGGTTCTAGACCGACCCGCATGGTACGATATAGATCCTTTTGGTACAGTTTATATTCCAATGGGAAGTTTCACTATGGGCGGGAACGACCAAGACGTTCCTTACGCACATGTAACTAAAGCTAAAACAGTTTCAGTACAAGCCTTTTATATGGACGATACTGAAATCACCAATAACGAGTACCGTCAATTTGTACATTGGGTACGTGATTCAATGGCTCTTACTTTATTAGCCGATATTGATGAAGAACTCTATCTTATTATGGAAGATGAGTACGGTAGAGAATTAGATATGCCTAATTTGAACTGGAGAGCTCGAATTCCCTGGAATGATCCCGATGAGGATGTACAAGATGCACTTATGCCTCTTTTTTATCCACCGGCTGAACGTATTCACGGACTTAAACGTATTGATACACGACGTTTAATCTATGAATATACTTGGATCAATTATAAAAAAGCGGCTGCCAAAGGCCGTCCTCGTCACCAATATGGAGAACCCGAAGGTTTAGATAGAACGAGCTTTATTGAAAGAGATCGCGTTGAAGTATATCCCGATACATTAAGTTGGGTAGCTGACTTCTCTTATTCTTTTAATGAACCCATGTCGAATACCTATTTCTGGCATCCCGCTTATGACGATTATCCCGTAGTAGGTATTACTTGGAAGCAAGCCACGGCATTTGGTCACTGGCGATCTCAACTGTTCAATAAGTTTCTGAGAATGGCAGAAGTACCAATGGTTCAGGACTTTAGATTACCCACCGAATCAGAATGGGAATATGCATCCAGAGGCGGTTTGGATTTATCTTCTTACCCTTGGGGAGGCCCTTATATTCGGAATGATAAAGGCTGTTTCTTGGCAAACTTCAAGCCTTTACGAGGTAATTATGTAGATGACGGAGGTTTTCATACCGTACCTGCAGCTTCTTACTCTCCGAATGATTACGGGCTGTATTGTATGTCTGGAAACGTCTCAGAATGGACTAATAACGCCTACGATGAGTCTGCATACAGTTTTGCACACGACTTAAATACAGATTACCAATATGACGCTGAGGATAATGAGTTACCTGTTTTCAAGAGAAAGGTAATTCGTGGAGGGTCATGGAAAGACGTTGGATATTATATTCAAACAGGATCCAGAACATACGAATATCAAGATACGGCAAAATGTTACATCGGCTTTAGAAATGTAATGACCTACTTAGGAAGAGCCAAGGGTGACAGAATGTAAAATAGAAATTTTAAAAGTTATCTTAGGAACCATAATTAATTTTTTAACCTGTAAATAAATCGAGAAAAATGAGCAAGAAAGAAGTAAAAGGATTCAAACCCGGAAGTCCCGCATGGAAACAATTTATGGCCAAATTATATGGTTTGGGCGGCGCTGTAGTAATTTTAGGTGCACTTTTTAAACTGCAACACTACCCCGGTTCGGATATCATGCTTATTTTAGGTTTAGGTACAGAAACAATCATCTTCGCCTTTTCTGCTTTCGAGCCCCTCCATGATGAATATGATTGGTCTTTAGTTTATCCCGAATTAGCAGAGGATTATGACGGTGAGCCGGCGCAACAAAGTCGCGGTGGCGGTGTATCGGCCACACAAGAATTAGACCAAATGCTGGAACAGGCCAAAATAGGTCCTGAACTTATTGAAAGCTTAGGCCAAGGTATGAATCGCTTGTCAGAGACTGCCGGAAATATGAATAGCCTGGGCGATGCCGCCGGTGTAACCAATGATTTTGTTGATAATGTGAAATCAGCCTCATCTCGGGTTGGAGAACTTTCAGAATCCTACCATCTTGCGGCAGAAGCACTTACCGGTCTTTCAGTTTCAAATGAAGATAGCGCAACTTATGCCGAAAATTTGAAAAAAGTTTCTGATAATTTAAGTGCACTTAATAGTGCATACGAATTACAAATACAAAATGCATCGCAATACAGTGAATCCACTGAGCAACTTCAACAAAATATGCAGACGCTTATCGACCATTTAGGAGCATCTGCGGGAGATACTGAAAAATACAAAAATAACATGGCAGAACTTTCTTCCAATTTGGAATCTCTCAACACTGTTTACGGAAACATGTTGTCAGCCATGAATTTCAGTAAGCAACAGGCTTAATTTATTCCGGTTGATTAAATCATTAATTCATAACATTAAATTGTAATAAATTATGGCAGGCGGAAAAGAAACCCCCAGGCAGAAGATGATCGGTATGATGTACCTCGTTTTGATGGCGCTGTTGGCAATGAATGTTTCGAAAGAAGTTCTAACGGCTTTCGTTGTAATCAACGGAGCAATGGAAAAAACAAACGAAGCGTTTACCGCACAAAACGAGCGCACGATGAACGAATTTGAGAAGCAAAACAGCATGAACCCCGAAAAAGTGGGTGAATGGTTAGCTAAAGCTCAAAACGTTACCAATTCAGCAAAGGCTACAATTGAATATATAGAGTATCTCAAAAAGGCCGTTATCGCAAGAACAGAGGTTGGCGGTAAAGATAATGATGTAGCCATTGATAACTATATCGCCAAGCATACGGGCAATGATGTCCCTGAAGAAGAAGTTTGGGATTTGGGTCTCGTTGAAGCAAAAGACAATTATGATGGAGTCACCAATATAATGATAGGTTCTGATGCGGCCAATCCCAAAGACGGACCCATGTCAGCTGTCGAGTTGCGTGAAAAGATCGAGTCATTCGTCACTACAGCAACTAACGAATTGCCCGCCCGATCAAGAGGTGACTTTAATGCGGGAATTTCTTTTGAGGAGGTTCAAGTTTCCAGAAGTGGTGAAACCCAGTCATGGGAAGCCGGCAATTTCTATCACGTTCCCTTAGCTGCGGTTGTGACAAACTTAACAAGACTTCAAGCTGACGTCAAAAAAGCACAAGCAGATGCCCTCACACTTTTAATGACGAACATCAGTGCTCAGGATTTTAAATTTGACGAGATTCAAGTGAAAGTAATCCCCAACTCAAACTATGTAGTAATCGGTGATTCATTTAAAGCTGATGTAATTGTTGCGGCTTACAGCACTACGGAAGATCCTGAAATGGTGGTAGGTAAAGGTGTTGATACTACTGACGGTAAAATGGAGGTAATTCAACCCATGGAAGAAACCGATCGCGTACATATTGAAAACGGCGTAGCTCAATACGGTTACAAAGTGGCTTCAGAAGGCGAAGTAGAATGGGGCGGCGTTATCAAATTGAGAAAACCAGGCGGAGGTCCTAACGACTTCATCAGCTACCCCTTTAGCCACAGCTTTATTGCTGC
This sequence comes from uncultured Cryomorphaceae bacterium, assembly GCA_913056155.1. Classification (GTDB taxonomy): domain Bacteria; phylum Bacteroidota; class Bacteroidia; order Flavobacteriales_G; family Salibacteraceae; genus Salibacter. The sequence goes on from CAJXMT010000009.1 coordinate 9,013, forward strand.
TAAACCTTCAACAGTTGTGTCTCCTACCAAAATGAATGTTGTTTATCGAGGTTTGGATAATCCCATTGATGTTTCAGTAGCGGGTTTTTCAGCTTCTAAAATCAAAGCAACAACTACTAATGGATCCTTAAAACAAATCGGCCCCGGAAAATATGAGCTAAAACCCGGAAAGCAAGCCGTTTGTAAAGTCTCTGTTTCAGTTGAAACCGAAAACGGTACAAAACCAATGGGCGAAGCATTTGAGTTCAGGGTTAAAAACATACCTAAGCCCGAGCCGTTTTTTGCCGGTCAAACAGGTTCAGGAACTGTACCTTCAGGGGCTCTTAAACAACAAAGTGACGTCAAAGCCATTTTGCAAGATTTTGATTTTGAAGGGGTCAAGTACAATGTTGTGGAATTTACTATTAATGTCAACAAAGGCGGTCGAATTACGAACTTGACATCTAATAGTAACCGCCTTACAGGTCAACAAAAAAGTTTGTTGTCGAACCTGGGCAGAGGCGACCAAATGCAGGTTAGAAACATATGGGCAGTCGGTCCGGACGGGCAAAGAAAGTCCCTTTCTCCCATTGTGTTGGATGTAAGATAATCAAATACCGAGAGTGAATCTAAATCACTATCGGTTACATAATAACAAAACCATGAAAAAACTGAGATTCATAATTCCGTTTTTTGCAGCGATACTTTGCTTTAATGCAGAATCTTCTGCTCAAGTATTAGATCCGTCTGAAGCCCCCCTTGACGGGGTTTATTCCAAATCAAAAAACAATGCCAATCGCAAACCCATCCCATATGTAAAGCTACGTGAATCTGATATCATGTGGCTCAAACGTACGTGGCGCATTGTGGACATGGAGGAAAAAATGAATCAGGTATTTTACTATCCTAAGAAACCTACGCAGGGTAGAAGAAATTTCGTGAAAATTATTATGGATGCTATAATGGAAGAAGGTAATATTCAACCCTATGCGGCATCTGTGGATGGCGAAGTCAATGATATGTTTCAAGTTCCCATGACACCTGAAGAAGTAGCTGAGGTATTTGTTTACAAATCAACATTTCAAGACATCGATGAACAAGGTAATACAATTGATAAAGAGGTTGAGAACGAAATTCCGCTTTCAGAAATAACCAAATTTAAAATTAAGGAAGAAGTATTCTTTGATAATGAAAGATCGGTATTAGAGTTCAGGATTTTAGGAATAGCTCCTATCGTTCCCAAAATCGATGCTCAAGGTGAAGTAGAAGGGTACCAACCTGAATTTTGGATCTATTTCCCCGAAGCACGTTTTGTATTTGCGCAAAATGAGGTATTCAATCGCCAAAATGATGTTCACCGCATAACGTATGATGATTTATTTTGGAAACGTATGTTTTCTTCAAGGATTGTGAAAGAATCCAATACATACGACAGAAAATTAGAAGATTATCTCTCGCCAATGGATGCCCTGTTAGAAGCAGAAGAAATTGAAAAAACTATATTCAATTTTGAACACGATTTATGGAGTTTCTAAGAAATAAAATATTCAAAGATTTAAGGCCTTCAACTTTGTTGAGGGCTTTTTTTATTTAAGAACTCTTCTACTCTCTTTTTGGCAAGAGCAAACCGAGAAGCACCGTGTCCCGATATTATACAATACGACACTCCCACTCTTTGCAATAAGGTCTTATATTTATTCAAAAGTACTTGCCGTTCCTCTAACCCGGGTGTTTCTCTTTGAATATCCGGTGTCCATTCCAAATCAACATCCGTAAGTAATACCAAATCATAATCAAACTCGATTAATGCCCTCTGTATCAAGACGGAAACTTTTCCGAATTTGTGTTCTGACCAAATATACAGTACCTCGGGACCTGTATCGCATATAACAGCTTCACAGCTTTCAGCCGATGCCAGATTCAAGGCCTTATTCTCCAAGTCCAATTGACCAATCAAAATGGCGTCTAAGTCCTCACGTGAATAATCCCGATTTAAGCCCTCCAAGTACTTGCGCGCGAATTCACGAGTGAAAGGTAAGTTAAGGCTATCGGCTAAAAACTTCACAAGTTCAGACTTACCCGTAGATTCGACACCGGTCACTAATATTTTAAAGGGTGATTTGTTCACGGCAGAGGTTTTTCCAGTTATAAAAGCCAAATACAACGATCACTAAATAAACGACAAAAAGCAGGGCAGTCAAAAAAAGACCGGATTTATACATAAGCAACACACCGGCAGAATCCACAACAATCCAATAAAGCCAGTTTTCTAAATATTTTTGAGTGACCATCCATGTTGTGACCAAGGCACCTACTGTGGTAAAAGAATCCAAATACGGCCATTTTTCTGCCGTGAACTCTTCTAAACAATACCCCCCGATTAGGGTCCCGACTAAAATTATACCCATAAAAATACTGTGCTTTTTTACGGAGGCTCTCAATATGGGCTTTCTCCCCTGCTCTACATTCGATTTCACCGAACCGTAACGCCACGTGTAAAAGCCATAAGCTGTTGTACCTAAATAATAAATTTGAAGTAATACCTCAGCCCACAATTCTGTATCAATAAAAATATAAAAGTAAATAGAAACGCTGATTAACGAAAAAAGCCAGCACAAGATGCTCTCGTAAACTGCTAAAATCAGATAAAGTAGTCCGGCAGCAACGGCTACAGCCTCCAAAACAGTAATCGAATTCAAGGCATTTTGCAACTCAACAATCATCCCACTTCGTCTCGGTGATGTCTGTGTTGAGCACCTTCATCACAAAAGTTACCTGATCACTTCCCCGATATATACTTTTCATGCACGCTGTAACAGCGTCCATTAACTCATCATATTCTCCCTGAATACGCGTACTTGACGGATTTGTGGAAATATTCAATCCCTCATATTCTCGAATTTCAGTCAAGAACTTATCAATCACAGGAATGTAATTCTCAGTCAATGGGTACATGCTTACTTCTACTACTGCTGTCATCCGGTTCATTTTTGTACAAATATACCGGCTAAAAAAGAACTTATAGCGCAATATAAGCGTCAAGTTCCGTTTATGTCGGTAAGAATATGAAACAACCAAAATACCTAACTTTGCACACGCAATGAAGAAAGTACTTTTTGTTTTTATACTTTTCGCTTGGGAACAAGCTCAAAGCCAAATCAGTTTAGCAGACTCAATAGTAAGTGTGCCCTTAATTGATATGTCTTACGGTTTCCAAATACCCGGCGGTGACTTGAGTGAACGCTTTGGAAACAATTCCAACATGGCACTTTCTGTTTACTACAAAACCAAAAAAAATTGGCTTTACGGAGTTGGAGCCTCTTTTCTTTTTAGCAGCAATGTAAAAGACCAAGGCCCCATTGAAACCTATTTAGATGACGACGGTATTCCTCTGGGCTTATCGGGATTACCGGCCGATATTTTCTTTTATCAACGCGGCTTCACACTGGAAGGTAAAATAGGTAAACTTTTTTCGGCGGGTATCAATAATCCCAACAGTGGCTTTATGGTTGTGTTGGGCGGAGGTATCATGCAACACAATATCCGCGTTGAAGACGACAATGCCGATATCCCCATGCTCAACTTTCGCGATAACCGAAAAGGCTATGACCGCATGACCTTCGGCCCGATGCTTTCTCAATTTATAGGCTACCGGCACCTGAGTAATAGGCGACTCATCAATTTTTTTGTAGGGTTCGAATTTATGCAAGGGTTTACTAAAAGTGTACGCGAGGTTCAATATGATATTGGTTATACAGATCAAAGCCAACGACTGGACCTGCTCTACACAATAAGAGCCGGCTGGACACTGCCCCTTTACAAAAAAGCGCCTCAAGAGTATTATTACGACTAGTATGGGCCAAAACGTATTTTACAACGCCTTGATTTCCCTATATTCGGCAGCTGTAAAAACAGCCGGATTCACCGGAAATCAAAAAGCCAAACAGCGTTATGCCGGTCAAAAGAGCGCCCTCTCCGCACTCCATCGCTCCAAACAGCTGAAAAAGGATAAGAACACCGTATGGTTTCACTGTGCATCTATGGGAGAATACGAGCAGGGACGACCTATTATGGAACTGCTGAAAAAAGAATCACCTGAAATATTTATTCTCGTAACCTACTTTTCGCCTTCGGGTTTCAATCACCATAAACCCGATGATATAGTTGATTTTTACACCTATTTGCCTGATGATACGCCTCAAAATGCTGTTGCCTTTTTGCAAGCGGTCAATCCTCGATTGGCGGTATTTATCAAATATGAATTCTGGAAAAACTACATTGACGAGCTACACCGGAGTCAAATACCGCTAATCTATACCTCAGCCATATTCAGACCCTCACAGCCCTTTTTTACGTTTTACGGTAAATCACTTTTACACTCTCTTAAAACCGTTGATTATTTTTTCGTTCAGAACCGAGAGTCCGTGGAAGTTTTAAACGCTCATGGTATAAATCAAGCTGAAGTAGCAGGTGATGTCAGATTTGACAGAGCAGTACAAACGGTGAAGAATGCAAAGAAATATCCCCGATTGGCGTCCGCTTTTTTGAATTCTCAAGTGATTATTTTCGGCAGTGCTTGGCTCAAAGAGATTGAGGCACTTGAATTTCTCATTAAAAACCCGGCTATGGACAACATAAAACTCATAGTAGCGCCTCACGACATTTCTAAAAATAAAATCAACCGAATCAAGCAAGCCGTAAAAAGGGACTATGAATTATTTTCCGATATTCAAAACCAAAGAACACCGAAGGCCAAAACACTTATTGTGGATACCATAGGTGACCTTAAACACCTTTATCAATTTGCGCAATTGGCCGTTATCGGCGGTGGATTTAATGAAGGTATTCACAACATCATTGAACCCGCTGCATTTGGAATGCCCGTTTTTTTTGGACCCAAAAACAAAAAATTTCCCGAAGCAGCAGACATGCAAACACTCAACACCGGTTTTGAGTTTAATAATTCTGCGCATCTCGAAGAGCAAATTACGCCTTTTTTAAATAGAGAAACTAAACTTCAGGAGGCGATGATGAGACAAAAACAATATATTCAATCGCGCACCGGAGCGGCCGAAAAAATCACAGATTACATTTCCTCAAAGTTAGAGTAGTAGGCGATTCGGAAAAGAACCGAACTGAGCTATACAATAGACGACAATGCTTACTTTCTAAACAGTCTCCTAAAAAAGCCTCCCCCTGTTTTGTACTTACTCTTTTTAAACTTTTTACCTCGCTTCTTTCGCCATTTTGTTTTTTTGCCGGGTTTATACCGCTTTTGATTATTGCGATATCCCCTTTTCTTCAATTTTTTATTAATTGATTTACGGGCATTATAAACCCGCTCACTCGAATAGTAAGGGCGTTGACTGCAAGATGTACCTCCACCCAAGGTCACCATTGCCAACGCAATGAAAAGCAATAAAACACGAAGCTTTGATAATAGGTTCTTTAATCTCACAATACTATTTTCAACAAGAATTAATGACGTCACAAAGGAACGAAAATTATGCGGTACAAGAGGTAAAAAGCTTTTCGCTATTGAGCCTCAACAATGCAACGAAACTAAACTATATTTGCCAATGACAAAAACGATTCATGCAGAAAAGCAGTATGATTTTTTAAACATTTCTACCTTCGTTATTTACAACCTGAGTAGTATCCAATATTAAAACTCAAATACAAATGAAAAAGTTACTTTTAATTCTCAATTTGATTCTAATTGCCCTTCTGGTTCTCTTTAGTATTCAAAACGCTGAAGCGGTAAAAGTAGTATTTTGGGTATGGAAAGTTGAAATATCACTGGCTCTTCTCATGGTGCTATGCGTTGGAGCCGGTGTACTTATCGCCTCTGTCGCCAATTTATTCTCCACGGATAAAAAATCTGCATCAAAAGGGAAGTCCTTAAAAAAGACAGAAAAACCGCCGGTAAATCAGGATGAAAAGCAGCCTAGAGAAAATAACCTATGAGAGCAAGCTGCACGGGCTTTTTGTATTATGCGATAGACGAATTAAAATTATTCTAAAACGCAAACTTAACACCCTATCGGCGGTTACCTTAATTTGAGACTTAAATAGCAAAGCACGTTTGTAAATGGAAACAGTTACTGAAATAAAAGAACCCGTAATTGCTGAGATGGAACTTTTTGAAAAAAAGTTTCGTGCTTCATTAAAAAGCTCTGCCCCTTTACTGGATAAAATCACGCATTACATCATAAAGCGAAAAGGAAAACAAGTAAGACCTCTTTTTGTATTCCTTACCGCTAAACTCACGGGAAAAGTAACTGACAGCACATACAACGCTGCCGCCTTAATTGAGCTTTTGCATACAGCAACACTCGTTCACGATGATGTGGTAGATGATGCATACGAGCGCAGAGGCTTTTTTTCCCTCAATGCGCTTTGGAAAAACAAAATCGCCGTTTTGGTTGGTGATTATCTGCTGTCGCGAGGTTTGCTTTTGAGTGTTGAAAACGGTGAGTTTGAAATGCTCAAGTTAGTGAGCAAAGCCGTAAAAGAAATGAGCGAAGGTGAGTTGAGACAAATCGAAAAAACCCGAAAACTCAACATTACTGAGGATGTATATTTTGAGATCATCAGACAAAAAACCGCCACTCTTATTGCCGCTTGTTGCGCTACCGGCGGAGCTTCAAACGGCTCTGACCAAAAAACGATTGACAAGTTGCATCAATTGGGAGAACTAACCGGAATTGCCTTCCAAATTAAAGATGACCTTTTTGATTACGGTGCAGGGTCTAAAATTGGAAAACCCACCGGTATTGATATCAAAGAAAAAAAAATGACGTTGCCTTTAATTTACGCGTTAAATCACGCCGATAAAGCCACTCGCAAAAAGCTGATTTACATTGTAAAAAACAAAAATAACAACAACAAAAAGGTCGCTGAAGTTATTGATTACGTCAACACCAGTGGAGGTATTGAATACGCCACCCAAAAAATGAACGATTACGTAACGCAAGCTAAAGTGCTCTTAAATGAATTTCCCGATAACGAAGCGCGCAAATCGCTTCACGGCTTAATAGATTACACGGTGAATCGTATCAAATAAAAAAGCCCGGAAAATAAATGGCCGGGCTTTTGTTGGTTTAGTTCACTCTTTATTGAAATGCCGGTATTCCCGTTACATCCATTCCCGTAATAAGCAGGTGAATATCGTGAGTTCCTTCATAGGTAATGACAGACTCTAAATTAGCCATATGCCGCATACAAGAGTACTCATTGGTGATTCCCATCGCCCCGTGAATTTGTCGTGATTCACGTGCTATATCAATAGCCATTTTCACATTATTCCTTTTTGCCATTGATATTTGTGCGGTGGAGGCGCGGCCTTCGTTCCTAAGTTGTCCCAACCGATAGGTGAGCAACTGCGCTTTGGTGATTTCAGTAATCATTTCTGCCAGTTTCTTTTGTTGCAACTGAAAGCCGCCTATAGGTTTATCGAATTGTTTGCGCTATAATGAGTAGCGCAGTGCACTATCGTAACAATCGAGGGCTGCTCCTATTGCTCCCCATGCAATTCCGTATCTTGCAGAATCTAAACATGATAAGGGAGCACCCAGACCTGATTTGCCCGGCAAAATATTACTTTTGGGCACTTTTACATTATTGAATAACAGTTCTCCGGTGGCGCTTGCTCGAAGTGAGTGTTTTCCTTTCATTTCAGGAGTTTCATAACCCTCCATACCGCGCTCAACAATTAAACCGTGAATTCGCCCTTTTTCATCTTTTGCCCATACAACAGCAATATCAGCAAAAGTAGCGTTGGAAATCCACATTTTGGAACCATTGAGTATAACGTTGTCGCCCTCTGCTTTGAAATTAGACAGCATACCGCCGGGGTTGGAACCGTAATCGGGTTCGGTTAATCCAAAACAGCCCATCATTTCACCGGTCGCTAATTTGGGTAAATACTTTTTCTTTTGTTCTTCAGAACCGTATTTAAAAATAGGATACATAACCAGCGAAGACTGCACTGAGGCTGTGGATCTTACTCCGGAATTAACTCTTTCGAGTTCTTGCATAAGAAGACCGTAGGTGATTTGACCTAACCCCGGGCCACCGTACTCTTCGGGAATATAGGGGCCAAAACAACCGTGCTCGCCGAGTCCTTTGAGAATTTGGTTAGGGAATTCAGCTCGCTCGTAATAATCTTCAATAATGGGTGAAACTTCTTTTTTCAGGTATGTTCTCAATGAATCTCGAATGAGTTTTTGTTCATCGGTTAAAAACTCATCCATCATGTAATAGTCGTGTGCTTTATATTGATCTGCCATAAAAATTGATGCTTTGAAAATTTGCTTCAAAGGTAAAGGTTTACCTTGCATCTTTGTAACTCAAATAAGACTTTAAATGTTCAAACCCCGTCCGGCGGTACAGGTAAAAATCAGAATTTCAACACCTTTAGGTTCATAGAGGATCTAACCAAAAGTAACAGCATCTTATTGTACCTTTGTTAATCAAAATTTTTGAGTTTGGCACAACAAGAAAAAGTAGCGGTAATAGGCGGTGGCAGCTGGGCTTCAGCTATCGTAAAAATGCTCAGCAACAATTTGGATAACGTGAATTGGTGGATGCGTAATGAAAAAAGTGTAGAACACATCAAAAAATACCGTCACAATCCCAAGTATTTGCAGTCTGTAGAGTACAATTTAGATAAAATCACGATAAGCACTCATTTGCGAGATATTATTTCTGATTCTGAAGTTTTAGTAATGGCTACTCCCTCTGCTTTTGTGTATGACCTTTTTAAGGATTTCCCTGCCGATTTAATTAAAGACAAAGTTATTGTATCTGCAATAAAAGGAATTATCCCTGAGTATCACGCGATTCCGGCTCGATACTTTCACAAAACTTTCAGGGTTCCTTACGATAAAATTGCGATGATTTCAGGACCTTGTCACGCCGAGGAGGTGGCTCTGGAACGGCTTTCATACCTCACGATTGCCTGCCCTGATGAAACCATTGCGCAGTCATTTGCCGATTTAGTTTCATGTCGATACATAAAAACTTCTACCTCTGATGATTTATTCGGCACTGAACTTTCAGCTGTTTTGAAAAACGTATATGCCATAGCTTCAGGAATATATGCAGGTTTGGGGTACGGTGATAATTTCCAAGCCGTTCTCATATCCAATGCCATTCAAGAGGCAGAACGTTTTATTGATGCGGTAAATCCCATTCACCGCGATGTATTGACTTCAGCATATATTGGGGACTTACTGGTTACCTCCTACTCCAAGTTCTCCAGAAACCGAACATTTGGATTTATGTTGGGTAAAGGTTACTCAGTAAAAACGGCTCAGCTCGAGATGGATATGATTGCTGAGGGATATTATGCCGTGAAAAGTATCAAAAAAATCAACGAAAAATTCGAGGTGGATTTACCCATTTGCGAAGCGGTTTATAATATTATTTACGAGCGAATCAGCCCCGTTGTAGAAAGCAGTATATTGGCGGATAAGCTTACTTAACCAAAGATTTTGACAAGGGTTTTCTGCTCTTTTGGCGTTTCACTGCAGCATTTATAAGAATCGTCACCATAATGAGCGCAGCACCGGAGTAAAAACCTGCAGACATACGCTCGTCATCACCAAAAATGAGCAAAGCCAAAACTATGGCGTACACGGGCTCCATGTTTATACTAATGCTAACGGTGAAAGGAGAGAGAACCCGCATCACATTTATGCTTACCAAAAAGGCAAAGGCGGTACAAACTACACCTAAAATCAACAAATAAAAAAGATCAGAAAGTGTGGGGAGGTTTTGTAATATTGAGGTGTTTCCGGTGATTAAATAATAGAGCGTTATACCGATGAAACCTCCCAACATCTCATACAAAGTCATCATGCGAGGCTTTTCTCCTTCACTCACCAACTTTCCGTTTATTACGGTAAACACTGATGCGAGAAATGCAGCCAGCAGAGCTATGGAAATGCCGAGAGCATATTGTGTTTCAAAGTTGAAAATAAGTGTCAATCCTAAAATCACACAAACTCCAAATACAACTTCATAAAAAACAACTCGCTTTTTAAAAAACAGAGGTTCGAGAAATGAAGTAAACAAAGTAGCTGAGGCTAAGGTAGCCAAAGCCACACTTACGGTTGAAACTTGAATTGCATGAAAAAAAGCAATCCAATGAGCCGCCACAAACAAACCGACACCTAAAAACTTCAATACACTTTTTGATTTTGTACTTGTATCAAACTTAATTGCTTTTAACCAAATCAAAATACACGCAAATGCAATAGCCATACGATACCAAACAATATCAAAGGAAGGCAGTGCGATTACTTTTCCCAAAATTCCCGTGAAACCCCAAATCAAAATGATCAAGTGCAACAGCAGGTGTTCCTTAAAATCAGAGGGTTTCTTCATTTTCCTTGATCTCCCTGCGTGCTTCCGCCAAAGTTGTAACCCCGCCCGATACGATAAATTTCATCACCTCAGCAGATTTCGCATTCAGCGGGGTGATATTTTTTTCATTAACCACAAATAAATTGCCCGAAAAGTTATATGAATGTGGTAAATACACGGCTACCTTTTGAGAACTGATACCCAATTCATGCAAATCGGTTTGAGTAACAAAACCCAAGCGCTCCAAATTTGACTCGGTACTGAGTTTTACCAAAACAGGTTCGGTAAATTTTTTCTTCTGCCCGAGAATTGAGGTGAATAAATCTGAAATAGTGGTGTAAATACTCTTTACAACAGGAGTCCTGTTTAGCAACTCCTTAAAAAGTGCTTTAATGGGTTTACCCACTATGGTGTTACCGGCAAAGCCCAGAAATGTAACCAAAGTGAAAATTATGATGATCCCTGCGCCGGGAAACAAGTCAAAAGGCAACAATTCATCAAGAATAAAAAAGGATTGAACAATTATATAAACGGTAATGGCCACCGGTGTAATTAAAATCAGTCCCTGCAAAAAGTATCTAATGATTGTTCTGACTATCGGATGGTTCATCACTTTTGAGTTGTTTTTGTTTGTACAAAGGTAAACCCTCCACAACCAAATCATAAGAGTGGTTGATTAAATTTACCACCAAATCAAAAGGAACCGTACCCGACATCTCAATGGTATTCCAGTGCTTTTTACTCATGTGATATCCGGGTTTAATTCCCGAATATTCCGCACGTAACGCTGTGGCGCGTTCCGGGTCGCATTTCAAATTCACACTCTCAAAATCATCCACATCACAAGCAGCATAGATTTTACCGGCGACTTTAAAAACCAAAACCTTATCGTCAAACGGCATAGACTCCTCTGTACCCGTTTTACTGAGGCAAAAATCCCAAAACTCTTCAATATTCACAGGCTATCATGGGTAAGAGGTTATTTCACGGGTAAACTAGAAGTGCTTTTCACAGTTGAAAGGATTACGCTGGAACGCATTTGACCTATTTCCTCTATTTTACTTAGTTTATCATTCACAAGTTGATCGTAAGCCGAAATATCTCTAACTAAAACCTTTATGTAATAATCGTAATCCCCCGTAATCTGTTGGCACTCGATAACTTCGTCAATGTCCATAATTTGGTCTACAAATTTTTGAACCGCGTTATCTATTTGTCTGATTAAAGATATTTGAATGAGGATTTTGAGGTTAAGTCCCAAACTTTGAGGACTCAATGCTGCATGATAGCCTTTAATGTAACCGCGATCCTCGAGCTTTCGAACCCTTTCCAAGGTGGGTGCAGGCGACAACCCTACCTCACGAGACAAATTTAAATTGGTAATTCTACCGTTCTCTTGAAGATGCCTCAATATTTTCTTGTCTATTTCGTCCAATGCCTTCATAATGTATCATTTTGAGTTCAAATCAAACTTTCTCTATAGCGTACAAAACGGGACGCGAAGGAGCAGCATCATTTTGAATATTTGCAAGTTGCAAATTTAATACATACACGCTATCTACAACAAAATCAGGCACAAATATAGTTTCTGTTATGGTTTGTTTTTTGCGAATATTATTTGGCAAACCAAATAATATTTTGTGAGAAACGAGACTTCCATTATCATTTTCTTTATCTACCGAAGGCAGATCTATCAAGAGATGTTGTATCCCTTGTGCGACAATCAACTCTGCTGCTTCCTCTGTTAAATAGGGCCAATTCGTTTCTGTATAGTTTTTATCGGGTTTTTGCGACGAATTGGGTGCGGTTCTGATTATTAATGCTTCTACTTCCGGTGAATTTCTCAACGCCTTTAAACATGCGGGAGTAATTTTTTGGTCAGAGCCGACTTGCTCAGGAGTAACCGTAACTACCAATGCCGGCATCATATAATGATCTAAGATTTCATTAACGGGGTGAACCTCTTTGGTGATGTGTCCCCAACATTCGGTATGGGTGCCGTGACCATGTGGATTGAAAGTAATATCTCGAAAATTAACACTCCCGCCCTGACCTACCGAACCAATAAAACCCTTCATTATCACGGGTTTGAACTCAGGATCTGAAACATACCACGCTTTAACACCACCCGGCTTAACGGGCAAACTGAGGTCAATAGGTTTTGAAAAATCAACTTTGTACAGCGTATTGTTAAATTCCACCACTCCTTTCATGTGTTTCTTTGATTTTTGGGTATAAATGGTCTGATAATTAAACGAACACCTCGGTCATAATTAATGTAATTCCACACCCAGTTCAAAAGGGTTACCACTTTATTTCTAAAGCCCACCAAGGACAGCAGGTGAACGAGCATCCAAACCATCCAGCCCGGCAAACCCGAAAAGTGCAATTTATTCATATCAACCACCGCGCGATTGCGACCTATTGTGGCCATTGAGCCTTTATCCTTGTATTGAAAAGGAATCTGCTCCTTACCGGATTTTATTTTATACAGGTTTTTCCCCAATACTGCGCCCTGCTGCATGGCCGTGGGCGCAACTTGAGGATGCCCGTGAGGAAAATTTTCAGTTTTCATCAAAGCGACATCACCAATGGCATAAATATTTTCAGTGCCAACTATCAAGTTAAATTCATCGGTGAGGTATCTGCCTTTTTCAATCGCGTTTTCAGCTATTCCGGGAATTAACCTACCATGAACGCCGGCTGCCCAGATCAATGTTTTGGCGGGAAGTTCTTTGGTTTTGGTCTTTACCACTTTACCGTCGTAATCGATTACAGGGGTATTGAGCCAAACACGCACACCCATTTCCTCAAGGTATTTTAGAGAAGTTTTTGAGGACTTTTCACTCATAGGCGCAAGTACCTTTGGCCCGGCTTCTAAAAGGTGTACCTCCATTCGCCTGAAATCCAAATCAGGATAATCTTTGGGCAGCACATGATTTTTCAACTCCGATAAAGCTCCGGCCAGCTCAACTCCCGTGGGCCCGCCTCCTACAATAACGAAGTTCATTAACCCGGTGCGTTCAGACAGGTTTTTGGTAAGTAGCGCTTTTTCAAAATTTTGAAGCATTAAACTCCGCATATCTAAGGCTTCAGAAACGCTTTTCATCGGCATAGCATGCCTTTCGATATTTTTGTTGCCAAAAAAGTTGGTTTTAGAACCGGTAGCAACCACCAAATAGTCAAAATCCAACTCCCCTATATCTGTAACCACCCGGTTGCTTTGCTGCTCAATACGCACAACTTGCGCCATTCTAAAGTAAAAATCACTTACACCAAAAAACATTTTTCGCAGTGGGTAAGCAATAGAGTCCGGCTCCAAACCTGCCGTAGCAACCTGATAGAGCAACGGTTGAAATGTGTGATAATTGTTTTTATCAATCAACACAATTTGAAACCTGGCATTACGCAGCTTTCGAATCAATTGAATTCCTCCAAATCCGCCACCTATGATTACAACGCGCTTTTTATTGGAGTCAGGTATATTTAATAGCATAGGAGCAAAGATATAACGTCAGCTTTATCAAGCTCCAAAATGCTCGGTAAAAACCTCTTTAATAAAAAAAGGCCAATTTATACAATCGGCCTTTTATCATCATTAATCGGTTGAGTTTTTTAAGCGGCTTTGAGTTTTTCCAAAGCAGATTGATTCAAGTGTTTTTGAACATATTCCTCATCCACTACCAGTTTTTCCCGTTTCCCGCCGGGCTTACGCGTAGAGGGAATTTCATACATGGCATCCAGCATTACAGCTTCACAAATAGAGCGCAGCCCCCTGGCTCCAAGCTTAAACTCCATCGCTTTATCCACAATAATATCTAAAGCAGACTCTTTAAATACGAGTTCAATATTCTCTAAGTCAAACAACTTTTCATATTGCTTTATTAAACTATTGGTAGGTTCGGTCAAAATACGTTTTAAAGCATCCCTTTCAAGTGGGTTTAGATGTGAAAGTACCGGGAAACGGCCTATTAACTCGGGTATTAACCCGTAAGACTTTAAATCTGCAGGAGTAACATACCGCAATAAGTTTTCTTTCTCTTCTCGGCTGGTAGGTTTTTTACCGTAGCCTATGGTTTGCGAGTTTCTGCGTTTTTCTATGATTCGTTCAATCCCATCAAAAGCACCGCCGCAAACAAATAATATATTTTTTGTGTCAATTTGCACCAACTTTTGCTCGGGATGTTTACGGCCGCCTTGGGGTGGAATTCCCACCACATTACCTTCCAATAATTTCAAAAGAGCCTGTTGGACGCCTTCTCCTGAAACATCGCGTGTTATAGAGGCGTTATCACCTTTACGGGCAGTTTTATCAATTTCATCGATAAATACAATTCCTCTTTCGGCAGCTTTCACATCACCATCGGCAGCCTGATACAACCTCGACAATATGGCCTCCACGTCCTCTCCCACATAACCGGCCTCTGTCAACACTGTGGCATCGGCAATACAAAATGGAACATTCAGTATTTTAGCAATCGTTTTGGCTAGCAATGTTTTTCCCGTACCGGTTCTCCCTACCAAAACAATATTACTTTTTTCGATTTCTACATCGTCATCATCTGCGGGTTGCGTAATGCGCTTAAAGTGATTGTAAACGGCAACTGCCAGCACTTTTTTGGCCTGATCTTGATCGATAATATATTTATCCAGATGCTTTTTAATTTCAGAGGGACGCAGTAAATCAATATCCTTACTGAGTGTTTGAGACAATTGATCATCACTTTCCTCACGAATGATTTTAATAGCCTGTTCAACACAGTTGTTACAAATATGACCGGTTAAACCACCAATCATTAAGTCTACATCACTCTTTTTTCTTCCGCAAAAAGAGCATTTTATTTCTTCATTTTCCTTCATAAGTTCAAATCGGCAGGTAGCAGTTTAAGGGCGGTAAACTAAAGTCACCGCCCTTATTTTCATTTACACTTGTGCTTATTCCCTAAGCACTTACTTCTTTTTTGGCGATGATAAAACCTCATCAATCATACCATACTTTTTGGCCTCATCAGCACTCATCCAGTAATCACGATCCGAGTCTTTTTTGATTTGCTCAAAAGTTTTCCCCGTATGTTTAGCCAATATTTTATACAGCTCGTCGCGCACACGAGTAGTTTCTTTCAAAGCAATTTCCATATCTGAAACTTGACCCTGAGTGCCGCTCATGGGCTGATGAATCATAATGCGAGCGTGCGGCAAACTCGAGCGTTTCTTTTCTGTACCAGCCGTCAACAACACGGCTCCCATAGAGGCTGCAAGACCGGTACAAATAGTTGATACGTCCGGGGCAATATACTGCATCGTATCATAAATACCCAAACCGGCGTAAACCGAACCCCCGGGACTGTTGATGTACAAATAAATATCTTTTTCAGCGTCAGAAGATTGTAAAAACAAAAGCTGAGCCTGAATGATATTGGCCACTTGATCATTCACGGGTGTGCCCAAAAAAATGATGCGGTCCATCATCAACCGCGAAAAAACGTCCATAGCTTGCACGTTCATTTGGCGCTCTTCTAAAATGTAGGGAGTCATGGAAGCTTTAATGTAGTCTCCCATCGTATTGCTGCTGATGTTTTTATCATGCACAGCGAACTTTTCAAAATCTGTTTTACTCATAATAATGTAATTATTTGAAGACGTTTTGCAAGTTATTCAAGATACCTTTTTTGGGCGCTTTACCCGTAGCCAGCTTTACAAACTCATCAAAATCGACTTCTTTTTCTTTAAACTTAAAGGTATTCTTGAACACTTCAAACAATTTTTCACCGTATAAGTTGTCGTAAATTTTTCTTATTTCCTCTTGGTTTTCCATGTAGCGAGCTGCCATTTGATCCACCATTTCATCATCAGGCTCAGCCATTCCGTATTGTGCCAATTGACCGCGTACCCTATTTTTAATTTGCTCAATCACCTCTTCGTGTTTCACCTCAATGTTGTGTTCATCGATGAGTTTATTGGTAATTAAATCCCAAGTGATTTGCTCAGCTATCTTGTCATAGTCTTTCTCTACATCCTCGAGTGAAATATCTTTCTCGTTTTCGCTTTTAACAACCCAGCGTTTTAAAAACGCATCGGGCAAATTGAGTTCATGACGATCCATAAGCTCTTCGCGAATGTGTTTTTGCAGCATATTATCCGCATCGCGATCAAACATCGTTGATAAATTTTCAACCATTTTCTGCTCAAACTCCTCTTTGCTTTTCACTTCTCCTTCGCCAAAAAGCTTGTCGAAAAACGCCTGATCGATACTAGCAGGAGTTAAACTAAACACTTTATCAACCGAGTATTGAAACTTTGACTTTAAGTTTTCAGCCTCTTCCACAGAAATATCGAGCATGGCCGCTTTATCGGGAGCTCCTTTGCTCACTCGATCAGGATCTACCTCAAAAACGTCACCCGGTTTTTTGCCGGTGAGCTCTTTTTTAACTTTATCATCTTCTAAAAATTCAAGGGAAATGGAGGATGTATGTCGAATGCCGCCTTCTTTGGGTTGGCCGTTTTCATCCAACTCAACAAATTCGCCGTTGAGCATATCATTTTCCCCGGCAGCATCAGTTCCTTTCATCGAGCCGTAACGACGTGCCAAATCATCAGTATATTTTTCAATTAAGGCATCGTCAACCTTTACTTTATATTTCGTGAATTTGTCTTTTTCACTCATTTTCACTTTGAAGTCAGGTGCCAAACCAATCTCGTAATTGAACTCCATGCTCGGGAATTCATTGGGGTTAAATTCAGGGGCTTTATCGTCCTCTTTGGGCAGCGGACTTCCTAATATTTTTAAGTCGTTTGATTTAATGTAATCATCTAACTTTTTGGACAAAATATCATTTACTTCTTGCGCAATAACAGTGGGGCCATACATTTTTTTCAACATTCCCATGGGCACTTTTCCGGGTCTGAAACCGGGCATTTGCGCTCTTTGCTTTTGTGTTTTTAAAGTAGATTCTACTTTGGGTTTGTAATCTTCAGTTTCAACCACAATGTTGATTACACCGTTTAACTCGTCTTTTAATTCGTGAGTAACTTTCATTTAATTAGCTATTTGACTGTCTTCAAATTGAATTTGCAAAAGTAATAATTTTCAACGTTCCGGCTGTTACTCCGGGAACATTAATACGTCTCTGTTTTTATTGGTCAGAACCACACCCAAAACAGGGTCATGCCTTCAAAAATCACGCACCGGCGACTAGTGAGGTGACTCGTAAGAAAGGTTTTCAGATTATGAAAAAAGCATATAAAAGGAAGTATGAACGGAGATCGGGTTCTGACCAAAAGCTTAAAAATCAAGCCCCAAACTGAAATATGCCCGTGTATCACGCAAAAGACCATCCTCTACCCCCCATGCGTAATCGAATCTGACGAAATACCCCAGTAATTTGGAGCGCAATCCCAATCCCGTTCCTCCAATAAGCGGATCTATCTGGTTGCGCAATTTTATATTCACTGAAGAACCGCCGCGACGTATATTTCTTACATTAAAGGAGTTTTCATCACTGTACGGGTTCACTCCGGTCCAAGCTGTACCCACATCGGCAAACGCCACAACTTGAAAGTGCTGCAAGAATTCAGATTTAAGTGGTTTTAGCGAGAAATACTCAAAAACAGGCCAGCGAATTTCTGAGTTTAACAGGGCAAAACTGTTGCCGTTGCGAGCATTTTGTAAAAAACCCCGCATAGGAGTAGCTATGGTTTGAAAAAAGTATCCTCTATCGGTGGGCACTTCGTTATCAAAATCAAATTGATCGCCCGTTCCCTGTATCCAGTTATCTGTACCGCCCATGTAATAAACCAATCGCCTGTTCCCCAATGAGGTGCTTTGCGAAATTCTGTTGGCCCATATTAAATGACGGTGAATTTTGGTATAGTGCCTAAAATCCAACCCCACAACAAAAAAATCGGTCTGGGATTGATTCATTTCCGTATAAAACTCGCCAAAAACCTTCATACGCATTCCGCGATTTAAATTGAGCGCTAAATTGCGAACGTTATCAAAAATATACTCCAGTTTTATACCGGCCCAATGATCGTAAGCGTTAGGCTCGCGCAGGGTGTTAATATCGGTAGCGCGCACTACGTTTTGATCCATGCGATATGAGGGTGTAAACCTCACGGCACTTACCTCGCTGAAAGGATAAGTTAGCACTACGCTTCCTTTGTAAATATTGCTTTGTACTAAGGTTGCAACACCGGGTTGCTGTGACAATGCCTGACGCTGAAATATATACTCTTTGTTGAGCCGCTTTTTTCGATTGATAAAACGACCAAAAACCTCATTGCTGTTTCCGTTAACGGCGTATCGAATGCCTCCCTCGAATATGTAATCTTCCATGAGCTCAACCACATCCGTTTTAGCCACCAATCCCATCCCCGGCGCTACCCAAGGACCGCCGTTGAAACGCTGATAAAGTGAATTGGCAAAGTTCCAATCAAATTGAACGGCCTGCTCACCGGGTAAAAATGTTCGCCTGTAAATTTCCTGATTGGGCCGTGTAAATTCGGGCTTTTTTTCAGATTCGGAAGCTGTATCGGGCTCCAATTTTACGTAGCGTGAATTTTTTACGGGTCTTTTCTCATCGGATTCAGCGTCGGGATCGAGATCAGTCTTTTGCTCGTCGTCTCCTTCAAAGGCGTATTCATTGATATCTACCTCGCCCTCTTTGATCGTTTCCTTTTCAGTGACCTCTTCAATATCCGTCACCTCTATTTTTGAACTTCGCGGCCGGGCAGGTCGACCGGATGTATCGGTTTTCACTAATCGCGTGTCTTGAATATCAATATCCTCAGAGTTTGCCGCAACCTTTACTGTGTTTAAAGGTGTGGTATAAAAAACGTATTTCCCGTTTTCCAAAAGAATATCCAATACTTGATTGGCGTTGCGGTTTACATCATGGCTCAAGATATTGCGCGAATAATTTGTAACGGGAACTTCTTGCGTGAAATATCTGTAGTGAATTGTTGTGTCAATTCTGCTGATTGTGCTGTCGATGTTCGCCGAGTATCGATTTATTGTTCCTGTTTTTCCGCTTAAGTAAGTAAATAACCTTTCGTTAATTCCGGAGGGATGAGTTTCATTAATACCGGGCGTTTCGGTTACACGAGTGAGTTGCGGATTTTCATTTTCATAATCGTAAATAAAAACATCCAAATTGTCGGCAAACTCGGCATCTTGGGGTTTGGTTTTGTCACGACCGCGCACTACTATTTGGTTATCAGGACGGTTTGAGGAGAAAATAATACGTTTGCCGTCGGGAAGAAATTCGGGGTACAAATAATCGTACAAATCGTCTGTAATTTGAACTTGACTGCGCGTAAGCATATTGAATACGTACAAGTTCGTACGTCCTTTGCTCACGGCTGACATCACCATACTTTTACCGTCGGGAGCGTATTTTACGTCAATTACTTTATCTACCCTTCTCATTTCAATGCGCTGTTTATCATTTTCGGCAAAATCATGCAATTCCATGATGATGTTGGCCTGTTTGCGGTACACTACTGCCAAAATATCTTCCTGCGGGTGCCAATCTAAAATCGGATAAACTGTTTCGGGTTCGCGATCTAAACGGTGGCCGGTTTTTAAAATGCGCTTATTGCGGCCCTTCTCTAAATCGCGCACATACACTTTTTGTTGACCGGATTGATTGGTGACAAAGGCCATTTTAGTACCGTTTTTATTGAGCGCCGGCTTGGAGTAAGAGCGGTTTCTGCGCGATCGCATTTCTTGTTT
>CAJXMT010000010.1 GCA_913056155.1 uncultured Cryomorphaceae bacterium
TATCTTGAATAGCGCCGGAAAGAATTTCACTTGCACTGGCCGAGCTCTCATCTATTAAAACGGCAATATTTTCGGTTTTCAGCCGTGCTTGGGATTTAGCTCGGTAAGTTTCGCGCGGTCGTGAACGCCCTTCAGTATAAACAATAGTCTCACCCTCGCTTAAAATTTCATCACTTATCTTTACAGCTGCATCTAAAAAGCCACCACCGTTGCCGCGTAAGTCAATGATTAGGTTTTCCATGCCGGCCTCTTTCAATTGCTTCACAGCCTTGTTGAACTCACTGTAAGTGTTTTTGGCAAAACGCAGTATTTTAACATAACCGGTTTCTTTATTAATCATGTACGCTACATCAACGCTGTGAATGGGAATTTCGTCACGCGTTATGGTAAAATCATGCGTTTCATTATTCCTTTTAATTTTTACGTTCACTTTAGATCCCTTGTCGCCTTTGAGCAATTTAAGTACATCGCGATTGGTAATGCCGGTTCCGGCTACGGGTTCTTCTTCAACTTCAATAATTCTGTCTCCTGCTTGAATACCTACTTTTTCTGAGGGGCCTCCTTGTAGGGGAGTTACAATGACAATAGTATCTTTTTGAATGTTGAATTGAACACCTATGCCTTCAAAATTTCCTTCCAGCGGCTCATTCATGGCCTCTAATTCTTGAGCAGAGATGTAATATGAGTGTGGATCCAGCTCTTGCAAGAGGTATTGCACCGTTTTATCAATGAGCTTTTCTTTTTCAACATCATCAACATATTCGCTGTCGATGTAGCCAATGATTTCGTTTAAAATATTAAAGTTGCCGCTTTTACCGGGTGCGCGCAACATGAGGGGTGTATCTTTATAACCTGAGTTTTGCGATAGGTTTACACCTAACAAAAACCCAATAATAACGGCAATTGAGGCAATTAGCGGAATATATACTTTAGCTTTAGACATGAATAAGCGGTAACTTAATGTTGAAAATACAGGCAATAATTTTATTTATAACGTCTACCTTCCACTCTTGTTTTGGAATCTTCTATTTTGCAAATTTAATCTTTGAAAAGCTCAGCCGTAATATAATCTGCGAGATATTTTCCCTTCCGGGTAAGTTGTAATTCTTTTTTCTCGGTCAGAACCAAATGCTCGCTCTGCAAAAACCCTTCAGCTGTTTTTGCAATGCGAAGTTCTTCATCTTTTCCATATAAAGCGTTTACTTTTTCAAGAGGGAGGCCTTCAGCCATTCGCAACCGAATCATAATCAACTCGTTTATTTTATCTGTCTTTGTCAATGAGTCTTTCACAAGAGCCAAGTCATCGGATTCTAATTTTTCCAAGTACCTTTTATTGTGAGGCGGATTGTAAAAACGGTGATTGCCGTCAAAGGAATGGGCTCCGGGGCCCATTCCCGCAAAGGGAATACCCATCCAATAATTGGTGTTGTGTATGCTCCTGCGGCCGGGTTTTGCAAAATTGGATATCTCGTAGTGTTCATAACCCGCTCTTTCCATGTAGTCCATTAGTAAATTAAATTGCTGCAATACAAAATCGTCATCGGGGATGGAAACGCGCTTTTTCTTTACGGCATGAGCAAGCGGCGTTCCCGGTTCAACAGTGAGGTTGTAGGCAGATAGATGGGGGATTTGAAACGTGTTGAAAGTTTCCAGGTTTTGCTCCCATTGTTTCAGTGATAATTGGGGTAAACCGTAAATTAAATCAACCGTGATATTTTCAAAACCTGCATGTTTTGCGTTTTCAATACCGCTTATCGCTTGGTGCGCATTGTGAGAGCGGTTCATTTGTTTCAAATGTTCTTGGTGAAAAGATTGTATGCCTATACTCAATCGGTTTATACCGGCTTGGCGAAATGCCCGAGCATTTTCAAGTGTCAAATCATCGGGGTTGCATTCCAGCGTAATCTCAGGCTCGCTTCCTAGTTTGAAATTGTTGTGCAACGCTTTTAAAATCCCTGTAAGTTCGGGTTCTGACAATAACGATGGTGTACCTCCTCCAAAATAAACAGTATCAATCACAGCACCCGGAGGTAAAAATTGTGGTTGCAATTGAATTTCAATGTCCAAAGCATTCAAAAACCGTTGTTTTTCATTTAAATGAGTAACAAAGTGAAAATCGCAATAGGTACAAGCGCGCTTGCAAAAAGGAATGTGTAAATAAATACCGGCCATTTTACTTATTGAGTATTATGCGAAAGGTAGTGCCTTTGTTCAGTTCAGATTTATGGACAGTGATTTTGCCGCTGTGGTAAATTTCAATGATGCGTTTTGTGAGGGACAATCCCAAGCCCCAACCGCGTTTTTTAGAGGTGTAACCGGGTTGAAAAACCTCTTTGCGTTTGCTTTGCGGAATTCCTTTTCCGGTATCGGTAACATCAATAATAATTTTTTTATCGTTTTGAGAAATGGTAATGGTGAGTAGTCCATTGCCGCTCATAGCATCTGCGGCGTTTTTACTCAGGTTTTCAATAACCCATCCAAAAAGGGGTTTGTTGATTTTTGCATGTATATCACCTTGTGGCGAGAGCACGTCAAAACGTACTTTTTTACTCACGCGTGTTTTCAGGTAATTGGTTTGCTCCTTTATAAATTCAGTAATATTGGCTGCGTTTAAATCGGGAGACGAGCCGATTTTGGAAAAGCGCTCGGTAATGACTTCTAAGCGGCGAATGTCATTTTCCATTTCATTGACCGTGTCGGGCGCCACTTCTTTGGCTTTGAGCAATTCAATCCAGGCCAAAAGTGAAGAAAGGGGAGTGCCTAGTTGGTGAGCGGTTTCTTTACTCATTCCCACCCAAACGCGGTTTTGCTCAGAGCGGCGCGAAGTACTGAAAAACCAATAGCCGATTACAATAAATAACCCGATGGCTATAAATTGTACTATAGGGTAGTATTTGAGTTTGCGCAGCAAAACACTGTCTTCATAGTAAATGTAATGGCTTTTGTTATTGCCCAATTCTATCATTATAGGGTCGTTTTCTTCTTTCATTTTATTGATGGTACGCTGCAACAACTCCGGGTTTTTGAGTCTGCTTTCATCAATATTTGCGTGAGCTACAATGGAATCGTTTTGCCTGTTGGTGAACAATACAGGCGTTGAGGCAGAGTTGGTAAGTACATCGCGAATAAATAGGTTTTCTTGATCGTGAAAGGTTTGCTTGATTTCCTCAAAAAGGCGAGAATCTTTGTAGTACAGGTAAATGTATTTATCCTCATAATAGTTTACTTCCAGTCTCCTGCCCCCTTTTTTCATTTCTTCTAAAACGGCTTGTGTTACGCTGTCATTGTGGTGATTATATTGTCGGGCTTTAGCATTTGAAAGGGTATCGAAACTGAATTCTATCGTTTTGGGAATATTTCGAGAGCCTGTTATTTCGCCGTTTTGGTTGACCATAATAATGGGTATGGTGGTGTTTGATTCTACCACGTCCAAAGCCAGCATGAATTCTCCGCCCGGCGTATTTCCTTCAGCTCCGGCGATAATACGTTTGGTAGCCTCAGACCACAGCTCTACTTTTTTGCGCTCTTCCTCTTGAAGCTCTCGAAAAAGTGCTGAGGTGTATTTGACCAAGTTGGCTTTATTCTCAATGGCGCCTGCCCACATTTGCACTTGTTTGCGCTCCTCCTCGGCAATTTCATTTACAATTTGGTTGGTGTACCAAAACGAGCCGCCTACAATCAACAGTGCAAAGGCAATGAGTACGCGTTTCCAAAGTACTTTTTTTGAGTAAATATTCAAGTGTATCTATTTTTTGCCGCACAAAGTTAGCTATTGTTATGAACGGGGGAAGAAACAAAAAAAGCCGATCCGTTATTCAATTTCAGATCGGCTTTTTTTATGTGTTATTTTTGCGGTTGAGCGGCGTCTTGATGTTTGTGGTGGTGGTTTCTCATTTTGCCGGTTCGTTCGCGTTTCTTTTCTCTATGTTTTGCGCGTCGTTCTTGCCGTGCCTCTGTTAATTGTGCAAATCGTTCTTCACCTAAAATGGTTTGAACGGCAGCCTGCTTTTCTTCGCGCATTTGGCGGTGTTGCTCTTTATCTTCATTTCCCTCTTCGCGCATTTGTTGTTTTTGAGTGAAGTGTTCTACGTGAATAGCTGTGAGGTGTTGCTTTTCATCCTCATTGATTTCCACCTCATCACTGATGTGTTGTACAACCATTTCAGCACGCTCATCGGGAGACATGTTTTTCATTTTGTGATGATGTTGTGCACTTACACTTAAACTCAGCAATAATGCCGCTGTAGCAAAGATTAATTTTTTCATAGTATTTGATTTTGATTTCCGGTACTTGTTCAATAGTTGTGCCGGTTTGATTTGATAAAGTTAGGTTATGATTACGGTCAAAACCCCAAAGCTGTTCGGTATTTTGCACATGATATGGGGGTTCTGACCAAAAAAAAGAGAATTTTAGACACACGGCATTGCGGTAAAAAGTATGCTGAACGGAAAAATCACGTAAATTTGCAGTTATGTACGAAGCAATTATAAATGACAATACGCACAAAGTGGACTTGTTTGACGGTTCGGGAAAAACCGGCACACTCAACGGTGAACAGTTTGATTTAGATGTAGTTGAAACCGGAGCCGATTCACATTTTCACTTACTTTGGAAAAATAAATCGTACCGTGTGGAGGTGGTGAATTATGATCAAGCTGAAAAAGCGGCTGTCATTAAGGTAAATGGAGACCAATTTGAGGTAGAAGTAAAAGATGAGTTGGATATTTTGTTAAAAAAAATGGGGCTAAGTGACTTAACCTCACAAGCTGTTACTGAGCTCAAAGCGCCTATGCCCGGGTTGATTTTAGATTTACACGTAAACCCCGGCGATGAAGTAAAGCAAGGTGATACGTTACTGGTTTTGGAAGCTATGAAGATGGAAAATGTAATAAAGTCACCGGCAGATGTAACCGTAAAGAGTATTGAGGCTGAAAAAGGAGATGCGGTTGAGAAAAATCAAACCATTATTACTTTCGAGTGATGCGAAAATTATTCCCTTCTTTTTTATTGTTTTTATTTTTGATACCGCTGGCTTCATCTTGTTCATTTGAAGATGTTCAAGTAGAAGAAATCACAGATTTTAAAATGTTGTCAGTTGAGAAAAATGAGTTGAATTACGAGTTGAAAGTACGCATTAATAATCCTAATAACACGGCTTTTACGATTACCCGTGCCGATGTGGATTTGTTTTTGAGCGGAACGGAAATGGGGAGAACCCGCTTGCCTGAAAAAGTTAAAATCAAATCTAACAGTAATGAGGTAGTAACCGTTAAATTACAAACTGAACTGAATAAGCCTTTGAAAGAATATATGGGTACGCTTTTGAGTACCGTTTTAGCGGGGCAGCTCAATTTAGAACTACAAGGAGAGGTGAAAGGGCGCTGTTGTTTATTGATTACCAAAAAGTTTGATGTTGACCATCAAGAGCGAGTAGCAATAAAAGATTTGGCGTTTTAAGGTGAGAAAGCGCTGTGTTTAAGGATGCAAAAAAGAAGGGTTTTGACCGGGCTTCTTAAATAGATTTATCAATCTCGTATTTTATAACTGTAATCAATTTCTGTTTTACCTTCGCCACATATGAATCCACTGCGGTTATTATTATGGCCTTTAGGGCTTTTGTACCTTGCGGGGGTATGGCTGCGCAACAAGTTGTATGACTTGGGAGCCATTCACGAACACCGTTTTGAGGTGTTTACGGTTAGTATTGGGAATCTTACCACAGGCGGTACAGGGAAAACGCCGCACATCATGTATTTTTTACAAGCACTTGAAAAAGAATTTAACGTAGCTATTTTGAGTCGGGGGTACGGTCGTAAGTCATCAGGCTATATCTTAGCAGATAAAACATCTGATTACCAAAAAATTGGAGATGAACCTACATTAATCAAATCCAAGTTTCCGCAAATTCCAATGGCCGTGTGTGAAAGTCGTGTGAACGGCATCAGGCAATTAGACAATGATATTCCCGGGTTGGATTTAATTTTACTCGATGATGCGTACCAACATCGCAGTGTAAAGCCGGAGGTAAATATTTTACTTACCGAATACAGCCGCCCGTATGTTGAAGATTATATTTTACCGGTGGGTAACTTACGCGAACCGGCGAAAAACAGTATTCGTGCAGATATTATTATTATTACAAAGTGTCCTAAAGTCTTGTCGCCTTTAGACAGGCGCGCACTCAAAGATCGGCTGCGTCCCGGCCCGCACCAAAACATTTACTTCTCTTACATGGATTACGGCGCTTTAATTCCCGCGGATGAAAATCAAGGCAGCTGCCCTGCGCGTATCGATAGAGCCGTGCTTTTTACGGGAATCGCTAACTCCGATCCGCTCTTTTATTATTTGCAGGCCGGGCGTATTGAACTTACGCATCTTAAATTTGCCGATCATCATAATTTTAATCAAAATGATGCCGATCAGTTGCTGAATGCCTATTCTTCATTATCGGTATCGGGAAATAATATCATCATCACTACCGAGAAAGACTTCATGCGCATGAAAGACAATCCGGCATTTGAAAAAATACTGAAATTGCCGGTGTACATTCAACCCATAGAGGTGAAGTTTCACGGCGGTGACGGAAAAGAACTCAAAAACCAAATAACGGAATATGTCAAACGAAATCAAGTCCACAATAACCTATCTAAAAAAGAAGATAAAAACAACTCCTGAGTATGCTCTTATTTTAGGATCGGGTTTGGGAAACCTCAGTAAAATTGCCGATATTGAAATTGAAATCCCCTACAATGAAATTCCCGATTTTCCGCAAAGTACGGTAGCCGGCCATAAAGGCAAACTGCTTTGCGGAACGTTGTACGGCAAAACCGTGATTATTTTTCAAGGGCGGTTTCATTATTATGAGGGTTACAGCATGAATGAAGTGGCTATTCCCGTTCGTGTTGCCAAACAATTGGGAGCAGATAAATTGATTGTGACCAATGCTGCGGGAGGCGTGAACCCGGGGTTTGAAGTAGGAGATTTAATGCTCATTACCGATCATATTAATCAAATGGGTGATAACCCGCTTATTGGGCCTAATCGCGATGAAGAGGGGCCGCGTTTTCCCGACTTTAGCAACGTGTATAGCGAAGAGATGAACCGCCGTTTTATGGAGATTGCGAATGCCGAGTTTGTGCCGCTGAAAACCGGTGTGTACGTATCTGTGACAGGGCCTACTTTTGAAACTCCCGCCGAGTATAAATACCTGCGCGTAATAGGTGGTGACGCGGTGGGTATGAGTACCGTTCCCGAGGTGATTACCGCCATACATAACGGGATGCAAGTGATGGGGATTTCAGTTATTACCGATATGGGTGTAGGGGAAATTATTCAACCCATTACCCACGAAGAAGTTCAACAAATAGCCAATAAAAGCGGTGAATTGCTGGCCGGATTATTGGCCAAATGGTTCAAAAGCTTGAATTAAATTCCCCGGCATTATTTTTTGTTCAGAACCCAATACGGCTCTGAACAAAAAGAAGATTATTCTATTAAATTTGCACCTCTATAAAAGTAAAGAATGGCAAAATTTCATACACTTACCGTAAAGGATCTGCGACAAGAAACAGACGAATGCGTTTCTATAAGTTTTGATGTCCCTGCGGGCTTACAATCACAGTTTGATTATATTCAAGGACAGTACGTTACGTTACGTAACGAAATCAATGGGGAAGATGTGCGACGCTCCTATTCTATTTGCTCAGCACCGCATGAAGGTGAGTTGCGCGTAGCGGTAAAAAAAGTGCCGGGCGGCAGGTTTTCTACCTATGCAAATGAGGTGTTGAAAAAAGGAGATGAGTTGTCGGTTATGACACCCCAAGGGCGCTTTTACACAGAACTGAATCCCGATTATGAAAAAAATTATGTGGCTTTTGCTGCCGGTAGCGGAATTACGCCTGTTATATCAATCCTTAAATCGGTTTTGAAGCTCGAGCCTAAAAGCTCTTTTACGCTCTTTTACGGGAATAAGGATGCACAAAACATTATATTCAAAGAGGAAATAGACGACTTAAAAAACATGTTTATGCAGCGCTTGCGCGTACATCATGTGCTCAGCCGTGAAAACCCGGGGTCTGATTTGTTTTACGGGCGAATCGACGAAGAAAAGTGCAACTCTTTTTGTAATTTATTGCTCAATCCCGAGGCGGTTGATGAGGTGTTCTTGTGCGGCCCCGAACCTATGATTAAAGCTGCTTCAAAAAGCATGGAGGAAAATGGCGTAGCAGGTGATAAAATCCATTATGAGTTGTTTACTTCTCCCAATCAGGCTTCAGCTAAACAGCACTCTACCGCAAAGGCGGGAGCGCAGACAAATGCCGCTATTGATGAAAGCCGCGTAAAAGTGATCTTAGACGGCGAAGAAACAAGTTTTACCGTGGGCACAAAAGGTGATAATATACTCGATGCCGCACTAAAGGCGGGTACAGATGCACCTTTTGCTTGCAAAGGCGCGGTTTGTATGACTTGCAAAGCAAAGGTGTTGAAAGGAGATGTGAAAATGGATAAAAACTACGCATTGTTAGATGAAGAGGTGAATCAAGGTTATGTGCTTACATGTCAATCACACCCCACCTCTGATGAGGTTATAGTGAGTTTTGATGATTAGAATACTTATGAAATAATGGGCGTAGAAATTGCTTAATTTTGACCTTTTGAAAATATAAGAACCTTCCCGACCTGCTTTTTAGTATTATTGCAACACGAAATTTAAGAGAACTATGAAATCTAAAATTACATCTTTTTTCACCTTGCTCATTATTGTGACTGTGCCTGTTTTTGGTAATGCCCAAGGTAACGAAGCAGGCCTCAAAAAAGTTTTTTCGAGTTTGTATGAAAATTATTTGAGTAATTCATCCAAGTCGCTTGAAGATCCCGCATTTAGAAGCTTTTTTGCACCCGATTTTGTGGGTTCGCAAGTTGAAATCGCCATTGAGGGTGAAGCGGACTTTAAACAGTTGGATTTTAAAACCTTTAAAGAGGCTTACGAAATCTACCGCGTCTCCTCCGGCGTAGGCATTCAATTTAAAATCAAAAACTACAACAAGGTGGTGATTAAGGGCAAAACGGGTGTGGTAAATTTAGATATGACTTTTGAAATTAAGAAAAACGGCAATATACTTTCTAAAGGTGAATACACCGTATCGGCAACAGCGTTGTTGGTGAATGATAAAGATTGGAAGTTGACGTTCTTGAACAGTGTTTATGTGCAAAGTGAGGTTTTCAAAGGCGCTTGCCTGTGCGAACTTTACAAACAAGGTGAAGAAAGTTTTGCCACATTTTTAACGGTTCCCGACGGCAATAAGTATGAAACGCGAACCGATCGTTTTAAAGTGACGGAAAAAGGAAATAAAGTTTTTATCGAAATGAACTCTGCAGATCGTTACACCTTGGATAAGAAAAAGAAAAATGTGATGTACGGTGATAAAGAAATAGCCTCGCAAGTAACGCAGTCTTCAACGGCCATTGCCAATATTTTGCGGTTTTTAAACGCAGAAAAATGCCAAAACGTGGAGATCAATAACTAAATGTATAAAATCTGTATTTTGAAAGCGACACAAGTCACAGTGTCGCTTTTTTTGTGCCGTACCTTTGCCAACTTTATCAAAAGTATTGCGTTTAATGCAGTAAAAATCAAAACACAATGACCTTAAAAGGAACCAAAGTTTACGGCTCAGTATTGCAAAAGTGCCCTAAATGTCATGAGGGGGATTTGTTCACCACCAACAATCCGTATAATTTTTCCAAGCTTTTTGATATGCCCGAAAAGTGCCCTGAGTGCGGACAAAAATTTTTACTTGAGCCCGGATTTTACTACGGTTCCATGTACGTGAGTTACGGCATAAGCATTGCTTACTTGGTTTCGGTTTACGTTGCTATGACCGTTTTGTATCCAAGCTTTAATGTTACTGAATACCTGGTGTTGGGCGTGGGCTCATTATTTGTGCTTACCCCGTATTTTTTTAAATTATCACGTGCTGTTTGGATCAATATGTTTGTGGCCTATGATAAAAAGGCCTCAGCTGAACATAAAACGGGGAAAGCCGCATCCGGCGATCACTCACTTAAAAATTAAGTTGAGCTTGAAGCCTCAATAAATTTCCGGATTGGCGGTTCGAGGGTAGTTGAAAATCTTCAAATCGGCGGTCTGAAATGGTGTACATCGCCACTAACTCAAAGTTGGGAATCGGCAACCATTCGAGCCCTATTTCAAGTTCATTTACTTTATAACTGCGGGCATCTAACTCGTGTTTTTTACCACCTTCATAATAATGATACCGCGCAAAAGGATAGAGAAATTGGTCGTTAAGCGGTAAACGATAATTAAGCAAAACATATCCCCCTTCAAGTGGTTGAGATTCTATTGTTCCTGTTTCGGGGTTGAACTCAGGGCCGTTTCCCCAATTGTACTCAACCTGAAACCCGAAAGGCCTGGGATACATAACAAAAGTTGCAGCTACTCTTTCATCTGTAAACGTTTTGCTGTTGTTTTCTAACATGACTCCCTCGCTTAATTGATTGTTTCGCATGGTGTATTGACCTCTATACGCTTGAATAGAGGGTTCAATAATTTGTGAACCTACTTCAAAAGGATATGTGAGCCGAGCTACATAATGCAGCTCATCATTGTTGTTGGGTTGATTCGCTGTTTCGCCGTTAAATACTCCCAATCCCAAAACTCCGTAATCGCCGCTGCCTTTATACCCTTCTCGAGTGAGCATGCTGAATATTTTTCGAATGCGCTTAGGCGCCCAGTAAAACATTACCCCTAAATCACGCTCATTTGCCAAGCCGCTGTTGATGCCGTCATTTCGATCAAGGGGAAGGCGGTTTGAACTCGATTGCATATTCTCAAAACCAAAAGGAATCTTGCTTTGACCAAATCGAAACCTAAACTCATTGTTGGAGTCTAATCCCAAATCGAAATAAAAGTCTCTTATTTGACCATAGTTTCGTTTATCGCCGGCAGCATTGGCAAAATCAGGTTGAATGTAAAAATACAGTTGCTTGTGAACTTGTCCAAAGAAAACGACACGGGCGCGCCTCAAAAAAATACCACCGTCATCACCCCATGATTTATCGCATTGTTCGCAGCGTAATTGTGAATTGGTTTCCAGCAAACGGTTGTACCTCACCTGGCCGTAACCGCGTATTCCAAACCGTTGGTACCACTCTTTAGCCTTGTGCAAGGTGTCGTCGGGCACGGCTGCGGTAGGGGCTTGGTTTTGACCGTTAACAGCAATAGAAAACAGAAGGAAAGCGGCAAGAATACAGGGTGGTAGAGCAAAATTCGAGTGCAACATTTAATTTTGGCTTAACATTGATTTTACAATGCTGCAAAAATAAAGGGGTATAACACGGTTGATGTTTGCTTCAGTTTAAGTGTATGTTAACTCAATGTTATGTATTTTTCTTGGTCAGAACCGAGAACAACGTTGTTTGGAATGATGCAGAAAAAATACCTGTTTGATGCGCTATATAATTTGCACACTCATTATTTGAATAAGTTGTAGCGCAGGATGCAATAAATGGCACGTACACCGTCTTTCCAGCCTATTTTTTTTCCTTCATCATAGGTGCGTCCATAGTAAGAGATACCTACTTCATAAACGCGTACACCGGGTATGCGGGCAATTTTAGCTGTTACCTCAGGTTCAAACCCAAAGCGGTTTTCTTTAAGTTTGAGCGGCTTAATTACCTCACTTTTGAAAAGCTTGTAACATGTTTCCATATCTGTGAGGTTGAGGTTGGTAAACATATTGGATACGAAGGTGAGGAATTTATTTCCCAGAGAGTGCCAAAAAAACAAGATGCGGTGTGGGTTGCCGCCCATGAAACGCGAGCCGTAAACTACATCGGCATCACCGCTGAGCATGGGCTTTAATAATAAGTTGTACTCTTCCGGGTCATATTCTAAATCGGCGTCTTGAATCACCAAAAGCTCTCCTTTTGCCTCTTTAATAGCACGGTGAATGGCAGCCCCTTTACCCATATTATGCGGTTGCTCATAAAGTTGAATGTTGAGTTCGGGATTGTTTTTTATGTAGGCTTCTAACTTTTGTGAGGTATCATCGGTTGATGCATCATTCACAATAACCAACTCTTTTGCGAGTCCGCCGGTAAGTTTCACTTCTTTAATTCGGTTTAAAATCAAATGAATAGTAGCAGCTTCATTGTAAGCGGGAATTAAAATACTGAGCGTTTGCATGAGTTGTTTTGCGGTTTAAGGGCAAAGAAACTATTTTTTTTAATAATATCTGCTTGTTGCAGAGTTTGAATGTGAGGAGTAAAGGATAATAAACGGATTGGCTTATTTTTTATCCTTGTAAATCAGTTTTTTGGAGGGTTGGCGTTTTGGTTTGTACTACTTCAATATTCAATGGTGAAGCGCTTAACGTGGTTCTTCATCTTGCCAAAATGCCTTACTTTTGTATGAGTCAGAATCCGGGGTAATTTGGATAGGGTTCTGACCAAAAAAACATGAAATTACTATGCTGAGAAGACCCAGAAGAAACAGGAAAACAAGTGCCGTACGCGGCATGGTGCGTGAAACTGCTTTAGATGTGCACAATTTGGTGTACCCTATGTTTTTAGTCCCGGGAAGCGGAATAAAGGAGGAAATTTCAACACTGCCGGGCAATTACAGGTGGAGCGTTGATTTGTTGTTAGATGAAATTGAGGATTGCCTCAAGCTCGGGATTAAAAACTTCATGTTTTTTCCAAAGGTTGACGAAAAACACAAAAACGCCGAGGGATCAAACAGTTATGCTGCCGATAATTTTTATTTGAAAGCCTTTGAAGAGGTGAAAAAAAAATATCCGCATGTTACGCTTATTACAGATGTTGCATTGGATCCTTACAGCATTCACGGTCATGATGGTATTGTGCGCAACGGAAAAGTGGTGAACGATGAAACCAATGCGGTTTTGGCGAAAATGGCGGTAGCTCAAGCTCGAGCCGGAGCTGATGTAATTGGTCCCAGCGATATGATGGACGGTCGTGTGAGGGTGATTCGGGAGGCACTGGATGCTGCGGGATTTAACGATGTAAGTATTATGTCGTACACGGCCAAATACGCCAGCGTGATGTACGGTCCGTTTCGCGATGCGTTGGATTCTGCACCCGCTGCTGATGCAAACGTTCCCAAAGATAAAAAAACGTATCAAATGGATCCCGGCAATAAAAGGGAAGCGTTAATTGAGGCAGAACTGGACTTTCAAGAGGGCGCTGATTTTATGATGGTAAAGCCGGCAATTTTTTACTTGGATATTATTCACGCCATCAAAGAGCGGTATAACATTCCCGTTGCCGCGTACAATGTGAGTGGTGAAGTAGCCATGATTAAGGCTGCCGCAGCGGCGGGAAGTTTGAATTATGAGGATGCGGTAAATGAAATGCTGTTGAGCATCAAACGCGCCGGTGCCGATGTCATTATTACTTATTTGGCTAAGGATTTTGCGAGGGGGAGGGCTTAAATAGCACTTTCTATTTAAGCCGATACAAAGTGCAGTGGGTTTTTTCGTAAACCTTATTGTAGTGTGTTTCTAACTTCTTCAGGGTTTCCCGTGCACATGTACTTTTTTCATCTTCAGGGTTGCCCAAAACTATAATATAATCGATGTCTCGGGAATTATTAGCCGTGTTACTTTCCCAAAATAAGCAAGTGTTTTCATCGCGCGTTTGATTTGCGAAAAGGTTATTGGGCATGGTGTTCCGGTTAAAAGTCAATGGAAAATAACTCAAAGATGCTTCGTAATTCGTTAAAAAAACGGGTGAGTTTTCAAAGCCCGCATAATGTGAAAAGTGTAAATATAACCAATGTGGGGAGTAGTTGAGTTCAAGTACCGTTTTGTTTTGCTCAATGAGTTTTCCGGCTTCAAAGCACTCTTGTGCAGCCCGGTTATTGATGAGGCCGGCTTTTGTATAATATACGCCGGTTGCAATTTGAACGGTTAATATAATGGGAATTACGGCATATTTTATGCGCTTGGGATAGTGGAAGCCGCTCATAGCCTGTATTCCGAACAAATAGAAAAACAACATCAATCTAACGCTGAAAAAGCCGGCATTCTCGTTGGAATCGGGAAGTGTATAAATTGCAATGGCAAATAGGGTTACCATCGCAATTGCAAAAAATCGCAGTGAAACAGAAATAGGCTTTGATTGATTTTTAGCTGTTGATTTTGTTTTTAAGGTGAATATTATACCCGCAACGGTGAGTAAAATGAGAGTGGCGGAGAGCAGCTGATACCACCCGCTCTCAATAGGGTAGTTGAGCGCAACAAGTGGTTCCAAATTAATAAGGGTTTTCGACAATTCGCCTGCGCTCTTATAAACCACATCTCCCGATTCCGGCCCGGTGACAATGTGGTAAAATGCAAGTGTTGCCGGGAGAATAAATGCAGTAAAAAGTGCTACTGCTGATTTGAGGAGGTAATGAAGATGAAGGGTACGGTTCTGAATAAAAAATAAAATAACGGCAGATAAACCCAAAACCGCAAATACAAATAGGTGAGAAAAGTAGGTGAGCAACGCCAATAAACCGATGAGCCACCACTTTTTACGATCATCGGGATTTTCAAATGCGGTAATCAACAGTGTGAAACAAAAAATGAACGGAATCCAAGCAATGAGAAAATTGTAAAACCCTAAAAATAAGGTGAAAGACCAACTGAAGGGAAAGGCGAAAAACGACAAAAAGGTGTTTTGAGGCGCTGTTTTTTGAATCAATATTCTAAATCCTACAGGAAACAGAATCAAATAAGCTGCTACTAAAATTTTCTCTGCCCAATAAAAGGGAACTATACTTGTAAGTGCCGCTAAAATAAAGTGCCCGGACCAATTGGGAACCGGATGGCCGGTGAATTGCAGGAAGTTGGCTGCAAATGAATTTGGTGAGGTGAGTAATTCCTTTATCATGAGCGCATTATACATGTGCGCCGGCCCGTCGAGGGTAATGAAGAATTTCCCGCCGAAAAGCGGCAACAACCCCAAAAACAAAAAAGCGGTGAAAACCGCTTTTTCAGTAAAATATTTTTGAATCTTCCTCATCGTAAAAGACTCAATCAACGCCGTTCATATCGGTAACTTACTTGAGTGCCGCCAAATCCAAATATACCGCCGACTCTTACATCTAATTCCAATACCGTAAATTGGTCAGAGCCCGTAACAGTAATCGTTCCCGGTTGATTGTTATTGCCCAAGCCGGCAATGTCTTGCCCGGCCGGAATTTCAAACTCTCGACCCGTCCAAACGGCGCGCAGGTTTGAGTTTTCTTCACCTCCAAAATCTCTAAAAAACACGACGTTGTCATTATCCGGATCCGGAACAATAACCTCGGGGTAACTGCGCGGCAAATCATTTTGTTCCTGGTTTAAACCCACAAAATTACCGGCTAAATAGGCCAGCGGATGATCATTTACAGTAAATTGTGCTGATCCCGTGCCCACAGTTTCGCCATCGACGTTTGCGTTTAAGTTCACCGTAAACTCATCAACAGTAGCATTAGCGGCATTGATCCGCATCGTACCGGTAATCGTGCCGTTGCCGCTGTTGGGGCTTACGGTAACGTCAACCCCCTCAACATCAAATTTAGCACTTAAATTTACTGTTGTTCCGTCCTCGGGTTCTACAGTCACGGTAAAAGGCAAGTCATAAGGTGAAGATTTAAAAACTTCGTAGGGTCCTGTTTCATCAAAATTTATGGTAGCCGCGGCCTTGCGCTCAAATTCAAAAGAGCCGTTTGTAAGCGATTTTTTATCTCCCGCAATATTTTGCATATCATTAATAATAAATGATCCGCTTATTTTTTGAGCGCTGAACTCCTCAATAACTACCGTTCCCGAACCGCCAAAAACGGTATTGTATTCGGGCGTATCTTTGAGTTTGAATTGAGCACTGGTATTTATGTCGGAACCGGAAACGGGAAAGTACCCCGTACCCGCTACATCTACCGAAAGTTTGAAATATTCATCGCCGTTTTCAGCCGTCAACTTCATCGTTTCACCAACCAGTGAGCCGTTAAAATCAGTAGGATACCAAGTTATATCACCGGCGTCAAATGATACAACCCCATTACCCTCAGTATCGGGAATTTCGGTTTGAGTGGGTACATTTACTTGGTTACTGTCATCATCACCGTTGCATGACCACAAGAAAACAGCCAAACAAAGAGTTAAAAGTGAAAGATTTGCATTCATATTGTTAAGTTTTATTTACCGTTAATTTGTGTGCGAAAATAATTAGAATTTTTGAAGTAAATAAAATGTGTGCAATAAAATTGCAGTTGTATTATTGCCGCAAATTTTGAAAATTGAAATCGTGAAAAAAGCGTTTGCACTGCTATTTGTACTGTGTTGTTTTTCAGCATATACTTTTGGTCAGAACCTGAAAGAACTTCGTGAAGTAGAGGTTTCATCGTCTCGCAGCGGCAGTACTTTTGAGAAAAATGCACGGGCGGTAACCCTAATTACCGGTGAAGACATTGAAAATGCGCCTGTGATGACAGTTGATGAATTGTTGAGTTACTCAGTGAATTTAGATATGCGCAGCAGGGGCTACTTTAATCAACAAACCGATATCTCCATGCGCGGCTCGTCATTTGATCAGGTTTTGATATTGATTAACGGCATTAAGATGAACGATCCGCAAACGGGACATCACAACTTTGATTTACCGGTGACAATAGAGGATATTGATCACATTGAAATATTATATGGCGGCGCTTCCAGAGTTTACGGGGTAAACGCATTTGCCGGTGCCATCAATATTATCACAAAAAATGAGGAGTCTAATTCTTTATCCGGAGGTGTTTCAATGGGGCAAAACGGATTGCACGAATACCGCGGCAGCGGCACCTTAGCTTATAAAAACCACAGTCACCGCCTCAGTGTAATCAATCGCGACAGCGACGGCTACATAGAAAATACCGATTTTTCCAACACCAATTTATTTTGGCAAAGCGAGGTACATAAGGGTAATTTTGACATGATTTTCAATGCCGGTTACACCACTAAAGAATTTGGATCGCAAAATTTTTACTCGGCTGCTTTCCCTGATCAATTTAGCGCTGTAAACGTGGGTTTTGGCTCACTGCAGGCACATTACCAAACCGGGTCAAAAGGCTTGATTACCGCACGAACTTACTTGAGGCGAAATCAAAGTAGGTTTGAGTTATTTCGTGAAGGTGAAGACTATTACCGGCGCACCGGCGAAAACCGATTTGTGCGCAACGGCGACACCTTGGCTCCTTGGTACACCGGCCACAATTATCACGATAACCGCGTCTTTGGTTCTGAACTTAATTATACTTACGATTGGAAGGCCGGAAAAACGAATGTGGGCGTTGAATACCGTGATGAGCGCATTTACAGTAACAATTTGGGAACTCAAATGAATGAGCGCCGCAGTGTAAAAGGAGAGCCCGATTATGCTTTTTACGATAAGCAAGATCGCCGGGAAAATGTGAGTGCGTTCATCGAGCACTCCGTTCAACTTAAAAAGTGGTTTATTTCGGGTGGCGCAATGATGAACATCAACTCAGATTTTGGCAACAATATTTTTCCCGGTTTAGATGTGAGCTATATGCTCAACAATTATTTCAAGCCCTATGTATCCGCGAATCGTTCTATGCGGTTCCCTACGTTTACCGATTTGTATTATTCCTTGGGAAACGCGCAAGGCAGTGAAAACTTGATGCCCGAAAACAGCATGAATTACGAAGCGGGCACCTACTTTTACGGAAAAGGCATATCGGGCAGGGTATCGCTTTTTAGGCGTGAAGGCCAAAACATGATTGATTGGGTCCGATTCTCGGGGTCAGATACTGCTTTTGCCTCTAACATTACTCAAATTAATTTCAACGGTGCAGAGGTTGATGCGCGAATTAATTTGAAAACCTACTTGGGTGAAAAATTCCCGCTGACTCAATTGAGAATGAGTTATTCTTACATGTATGCCGATAGTGCAAGCGAGGGTTTTGAGTCCAATTACGTGCTCGATTTTTTGCAACACAATGCCAATTTATCCCTCGCCGCCTCGCCTTTTAAAGGCTTTTTCGTTGCGGTGAGCAGCTCATTTCAAAAGCGTTTGGGAAGTTATGTAACCCCCGGCGGTAAGGAGATTGAATTTCCCGATGTGTGGCTGCTCAATTTGCGTTTGCAACAAAAAATTAAATTTGCCAATGTATTTGTTGAAGCCTCAAATTTGTTCGACAAAAAATTTGTGGATGTAGGGAATGTTCAAATGCCCGGCAGGTGGATTCGGGGCGGTGTTTCTTTTAAACTCACCAAGTAGAAACTCCTTTTCATCCTGCTGTGGAGTATTGAATTTTGATGGAGATTTGTCATAAATACAGGAGAGTTTTGGGCTGTAAATCGTCATGATTGTATTTCTTAAATACGTTTATCGCAACCCCGTTCTCTTAATTTTGCACCA
Organism: uncultured Cryomorphaceae bacterium; assembly: GCA_913056155.1. GTDB lineage: Bacteria > Bacteroidota > Bacteroidia > Flavobacteriales_G > Salibacteraceae > Salibacter. Next base: position 18,437 of record CAJXMT010000010.1, read on the forward strand.
CGATAAATGAAAAAAGCGGCTGAATTTTTATTGTACTCCAATTTATACACATTTATTGTGGTATATGCCCTCATGGCTTTAACCGATTTGCTGCTAGATCAAACGTTATATTTTGATGCAATGCGCGGTGCAATACTGGGCGGCACATTGTTTTTATATCCGGCACACCGTCTCTATGCCGTTTACCGTCATCCGGAAAGTGCGTTGAAACGTATCCGGCGAGCGTCAACAATGAAAACTGAAATGGTAATAATTGCACTTGCAGGACTAATTGTGAGTTTGTACTTTTTTTTTCGGCTCAACATTGATGAGCAAATCTATTTAGCTCCCGTTGTTGCAGTTGGTGTTTTGTATAGTTTCCCGGTATTGAAATTCGCCAAAATACCGCCCTTGAGAGAGTTGCCGTTAATAAAGCCCTTAATTATAGCTGCTGTAGTGAGCTATGCCACCGTATTTTTAATCGGTCTTTCTTGGTCAGAGCCGATTACACTCATCTATTTAACGGCGGTGCGTTTTTTCTTGATTACTGCCCTCACACTACCGTTTGATATTCGGGATATACAAACCGATGCTTTTGAGAATTTAAGGACGTGGCCCATTGTTTTGGGTGAGGCGAAAACGAGAAGTGCAGCACTGTTCTCCAACGTGATTTACACGGTTGGAAACTTTACGGCATTTTACTTTTTAGATTACTTCCCGCTTTCTGTTTTTTTAGCGCTGTGGTTGGGAGAAATTCTCGCCTCTGCAGCCATTAAAAAATTACACCGCCACGCCACGGATGTGCAATTTGCCGTTTACGCCGAAGGTGCTTTAGTTCTGCAGCCGGTGCTTGTGGTTATTGCGATAGTTTTGACGCGTTGAGTTTCAATCAGCATAGGACGGGAAAAATCAAAAACCGTTCTCTCGCAAAAACAGGAAAAAGACGAAAGCTGAGTAAATGGAGTGACCCGGTAAAATCAAAAAATTAGGCGTTGCCATTATTGTGCGAGCTTTTAAAATCTTAGTGCTTATTCATAAACTACATGAAGATCACTTTATTGAATTTGAAGATGAGCTCAAACAATGAGGTGCATTGATTTTACGAAACGATCACTTAATGAGATTAGCTATCTATCACGGTTTTGATGAAAACCGGTTATTAGAATCTGACATTCCTGAAAACATTGCAGATATTCATAAAGATCTCAAACAAAGGGGTTACTTGACTGCCGGGCAGGCACGGTGGTAAAGTTCTTTTCTACCTGAAAGTACCGGTGTTTTTCAATAATTGCTACTTGTTCCTTTTAAAATTTGCGCTAAAACGTTATTCGCATTTTTTCTTTACTTCCATGACGTACTCACGAAAGTGATTAACTTTTGACGTCGAGATATTTTGTGATGTAACATATTGAACTTGAACGGCACGAAGCAATGGCAACTCGTTCAAATATTAAATTTCAATCGAAAGTGAATGTAACACAAAAAGGGAATCGAAAAGGTGAGTCTAAAGCAAATGCCCCTGCATTTAAATTCGTTTGAAACCCCTATTTTTGCCTTTTCATTCGAATAAAATAAAACAACGCTGTTCATGTATAAGTTTTCCTTGTTTTTCCTCGCTGCACTCACACTTGCAGGATGTTCACTTTTTCAAAAAACGGCTGATGAAAGCGCAGTTGAAGTGGTGACACTCGACACAATCGAGGTGGAAGATGTTTCGCCCCGCCAACCGTACAAACCCTCAGCTAAAAGAGTAGTAGATTTGTACCATACCAAATTAGAGGTGAAATTCGACTGGGAAAAGCAATATCTGTACGGAAAAGCAAATTTATTTTTTAAGCCTCATTTTTACGATGTAAAGACTTTCCAAATTGACGCCAAAGGTTTTGACGTGAATGAGGTTTCGCTTGTGGGTTCTGACCAAAATACTGAATTGCCTTTTGAATATGACGGCATGCAAATTAACGTGCAACTGCCCCAAACATACACTCGAAACGATTCTTTTGAGCTTTTTATAGAATACACCGCCAAGCCAAATGAGCTTGAAATTGAGGGAAGCAGCGCCATAACAGATGCCAAGGGCTTGTATTTTATTAATCCGTTGGGAAAGGATACAACCAAACCCATGCAAATATGGACACAAGGTGAGCCTGAGTCAAACTCGGCATGGTTCCCCACTATTGATAAACCCAATGAAAAAATATCTCAAGAACTCTCCATTACTGTAGAGGAAAAGTACAAAACCCTCTCAAACGGCGTGCTGGAATACTCTGAGCTCAACGGAGATGGTACACGCACGGATCATTGGGTGCAAAAGCTGGAACACCCACCCTATTTGGTGATGATGGCCGTGGGAGAGTTCTCAGTAACTAAAGATCAATGGCGCGATAGTTTGGATTTGTATTACTACGTTGAAGAGGAATACGCGCCGTATGCCGATTTGATTTTTGGCGATACGCCTGAAATGATTGAGTTTTTCTCCAATCGCTTAGATTATGATTACCCGTGGGATAAATATGCTCAAGTAGTGGTGCGCGATTATGTTTCGGGAGCCATGGAAAATACGGGCGCCGTTATTTTTGGTGAGTTTGCCCAGGTTACCGATCGTGAAATCCTCGATCAAAACCCCGAGGATGTGATTGCTCACGAACTGGCTCACCACTGGTTTGGAAATATTGTGACGTGTGAATCTTGGGCCAATTTACCGCTCAATGAGAGTTTTGCCTCTTATGCGGAGTATTTATGGCGCGAATACAAGCACGGCCGTGAGAACGCTGATATGCACTTACACGATAAACTCAACAATTATTTAAGCGAATTTAAACGCGGCAAAGTAGAAAACTTAATACGCTTTAACTATGCCGATCCCGGCGATATGTTTGACCGCCACAGCTACGATAAAGGATCACGTGTTTTGCACATGTTGCGCAAATATGTTGGTGATGACGCTTTTTTTACGTCACTGCACAAATACCTAAAAGATAATGCGTATACTGCTGTGGAAATACACAACTTGCGCTTGGCTTTTGAAGCCGTAACGGGCGAAGATTTAAACTGGTTTTTCAACCAGTGGTTTTTAGGTAAATCACACCCTAAACTCAAATTAAGTTACGATTATAATGACTCTTTAAACATACAATACCTACACGTTGAACAAACTCAAGATTTTGGAAAATCACCGGTTTACAAGCTTCCTGTGGAAGTTGATTTTTACTTTTTGAAAGGCAGTAAAGTGCGCAAAAGCATTGTGATTGACAGCGTAGAACAAACTTTTGCCTTTGAATTCAGGGAAGAGCCACGATTGGTAAATTTTGATGCAGAAAAAATGCTTTTAGCCGAAATTAAAGACCTCAAAACCGTTGATCGATTTTTGTATCAATACCACAATACGCCGTTGTTTGAAGATCGATTACAGGCACTGGAAGCGGTAGCCAAACACGCACGTAAAAATCCCAAGGCTGCAGAAACGGTTATAAAAGCCATCAATGATCCTGTTTCCGGAATTCGTGAAAAAGCTGTTTCACTCACCAAAAGACTACCCGATTCGCTCAGTCCGCAAATTGCTGAAGCATTAGTGAAAGCGGCAACTGCCAAAAGCTCAACAGTTAGAGCTACTGCCATTTCTCGATTGCCCAACTTTCAAACAGAAAACGAATATGAGTTGCTTTATGAAAAAGCCCTGCAAGACAGTAGTTACTTTGTAAATGTGGCTGCGTTGGAGGCCTTGCATCAAAGTAACGCCGAAGCAGCGCTCCAAAAAGCCGAGGATTTTGAAAACACCACAAACACCCAATTGGCATTAACTGTTGCCGCACTTTATTTGGAGGGTGAACGAACCGATAAAAATGAGTTTTTTCTCTCTTTAAACAAAACTGTTAAAGGCTTTGAACGGGTGAGTTATTTCGATATTTTGAGTAAATACGCCGCGCAAAACATTGATTATGAGTTTAGATCAGCCGTGGTAAAAATGTTAAACACCGAGGCGCGCAAAGAGGTTATTTGGTTTATTAAGCTTTATGCCGCACAAGGCATTACCCAAATTCGAAGCACTTATGAAGAGGAGGCGGAGGCTGTAAATAGTCAATACGGTGAAGGAGAAAAAATGACTGAGGCTCACAGTGAGTTGATTGCTGAGGTGGAGGCCAAACTCAACGAGGTAAATGAGGTGATTGAAACCCTCAAACAAGAAGTTGATGACGCTCGAGTTCGAATGGTTTTGGAATAGTAGAGTTTATTTTTTTTCGGTCAGAACCACGACCCGAGCTCTGAAAAAGCCGGTGGTGTTTTTGCCCGGTAAACAAGAATGAAATAATGAAAAAGCAGCCCGCGAGTTTGATTGTGTTTTATGTGTTGGTGCTGTATATATTTTTGCAGTTTTCTTGGTGGGCTTATTTGATTTTCAATCTAAATGTAGAAATAGTTGATCTTCAAAAAGAGTTGCAGCAAATAAAAAATGTGGATGCAACCCTTGATTTTGATACGTTATTACGCAATAAGCTGTTGATGATAACCGGTGAAGGAGCCGTGTTTTTGTTGCTTTTATTTATAGGGTTTAGGCAAGTAAAAAAATCTTTTTTGAGAGAGTTTGCGGCCGCAAAACAGCAAAAAAACTTTTTACTGAGTGTTACACACGAACTCAATTCGCCTTTAGCCTCCATCAAGTTGTATTTGCAAACGCTGGCCAAGCGACAACTCACTACGGATAAACAAAAACAACTCATCAATCGGGCGCTCAAGGATGTGGAGCGCCAATCGAACCTCATCAACAACATTTTGGCAGCTGCCAAACTGGAAGATAGCTCCTACGCGTTTTACCCGCAAAAAACAGATTTATCTGCTCGTGTGAGGGAATTGATCGAATCTCATCCGCAACAAACGCATGAGGTTTCGCTTGAAATAGAAGATGAAGTTTCTGTTTTAGCCGATCACGGGGCGTTGGACTCAGTAATCATTAACCTATTTGAAAACGCCTTAAAATACAGTGAGGCGGGCACAAAGGTTTGTGTAATTGTAAAACGAAGTCCCGATTTTGCCGTGTTTCAAGTTGCAGACCTCGGAGCCGGAATTGAACAGGAGCATCGTGATAAAATATTTGAAAAGTTTTTCAGAACCGGTGATGAAAATACGCGAAAAACCAGAGGAACGGGACTGGGATTGTTCTTGGTGAAGTTCTTTATTGAAGCTGCCGGCGGTAAAATCACCGTAGGTTCAAATGCTCCTCAAGGAACTGTTTTTACTGTCAATTGGCCATTGCTGAGGTGATGTGAGCAGTGTTTTTAGCATGTACCCTTGGTGATTCTTTGTGAAAACCCGTTTGTCGTTTTTCGTAATGTTGGGAGGCAGCTTTCTTGAGTGTCTCGAGGTAAAACCATTTTTGGGGTAGGATGAAACGGTTGTAATTAAAAAATGAATCATCCTTCTATTGAGTTACATGTGAAAACTGTATCTTTGAACGAAACGATTAGGAAAATATGGAAGATGCAAATTCAATTGCCGGGGCAATTAGTCCGAAATAAGCCTCTTTACCCATGTAAGCTATTGTTCAGTCACCCTGTTTTTTAAGTTAAACAACTGTAAGTGAGTGATTAATTAAAATTTGTCGCAAATGAATGATTTCTTTTTCTTTGCAGCGTTTCAAAACTTTAAAACAAAAATAAAATGTCAGACATTCAATCTAAAGTAGTATCAATCATTGTTGATAAACTAGGTGTTGAAGAAAGTGAAGTAACTACTGAATCTTCATTCACTAACGACCTGGGCGCCGATTCACTGGATACAGTTGAACTCATCATGGAATTCGAGAAAGAATTCAACATTGCTATTCCCGACGATCAAGCCGAAAATATTGCTACTGTAGGTGAAGCGGTAAAATTCATCGAAGAAAACGTTGAAAAGTAAGTAAGTTAGATCATTTTTAAATTTTTATTGCATGCAGCTTAAAAGAGTGGTTGTTACGGGTCTTGGCGCGCTAACTCCTTTGGGAAATACCGTTGACGAATATCGAAATGGTTTGTTTAACAGTGAAAGTGGTTGTGCGCCCATAACGAAGTTTGACGCTTCGTCGTTCAAAACTCAATTTGCATGTGAGGTAAAAGGATTTAATCCCGTCGATCACTTTGATCGCCGTGAAGCTAGACGCATGGATACTTTTTCTCAGTATGCTCTTGTGGTAGCTGAACAGGCTGTTCAAGATTCGGGATTGTTAAATGACAAATTAGATGTTAGCCGTGTCGGAGTCATTTGGGGCTCCGGCATTGGTGGCATCGACACTTTTCAACAAGAGGTTTTGGGATTTGCCAAAAACAATATGAAACCTCGATTCAATCCGTTTTTCATCCCCAAAATGATTGCGGATATTGCTTCGGGTAATATTTCGATAAAATACGGCTTTCGCGGCCCTAATTATTCTACTATTTCCGCCTGTGCCTCCTCTACAAATTCCATTATTGATGCTTTTAATTTGATTCGCCTGGGTAAAGCCAATGCTATGATTGCAGGCGGCTCTGAAGCTGCTGTAAACGAAAGCGGAATTGGTGGTTTTAACGCTCTTCAAGCCCTTTCTACACGTAATGATGATCCTGAAACGGCTTCTCGCCCCTTTGATAAGGATCGAGATGGTTTTGTTTTGGGTGAAGGTGCCGGAGCTGTGATTTTGGAAGAGTATGAGCATGCTAAAGCGCGTGGCGCAACCATTTATGCAGAAATGACAGGTGGAGGCATGAGTGCTGATGCCCATCACATTACGGCACCTCATCCTGAGGGTTTAGGCGCCATTCGCGTTATGAAGGAAGCAATCGATGATCATTCAGGAATGAAACCCGAGGATATCGATTATGTAAACGTTCACGGTACATCTACACCTTTAGGTGATGTGGCTGAGGTAAAAGCCATTAGAGCCGTGTTTGGTGAGCACGCCTACCATTTGAACATCTCTTCTACTAAATCAATGACGGGCCACTTGTTAGGTGCCGCCGGCGCAGTTGAAGCTATTGCGGCCATCTTGGCTATCAAGTACGATACTGTTCCGCCAACAATCAATCACTTTACAGACGATGAGGAAATAGATTCCAAACTCAACCTCACATTTAATAAAGCTGAAAAACGCACTGTGCGTGCCGCGTTATCAAATACCTTCGGGTTCGGAGGGCACAACGCTTCAGTAGTTTTTCGCAAACCTGATTAAGTGTGAAATGGCGTAAGCTTTTCGCTCGTTTTAACGGGGGTAGTCTCGGCTCTGACCAAGAGAAGAAAATTCAAGAGCTTTTTGGTTTTTATCCCAAACAAACTGCACTTTTCAGAAGAGCTTTTAGGCATAAGTCAAGATATCCCCGAATTCAAGATAATAATGAACGCCCCGAATTTTTGGGAGATGCAGTTTATGATTTAATTGTTGCAGAATATTTATACGATTTGATGCCGGAGGGAAATGAGGGCGAACTAACGCGCTTAAAGTCTTACTTGGTAAGTCGAAAGTTTTTGAATGCTGTGGCTGAGCAAACGGGAATTACGCCTTTGGTGGAAGCCCAAATACAAGGAAAAAAAACGGGTACCTCAATTGGTGGAAATGCACTGGAAGCTATTGTTGCCGCCATTTATGTTGAGCGTGGGTTTGAATTTGTGCGAGCTGCTGTAGTGCGTTCTATTTTAGAGCCGTATGCTCGACTAAATGCGCATACCGAAGTGTTGTTTGACCCGAAAAGTAAGGTTTTTGAGTTGGCTCAAAAACGGGGGGTAACCGTTGAGTTTATAACTGAAGAGGGTGAAAAAGCCAATTTTAAATCGCTCTTATTAATTGATGATGAAAAAGTAGCTTACGGAACGGGGAACTCTAAAAAGGAGGCAGAAAAATCGGCGGGAGCTCGAGCACTCAAAAGTTTTTTCAGTAACATAACGTGAGTTTTACGAACCGTTTCATTTGAACCTCGTATTTTCGAGTTCTGAAATGAAGAAGAATAAAGAGTTTTTGGAATTTACGCCTGCGGTTGATTATTATTTGGCTGCAATAAGTTGCCACCAAAAGTGTCACCGGTTTGCTTGGGAACTGAACAATGCATTGGATTGCTCTTTTGAACGTGTTGAAGATTACGAAGTGATTACCAAAAAAGGGCAAACAGCAGCTTATCGAATGTTTGAATGGCGAGAAGTGGATGACCGATTTTCATATGTATTGCTTCAAAACAAGAGTAACTTTGGCCCATTGATTCCTGAGCATGCTAAAATGGACTTTTTGTTTGCCGTTGCCGGTATCCATGCTCATGTAAACGCCCCTGACCTGTTGAAAAGAATTAAGCAAATAAACGATGTGGTGCTGGCTTATGAGGTTGATGCCGAAAAAACCGAATCTGCACAAAACCTGATATTAGAATGAAATTATTAAGAAATAAAACAAAAATTGTGGCCACTTTAGGGCCTGCCACTTCTTCTAAAGAGGTGATGCGTGAATTGATTGAGAATGGAGTAAATGTATTCAGGCTCAATTTTTCACACGGAAAACATGATGATGTTGCCGAGCAAATTAAGTTGATTCGTGAGTTAGATCACGAAATGAACACCTTTACCGCCGTGCTGGCAGATTTGCAAGGACCCAAAATTCGAATTGGCGAAGTGGAAGGGGGCGGTGTGATGATTGAGAACGGCCAAGAACTCAAGATCACTACTAATGAGCAAGTGGGTAATAAAGAAAAGGTTTACCTCAATTATGGTGAATTCCCCAACGATGTGCACCCCGGTGAACAAATTGTAATTGACGATGGCAAATTAGTGCTCGAAATTATCGATACCGATAGAAAAAGTGAAGTGCTCACGCGTGTTGTGCACGGCGGAATGCTTTCCTCACGAAAAGGTGTTAATTTACCGAACACACGGATATCACTTCCATGCCTCACAGCGAAGGACTTGACTGATTTGGAGTTTATTCTCACTCAAGATGTTGATTGGCTTGCGCTTTCCTTTGTTCGGGAACCTGATGATATTAAAGAGTTGAGCGGCCTGATCAAGAAAACCGGGAAAGACGTTAAAATTATCGCTAAAATAGAAAAGCCGCAAGCAGTTCAGAATTTAGATGGCATAATTGAAGAAACAGATGGTGTTATGGTGGCACGGGGAGATTTAGGTGTTGAAATACCCATGCAAGAGGTTCCCTTGATTCAAAAAAAGATTGTGCGTAAGTGCCAACGTGCTGCAAAACCCGTTATTATAGCCACGCAAATGATGGAGTCAATGATTGAAAATATTGCGCCCACTCGTGCTGAGGTAAACGATGTGGCAAACGCTGTTCTGGACGGAGCCGATGCGGTGATGCTGAGTGGGGAGACCTCAGTGGGTAAATTTCCCGTTGAAGTGATTAAAAATATTTATAAAATTATTTTAGAGGTAGAGGGTCACGACGATATTTATTACAAGGAATTTGAGCCCGAGTTTGAACAAAGTCGGTTTATTTCAGATAATATTTGTTTTTCTGCCGTTCGGGTATCAAAAAGAGCCGGTGCAAAAGGAATTGCCACAATGACCTTTTCGGGATACACAGCTTATAAAATTTCTTCATTCAGGCCAAAGTCTGATGTTTTTGTTTTTACCGGAAATGTTAAGCTGCTGAATAAGATGAGTTTAGTTTGGGGAACAAGAGCTTTTTACTACGATAAATTTGTGAGTACCGATCAAACCATTGATGATATTAAGCTTGAGCTTAAGGAAAAAGGACATTTAAACAAAAATGATTTAATTATCAATATCGCCAGTATGCCTATTGCAGATAAAGGAATGTCCAACATGTTGAGGTTAAGTAAAGTTGAGTAGCTTAAAACGATGAAAAAGAAGTTTTCCTATTCTTCAACCTTCAAGTTGTCAATTAAACGAACACCCGCGAGATTGGCAGCAGTGAAAATACGCGCTCGGCTGTAATCTTGATGGTTTAAAGGCTCCATCGTTTGCTCATCCGCAACTACAAAATACTCCAAATCAAAATCGGTTTTTTGCTCAAAACGGCGTTTGATTTCTGCTTCAACTATTCGCGGTTCTGACTGGTACAGCATTTTGCGTGCATCTGTTAAGCACTCGTAAATAAAACATGCCTTGCGTTTATCGGTTTCTGATAGGCGTTCATTTCGCGAACTCATGGCTAATCCGCAGTCTTCGCGCAAAATATCGCACCCAATGACTTCACCTCGGAAACCCGCTTGTTTGAATAGGGATTTTACTACCAAAAGCTGTTGGTAATCTTTTTGGCCGTAGTACGAACGATCGGGCTTCACCAAGGTAGTAAGTCGTTTAACAATGGTGGCCACTCCTTGGAAATGACCGGGCCTGGACTCGCCTTGCATATTTTTGGCAAGCATACCAAAAGTAACACTCTCCCCTCCCGCTCCTTGAGGATTCACTTTGACTTCATCCGGATTACGCACA
>CAJXMT010000011.1 GCA_913056155.1 uncultured Cryomorphaceae bacterium
GGAGTGGCATTGAGAATTTTACGCCCCACTTTAGAACTCAACGGGTCTTTTTTATAAAGGCCTGAGTTCACATCCATACGCAACGACTGAAGGAGATGATCCAAAATATAAGCGTTTATATCCGCCAATTTAGAGCGAAATGTTGAATATCTGTTTAATGAGATCACAAAAAGTATGTAATACTCACCTTAAGTTTGTTAAACGTATAAGGAGGGTTAATGTTTTAATTGTTTTCGGAATATTTTTAGAATCACAAAACACAAATTGAATAACGACACATTTGCCGGTATTCGATAATACTTGACATATTTAGCCCGTGTTACCGGTTGGTAACTTTAAGTAAATAATACCGGGTAATTGATAATATTGTCATAGTGTGGTAGAAACATTGATTTTAAAGAGCTCACCTACGTTTGCAAACAAATAAAGGAAATAAAAAAGCCGTGATGTTGCGTTCGTTTTTCTTCTGTTTATTGGTTTTAATCGGAACCACAATTTCTAAAGCTGCTACTGTTAAAGGAACAGTTTTTGGCGACGATCAAGAGCCTTTGATTGGAGCTACGGTACAAATCAAAGCTGCCGAAATTTATACTACCGTGGGTTTAGACGGAAGTTTTACCCTCAAAAGAGTACCGGTTGGAGCTCACCTGTTAGAAATTCGCTTTGTGGGTTACGAACCAAAGGAGCTACAAATAAAGGTGAAAGAGCAAAATGAGGTGCTCCGGTTTGAATGGGTTCTGAATACTGCCACCGAAATGTTATCAGAAGTAGAAATTTCAGAGGGATATAATCTTGCTACTGAGGCAGGTGCTCGTGGAACCGAAAAAAACTCTCCTATTGTAATGAATACTATATCAGCCAAAACAATTGAATCTTCACCGGATGTAACAGTAGCAAACGTTGTTCAGCGCGTATCGGGATTAACGGTAGAACGAAATAATAACGGTGATGGTCAATATGCTATTGTGAGGGGAATGAACAAGCGGTATAATTATACTTTGGTAAACGGCATCAAAATACCCTCGCCCGATAACGAAAATCGATATATTCCGCTTGATATTTTTCCCGCGGAGTTATTAGATCAATTGGTGGTTTCTAAGTCCCTGACTCCTTCTATGGAGGGTGATGCAATTGGCGGTGTTGTGGATATGAAAATGAAAGATGCACCTGCTGAAAAACTCGTTTCAGCTTCCTTTAATACGGGATACAGTGAACTTTTCATGAGGGGACCTTTCAAAGGCAGGCAATACGACTATTTTAATCCGAGTCAGGTGAATCGCACACGACCCACCGAGCTTGTTGAAAATCCCGGCCGTATTCCCGTTGCAAGTATTGATGAATTCACTACCGAAAATATGAATTTTGAAAAACAAACACCGCGTCCCAATTTATTTGGTTCATTGGTTTTGGGGAATCGTTATTTTGATGACCGATTGGGAGTGGTTATTGCAGGTAGTTATCAAGATCAGTTCAGAGGTGCTGACAGGACAGAATTTGGAGTATCTGACAATTCTTTCGGCAATCCCAATCCACGTGTCTCACGCTATCAAGAAAGAAGGTATTCCATTCAGCAAGAGCGCATGGGGTTTCATAATAAAATAGATTTTAAGGCAAGCCCCAATCATAAATTCAGTCTTTATAATGCCTATATGCGTATGCAAACAAATGAGTCTCGCGTTATTTGGGAAGACGGTTTACGAGGTGTTGAGCGGCCTACCCTTGAAAATAATTGGAGGGGACAAGTAAATATTCAACAAATTTACAATTCGACGCTCCAAGGGGAACATAAGTTTAGCGACAAGATATCAGCAGATTGGTCATTGGTTTACTCTATTGCCCAACAGCAAATGCCCGATAATTCTCAAATCGTGACGGTTTCTTCGTTCAACCCGAATGACAACAAAATGGTATGGCTGGTTGAAGAAAATTTGGTGAGGATTTGGGAGGAAAATTCTGATAGAGATTACGCCGGGTACTACAATTTCAATTTTAATACAAAAATGGCCGGTCAAAAAGTGTTGTTGAAATATGGGGGTTTATATCGTATGAAATCTAGGGAAAACCTATTTGATTTGTATTCCTTTAAACCCAATCCCGGAGTGCAGGAATACACTCCCTATCAAACAGATTATGCCGATTTAACTTGGAGGATTACCGGTGGTGCGGGTACACCCTCGCACGTATTAAATTACCAATCTTACGAAAATGTTTTGGCACAGTACGGTGAGTTTCGTTTTACAAGAGGTAAAACACACGTATTAGGCGGGCTCAGAGCCGAACACACGGATCAAGGCTTCAGCACTTTGGATAATCGAATTGAACCCGGGAATCAAGAGTACTGGATGTTTTTGCCGAGTTTGCACATCAAGCACATACCCACAGATAAAATAAACTTGCGTACTTCTTACTTTAAATCGTTGTCGCGACCAAGCTTTTTAGAGATCATTCCTTATCGCAGACCTGCTACTGAGGAAATCAGGCCACAGGGAGGGAACTCTGATTTAACTCATGTTGAAGCACACAATTTTGATGCGCGCTTTGAGTATTTTCCCTCTTCCGTCGATCAAATTTTAGTGGGTGTGTTTTACAAAATTATTGATAACCCTATTGAAAACGCAATTATTCCGCCTACCGACCCTAAATTCCCGGAGTACTTACCCCCCGCAACTACAATTGTTCCCGTGAACTTAGAAACCGCAATAAATTATGGTTTGGAGTTGGATTACATTAAATACTTCAATAAATGGGGTATCAGAGCCAACTACACATTTACAAATTCTACCATTGAATCTATAAAACGAACGCGAACTGAAGTCACAGAAGAGAATTACGATCAACTTACCGAGTTACAAAAGGAAACGATAGGTATTGGCGACAGCACGTTGATGAATGTGATGCAATCACGACCCCTGCAGGGTCAATCAAGGCATATTGGAAACTTTTCACTGCTCTATAAAAATCAAGATGTCGGTTTTGACGCCCAATTGTCTCTTGTGTTTACCGGAGAGCGTATTGCTGTTGTTTCCGCAGGGTTAGATACCGACTGGTGGCAACGGGATTTTACCCAGCTTGATTTTTCTGCCGAAAAGAAAATAGGGAAGCACTTTACCGTGTTTTGTAAAGTAAATAACTTGTTAAACACACCCTTTGAACTCCACATTAAAAAACCCCACATGTCGGACTTTAGAGCGGATGAACTTCAGCCCAACAGTGATACAGAAACCTTAGTACAACGCGATATTTTTCAAAGATCTTACCTCTTTGGACTCAGATACAAAATGTAAATTTTTAATTCTTAAATAAGTAAACAATTAATCAGTAATCAATTAAAATTAGAAATCATGAAGAAAACAGGACTTTTCCTAGCGACGCTGGCATTTACAGCCGGCACCCTTTTAACATCGTGCAGCAGTGACGATGATGACAATAATGGCAACAACGGCGGCGGCAACGGCGACGGTGTTGAAGAAGAACTCTCAGGTGATGTTTCCGGAACACTGGAAGCGGGAACATACACAGTAATTTCAGACATAACAGTTCCGGAGGGTGAAGAGCTCAGACTTGAACCCGGCGTAATTTTTGCCTTTGATGGTGACGGGCTTTCCCCCGAAACATCTCCCGAAATTGTGGTAAGAGGAAACTTAATAGCAGCGGGGACTGAGGACTCTCCAATTTTATTTACCGTACCTGATGATCGTCGTGATCCATCAAATGCCTTTGAAGGGCTTTGGGGGGGCATTCAAGCCATGGAAACTTGTGAGGCTTTGGTCTTGCAACACGCCGTTGTTGAGTACACCGGCGGACCGGCGCGCCAATCAGATGCTTATGACGCCGGTGACCCTCGATACGCCATTCACATCGGCAGTCCAAATACTGTGTTTATTTTTGACCACTCAACACTTCGTCATATTGCTGATGATGGTATTCGACCTCAAGGTGGCGGCCGAATTGCCGTTTTAAATAGTGTTTTTTACAACTGTGGTGAAACCGGCGGTGAAGGTATAAACTCAAAAGACGGTACTGTAGGTGATGTGGCCTACAACTTGTTTTATGGTTTGGCTACTAACGGAAGCAAACACAGTGGCGAAGGTGATGGTGTTCCTCAAACTAACGTGAATACTTATAACAATACTTTTGTAAATTGCGGGTTTCGTCGTGTGAAAACAGGCCGTGGAGGTTCAATCAATTACGAAGGCGGTGCTAAAGGTGATATTTACAATAACCTTGTAGTGAACTCTAAATTTGGCGTTAGGTTCAGAGGTGATAAATTACCCGATGTAAATAACATCAACTACAACAATCAACACTATTACGCTACTGATTCTGAAGATCAAAATAATTTTTGGCCTGAAACAGATTTGGATGATAACGGTGACAGACTCACTGAAGAGCAGTCAGGGGACATCGTTCAGGAAGACCCTATGTTTGTGAATTATAGTGTTTCTACCGGTAAAATGGAAGCCACTGTAAATGATAAAGGCGACTTCAAATTACAATCGGGATCTCCTGCTTTGGGTGCAGGTTTTACAGGTTTTTCTCCCATTAACAGCTCTTTGAGTGCAGGTGGAATTACCGTTCAAATTCCCGGTCCTTCAGACTTTATCGGTGCTTACGGTACCAATTAAAAGGTTAATTTATACAATTGAAAAGCCCCGGGTTTTCGGGGCTTTTTTATACCTGCTCAATTTGAAACATTTAAATTGCTTTTATAAAATGAGATCCCGAATAAATACGGTTTTATCTATGCTGCTTTTTCTTTTGGCAGGCTGTAGTTCAGAGAAAAATAAAAAATCAACCGATGATCAAAATTCGAGCTATAAAAAATTTGAATTGCTCTCCCCACCAGAAATTGGCGATTTTCAAGGAATGAAATTTTATGAGGGAGGTTTTTCATCCCTCTCTTACATCCCGGGCAGTAACCTCGAGTTTTATGCCGTTAATGATCGCGGCCCCAACCTTGAAATGAATGATCACCCCAAGGCTGAAGGCAATGAGGTGAAACTTTTTCCTTTTCCTGATTATTCCCCAAAAGTTGTGCGCTTAAGAGTGAGAAACAACACATTGCAAACCGCTTTTGCCATGGCCGTAAAATCTCCGGTTTCAAAACTCACAACTTCCGGGCTTCCCCCGGCTTATTTACAAAATGAAAATAGTGAAACAGCTTGGTCAGAACCCAATGCAACCGTTGTTCAAGGCGACGATTGGGGACTTGATGCAGAGGGCATTACAGTTGGAAATGACAACGATATTTGGATTTGCGAAGAGTACAGACCTTCCATTTGGCGGTTGTTTGATAAAACCGCTAAAACTTGGGAAGTATTTGCACCGGCTTTTGGTTCTGACCAAAATGAACACAGCGATATACTTAAACCACTGCCCGATGTTTTAAGAAAAATAAGACCCAATCGCGGATTTGAGGGAATTACCATGACGCCAAACGGTATGATTTGGGCTGCAATACAATCGCCGCTTCAAAATCCCGATGAAAAAACCGGCAATACAACAAGACTTAATCGACTAGTAAAGCTCAATCCCAAAACGGGTGAAACACACATGTTTTTGTATGAAATGAATGAGGCTGTTGGTGATATTCGTCAAAAGGATTGGAAAATAGGTGATTTGACCGCTGTAAATGATTCTCAACTCTTGGTTTTGGAACAAGCCGAAAAAGGGAATGATAAGTTTGCCGATGTGTATTTGGTTGATATTAATAAAGCTACTCCGCTTCAAGATGATAACGAAAGCGGTAAAACGCCCGAGCAATTTTTATATGCCGAAAACGCTCAAAACCACGGAGTGAAAACCGTTACAAAAACGCATTTGGTGGATTTAACGCAAAACGGCTTCACCAAAGAACACGGCAAAGCTGAAGGTTTAACCATTGTAAACGACACTACCATTGCTGTGATGAATGACAACGATTACGGTGTTAGGTTAAGTGATGATTTAGAAACGGTGACTGAAACAAATGTAAAAACTTACCTCTGGCTGATTAAAACGCCCGCGGCACTTAGTGTAAAACGAAAAAATGATTAAAACGTTGTTTTGGGCACTGTCTTGTGCCCTATTGGTAGCCTCTTGCGGGAGTGATGATGAAAACCCCGAGCCTAACGGAAGCGGTAATAACGGAAATGATGAAACCGGCTTTTACGAAGCGGTTTATGACCGTTTTGAACCTGTTGAAATGACCGATTTTAGTTTGTACGATTCCAATATAATTGCGCCTATTCAATATGAAATATCAGGTGTGGTTTCAGGGAGAAAAAACAAAAAAGTGGTTTACATGCATGAGGATTCGAGCAACCGAATTGTGGTTTTTGTGTATGATTATGAAGGTCGTTTATTGGGTGAGTTGGTGTTGACCGGTACCATTAATCGCGATTGGGAAGACATTGCCATTGGACCGGGACCTGTTGACGGTGTTGATTATATTTACGTTGCCGATTTTGGAGATAACAAATCGGTACGTGAAGAAGTGCGAATTTACCGTTTCCCGGAACCCGATTTACCGGCGGCTGATTACGACAACCCGTTTAAAATGACGGTGAATGATATTGAAACCATTACCTATCAATATCCCGACGGTCCGCGAGATGCCGAAACACTTTTGTTAGATAAAAGAACCAAAGATTTAATTGTAGTTACCAAAAGGGAGGCTCGTGTTCACGTGTACACACTTCCCTATCCGCAAGCTGCTGAAGGATACGCCGATATTGAATTTAACGGTTACTTGCCGTTTAAATCAATAGTGGGCGGGGATATTTCACCCGACGGAAACGAAATTTTAATCAAAGATTACGGCGCCATTTACCACTGGACGGTAGAAGACAATGACCCGGTAAAAACCATGTTTAAACAAGTGCCGCAAAAGCCCGAATATATTCCCGAAGTGCAAGGAGAGTCATTAGGTTGGAACGCCGAGGGAAGCGGGTATTTTACCATTACGGAAATTGATAATGCCGCAAACCCAATATTGTACCATTATAAAAGATAATTAGATATGAGATTGATTTTTCATACCCGTTATGTTTTTTGAATCAAGCATTACACGACTTGCTGATCGTACGGTTTTCCGCAACTTAGAAATTTCGATATCCTCAGTCCACTTTGTAAGTCTTTACCCGAAACAAACTCTGCGTTAAGACAGTAGAGGTTATTAGCAACGTTATTATAACACACTGTAAACATTGGTTATATGGTAATTGATTTTATTTGCACCACAATCAAAAAAACTAATTCTCATGAAAAATCAAGTACTATTTATTCTTTCTTTTGTGATTTCAATAACCGGAATGTCACAGGATGTTTTACACTACTGGCACTTTAATTCGGCAGATGATGATTCGCTTTACAGCGTTCAAGCAGATTTCACATTACATACCGGCGCCCCCTCAATCACCTACCGCGAGGCTTATTCGGGACTCTCTCAATTGAGCCGAATGGATGATGTGGGCGGATCAAGCATCAATGCGAGATTCGGCGAGCCCGACGGCAGAGGAATTCGACCCAGAAACCCTTCAGATAGTATGGAACTTGTTATTGAATTACCCTCAACCGGGTATGAAGATTTAGAGTTGAGTTACGCAACAGAAAGATCCGGCAGCGGAATGTTGAAACAAGTGATTTATACCACTACAGACGGTTCAACATATACCCCGTTTGGTGATACTGTTGAGGTGAAAACAGATTATGAATTAATTCAATTTGATTTCACATCCCTAACCGCAGCAAACGACAATCCCGATTTTGGAATTAAAATTCTGTTTTTTGAGCAAAACACCGCCTCAAACGGCAATAATCGTTTTGATAATGTTGTACTGGAAGGCACTCCTATGGCCGCAGTAACCCCCGTGAGCGCCGTTGCCGTTATACCTAAAGATGTAGATTTGTTGGTTACGGAAACTTTTTCACTTACTTATGAAATTATTCCCGCAAGTGCTGCTGACACAACAGTAACTTGGAGCTCAACAGATGCATCGGTTGTTACCGTTGATAACAACGGTGGCATTGAAGCAATTAGTGTGGGTCAAGCGCATGTAGTGGTGACTACAAACGACGGCGGATTTACCGATTCGGCATTAATCAAGGTAACTGAACCGGCCGAATACGACGATTTGATTTACTATTGGCACTTCAACACATTAGAAGCTCCTGAAGATGTAAAAACCATTCAAGCCGATTATTCGGCCATTCAAGGCAGCGCGGCGTTTATGAGTTACGAAGGGTCGAGCAACCGAGATATTGATGATTACGACCCCGGTTCCGACATAAACTTGCACATGGGCGAAAGTGAAGGAATTGCCGCTCGCGTAAGAAACCGGAGTGAAGACAGAGCACTCATTTTCAATTTAAACACGGAAGGGTGTGACAATCTGCGCTTTGAGTACGCCGTGCATCGCTCAGGCAGCGGCATGTTGAAAAACATCATTGAATACAGTACAGACGGCGGCTCAACATATACCACATCCGGCTTGCCCGTTAACGAATTTACGATCACCGAAAATTATGAACATGTACTCGTAAATTTTGAAGACATTTCCGCCGTGAATGACAACCCCGATTTCATGATTCGTATCACTTGGGAAGGCAATACCGAACAAGATAACGGCAATAACCGCTATGATAACATCACACTCAAAGGCAACGGATACGGCGATGGAGTATCTACACGAGATGCACCTGTACAGGCTGTAAATACTCAAGTTTATCCCAACCCTTCAACCGGTATTTTTATGGTCAGAACCGAAAACGGGGATACAATCAATAAACTTACAGTGTATGATTTGCAGGGTAGAGCTGTTTGGCAACAAGTAAATCAATCTCGGTTTGAGGTAGATTTATCATCACAAACAAAAGGCGTTTACTTGATTAAAACTGATACTAAAGCAGGTACTGAAATTAAAAAAGTCATCCTCCAATAACGCAGTGTTTTCATGGATAACACGCTATCCACCTCTTAATGTTTTTATAGTTAATCAAAAAACCTCGGGAAAAATCTCGGGGTTTTTTTGTGCAAAAAATTAAAGGTTGTATTTAAATCCAAAACCGCCCTTTAGTTGAAGTCCTGAAGGGTTTGGACTTTGACTTAACGTTTCGTCAAGACCGTCTAAAACAACCCGATTGTACACCCACCTGAGCTCCACAAAGTAGTTTAATCGGCTAAAAAATGTATGTTTTTTAGAAAAGCGCAAATTAATGCCCACCGGCATAAAAATCGAGTATAAATAGGAAGTGCCGGTACTATGCGATTCCCGTTCAATATCGGGTTCAAAAACTTGAAATAATCCGTCGTCGTCGTTCAATTTACTGCCTGAAAATTAAAGCACTTTGTTTGTACTTTTAAGAGAAACACCTCCTTCAAATCCCACACCACCGTATATGCTAAACCGCCTTTCGGGATTACTTTTTACCAAAAACGACAAATGACCGTTGACCATGCGCGCCACATTATTAAAACCCAAATGTTGTTTTCTTATTGAATCTAACGGAGTCCCGTCATCTGATTGTGTGCTGTATGTGTCCTCGCGCTATAAACCCCCGCCTATTAATTGACTGTTTCTGTAACCCAAACCCACCCTGATTTCAGGTCGTAATTTTTGAATCAAATTGTTTTTGGAATGAATGTTCACATTCAACAAAATAGAAATGGCCGGTACTTTTGTGTAACCGGCTTCCGTAAAAGGATATCCGGGTTCAAAGCCTGATAAATCCCGGTGCAGTAATTCAGACTCGGGCGCTAATGCTCTCATGCGCTGCAAGGAAAAATCTCCACTGCTGATGTAAGGCGGCATCAACATCAAATTCACACCACTCAGTTTCAGTCCGGTTTTTTGTTCGGTATCCTTTGCGGTAGTTTGTGCGTTGGAGGTTGTGCAACCAAAAATAAAAACGAAAATAATGGCAAACACACTTTTTTCATAGCGTTATAACGGAAAACCGGTTAAGTTATTTTTTGGTCAGAGCCGGATAAAACTACTTGCAGACAAATTTCGCCAACTCATTATACAAATTCCCCACCCTAAATATTATTGTTTAACTTCTACAACGCAACTATCAAAATCATCTGTACCGTTTAAAAAAGCCGCACGATTTTCGGCATCCACTTTAAAATAGCCCGCACATTGGTTGTAATCTTCGCAAATCACACAATATTCGGGAACATCGATGATTTCGGCAATACTATCTTGTTTATAATGATTTACAATAACCAGTGATACGGTACTTTCTCCCGGCAGAATGAGTTGAAACGCAGGATTCCTTTCCTCTGATGTTTTTGTGGGTTCAGAAATAGAGGGGAATTGAGAAGAGGTAATGTACCATTTGTTGCTTTCAACATTTTCAGAACAGGAGCTGTTTAACTTTAAATCGCCCGTATCGCTTACCTCATGCGTAAAACATGCCGTGGGATCTTCGGCACAGCTTGTGAGAATCATAACGGCGGGGAGAAGTAAAATATTCAAAGTGAGTTTTTTCATAGTATTAATCTTTTTAATCAGAACCGCCCTCAACTTCGGGTTTACGACCGAAAACTAAATTTACGCCGGCTCTAAAGTGGCGGTTTTTACTGTATGAGGTGCCGCTGAAGCCCAATACATTATCGGTAACGGCGTAAAGTTGAGCCGGGCCCAAACGCAGGGTGATGCCGGCTCCAATATTGGTAAAATTTCTGCCGTAAGCATTATAGCTCAAGGTTGCACCCAAAACTGTACCAAATTGTCCGTTCCAAGCCAGTGAAAATGCCGGGTTTAGTTTTTTATTTATAAAAGTGCCGTGGGTGAGTAGCGATAAGCTGTGGTTTTTTGTGAGGGTGTAGCGCGCTTGTAAAAAAAAGCGGGAGCTGAGGTATGAGGTATAGCTTGAGCTGTCTTCATTTACGGCAAAGGTGTTTTCCAAACTGTCTGCAAGTCGGTTAAAGGTTGAACCCTCACCGTCGTCAACAAGCTCGTTGAGGTTGAGGCCTCTAAAAGTAAAAGAGGTATCGTTCATGTTGTAGCTTTTTATGTCCCGCGACCACCTGATAAATCCCAAATCGGTAACAGAGGCGCTGAAGGTCCACTTATCGGTTGCTTTGTAATGTGCTCCTAAATCTATGCCGGCCCCTCGGTTCTGACCGGTAAAAAGGCGTTCCTGCCATTTAAACTCAGTGTTGAGTAATTGATTAATTCCCGAGGAGCGTACATCAAACGAGCCGTCAACGGTAAGGTGGTAATTATCAGGGTTGGTGGTCAGGCCTAAAGTGGAGTTTACGGTACGTATGTTTTCAAGCCCGGTAAGGAATTTAATGCGCGCCCCGAGTTGTAATTTGTCGTTAATACTGCGCGACCAGCCCGCTGCATATTCGCGATATGAGGTGAAATTATACGCAAAATTATCCATGGCCAATCGCTCACCGGCATAGGGTGCATTGCCGTATGCCAATAGTTTGATAAAGTTTTGGGGATAAGAAAAATCGGTGGTAATCACTTCGCGAGCATGAAAGTAAAGCATGTTTTTACCGGCTCTGAAACCAAAGTTTAATAGGTCAACACTCAAATCCAGTGCAAAATAATTGTCGGGTTTGGAGTTTTCGGCAATGTAGCCTACATCCAACAGGGCGTTGCCCTCATTGTCGTGACTTATGGCCTCTGAATAAGGGGCGGCGTTGTTTTCAAAACCGCCGTAAACTCCGGATAGCGCCGGTATGCCCACGAAGAAATTGACATCGGGATCAATGGCCGGATTTAAGTAGGCTTTTTGATGCACGTTTTGCATGTTGTACAGGGTGTAGCCGCCTTGTGCCCGGGCGTGAGCAATCCCAAAACTCACAATTGCAACCGTAACGATAAGCTGGATTTTATTCATGTGTGAGTTTTTACAGTTGTTCGTCCACTTTGGCGGTAATGTACATGCCCAATTGAACCTCAATGTTGTAGGTGTCTAAGATTTTGACGATTTGACCCTGTTTACCGTCTCGGGTTTCCAGCTCGGCTCTAATGGCAATGTATTGTGCATTTTGAATGTTGTTGGTTTTTGCGGCGCCGTAACCTATATCCGTTGTGGTTTGGGCCGGATTTGTTACAATGCCGTCGCCGTTAATTTGTGCCGGATTAAAAATGGGTGTTGAGCCGTTGAAGAGCGAATCTACCGGTTCAAAAAGTTCATTTAAAAAGTAGAGCTGCACTTTTGTTCCCAGCGGGAAACCGTTGTTTACGGCCAATCGCAAGCTGAAGGAATCAATTTGATTCAAGTCGTTGCCCAAATTAAAATCGAGTGTATCTGCCAATATAAAACTGTGTGCTAAACCTTCAAGCGGTAAAATAACTTCGGTTTCCAGCGAAATTTCGCTCAGGTTGGTTACAAAATTGGGCAGGTTAACGGGGGAGGTGCTGCTGCCCGGATTTGAAATGGAGTTTACGGCGTAGTTGAGCGTTTGCGGCGCGGGTTGTATTATGTCACCAATGTTGCTGTTGCCGGGGTTTATCTCCAGGGTGGTTTGTGCCGTTTCACCTTCATCGCCAATTTTTGGGGAGGCAATTCCAAACGGGTTGGTGAAGTTGGTGAGTAGCAGGTTTTGAGTGATTCTCGTGCGATTGTTGGTTGAGGTGAATTGTTCAATTTCTACATCAACAGGTACGCCAAAGCTGTTGTTAACAGTAAGTATTACTTGCGGATTGGTGAGTTGAAAAAAGCCGCCCTCGCTGTTGTTGAAAACATCCAATATGATTTCGCCGGAGTCGTCAAATAATTCAATTTTACCTATATTACCGTATAGCCGTAAAAATCGCAGTTGCTTAAACGTGTTTTTGATGTTCAGCAAATCGGCAACACTTACGTTTTGCCCTTCATAATCGGCACGAAAGGTATATTCAATGCCAAATTGGTTATAACCTTGTGCACCGCTTGCTAAATCTACGCGGTAGTTGTTGAGGTTTATTTGTTCGGTTATGACGGTTTGGCCGCTTGAGTATTGCACCGGAACACTGCGTTTTAAGGGTTGACCGTTGCGCATAAAATCGGGCAATTCAATTTCTAAAGTACCCGATACGTCAATATCTGAGGTGATTTCAATTTCAATAATTCCCTCTTTAAAAGTGATGGATTCCAGCTCCATATCGGTTTCATTGCTAAAATCGGCTTGCTGTGTGTTGTTGAGCGTGTAGTTGTCGTTTTGGATCAGGGCATCAATTTGAACCTGTGTAAAATTAATGGATTGCTCTACATTAAACTCGGGAAGGGCCAATAAATCGTTTGCTGCTATGGACACAAGTTCATCGTTGTAAACCAGGGCAATTTGCCGAGTATTTTCGTCAACCACAATAATTTCAGTTTCGGTTTCATCCAAAATATCCCGTACGGTCAGATTGGAGTAAACCAAAGGCACGGCAACCTCAGGTGACCAATTTGTTGTTTTCAGGTTTTGTAAATCGTCACCTATACAACTTGTTATTAATAAAATAGGCGCAAAAAATGCAATTAGTTTGTTCGTCATTTTATTTTTTGGAATGATGCAAATTTAGTTATAGTTTAGGAACATGAATTTGTTTTTGTTTCAAGTTGTTTTTCAGCTGTATATTTTGGACTTCGACCAAGAGTGAAAAATTATATTATGTTTGTACTTTAATTTAAAACAATACAACATGATGAAAAAGGTTTTTTTAATGTTTTTAGCTGCGGGAGCCATGTCAATAACCGCTTGCAGCAGTGATGATGATGACAACGGCGATAACAATAATAACAACAACGGCGGTGGATCCGGCACAACGGCCATGTACGAGTATGATGTAACAGGAGATGATACAGATTCGCGTGAGGGTTTCTCTTATTTCGAGGATGATGATGGCTTTATAAGTGTTATGATGACTTCTTTTACAGGGGGCCTAAACAGTGTATCTCTTACTTTTAATGATCCGGTTGAAGAGAGGACGTTTAGCGAAATTACCGGGGCAATTATAAATGATGATTTAGGTACTGATGAGGTTGCTGTAACTTATTCCAACGGTAATAATATGTTTTTAGGCACTTCCGGCTCAGTTGAAATTACTGAGGTTAGTGCAAGCCACATTCACGGCAATTTTGATGTGGAAGTGAAATATGAGCCTTTTGACGGCGGAGACACGCTTACGGCAAACATCAGTGGTTCATTTATAGCTGAAGAGGATTAATCTTTTTGGTCAGAACCGAAAACAAAAGCCCGAGTTTAATGCTCGGGCTTTTTTGTTTAATGTATAACATTCATTTTTTTAGTAAAACGCCCTGTCGGCGTAGTGAGCCGGTAGATGTAAATGCCGGCGGGGTAGTCTGAAGTGTTCAAAACAACTTCATGCCGGCCTGCGGGATACCGGTTGTTTTGAACCGTTTTGATGCGTTGCCCTGCCATATTGTAAATTTCGAGAGTGACGTGTGCCGAACTTGTTAAAGCGTATGCAATGGTGGTTTGATGATTGGCCGGATTGGGGTAGTTTTGTTGCAAAATCGGGATGTTGCTTGTTTGATCACCGGCGGGTAAAATGCCGGAAATTACGGTTGTATCAAAGGGCGTCAATAACAAGTTATCGACATTAAAACGCCTGCCGTCACCGCCGCTGATTGACTTGATACGAATTCTATATGCACCGGCACGGTTGATTTCGGCTTTAAAAAGCGTCATTTCATCAATGCTGTCTGTTTGAATCATGTCGCCGGCTTCTATCCAGCTTTCACCTTGGTTTAAACTGTATTCCACTGCAAGTTGAACGGCCTCCGGAATGCGGTCGCCGGTGAAGTTGGAGCGGGCAAATGAAAAGCTCAACTCGCCCAAACCGCCGGTCAGGTCGTCTTGCATTTCCAGGATAGCGGGTTGCGCATCTTGGTGCCTGCCGCGAGCAGCTCTTAAATCTATTTTGACGTCATTTTCAGCGGTTCCGATTAAAAAGTTATCAAATTTCCAAGTGATGTTTTTAATGGTGACAAAGCCACCCGCATATCCGGCTTTAAAAATGTCCTCAAAATCGATGTAATAGTCGGCGTTTTCTTCAGTAGAATCCGGATAAGTGTAGTTTTCGAAAAAGGCCCGCCTAACAAGTGTGGTATCGAGAATAAAGGGGTTTACTTTCCCGTCTTGAACCGCGGCTTTTAAGTCGTTGCGCTGCGATTCAAGCATATCCGGCGGATCCATTTCATGAAAGGCTTTTAAGTCTTTGTACTGCGTGCGGAAAAAATCGGGATCGGCTGTTATGGCTTCTGTGTTATAAACGGTAAAAAAGTAGAAAACAGCTCTTGCTATATCGCCTTTTACGGCGTCACGCGGTTCAAATGTGGAACTGCCCATAGCTTTACTCCACAGGCTTGAATTCCCGCTTGGCGCTGTGGTTGTACTGCCGTTATAACTCCACCAATTGGTTGCATTTTGGTTTTCAACAAAGCCGAAAGCCGAGTTTCCTCTCGAGCTATTCACATCTGCACGAACGGGCACTAAGTGGTGTAAGTCGCTGTTGGCATTACCGGAGCCGGCGCCTTTTGATTGCGGATAAATGTGCTCGGTATTCCAATTGGGAACATGTGCGTTGGCAATAGTTCGCGGATTGGGGTGTGCAAAGGGAATAGCGATGGTATCTCCGGTGTATGCACAAATGTTTATACCGCTTTGGTTGTAGATTTTGGCAAACATGATGTCTCTGGCATCATTGTAATTGAGCACTGAGGCAGGTTTGTATTTATGCGCTAAACTATCGAGTAATACATTTCCGTTTAAACCGGGAAAAATGATTTCTTGCGGAACAGTTTGAGCGCGACTCACCCCTAAACCGGTGAGCGTGAATACGGCAAAAAGAATACTGAATTTATTCATGTAGTTATTTATATAAGAAGAGTGAATGTTTTATTTTTAATCAGAATCCGTTACTGCAAAAGCCTTTAGTGGATAGTGTGATAGGTGGAAAGGAAGAGAGTGCAGCTTATGCAGAATCAGGGGTGTCTGTAATGAGTGTAACAGGGATCACCCTGTTTTGTAAGGTAAAATTTACTTAAAAAAGTTAATAATTTAAAGCTTTAGAACATTGTTAACCGGAGATATAATCCGCTTTTCGGGTTGATTCTCCATTTCAAAATTTCATGGCAAATATACTTCTAAATACGCCTGATGCGTCTATAAAACTAAAATAGGTTGCGATTTAACGCAGGGTTCAAATATCTGCTGAAAGGTATGGAAATCAAAATACACTTTATTTATATGAAGCGTTTTTAATAAGAGAAAATAAATTAATTTTAACAATTAATGCTTCTGCAGTGTGCCCGGCCATACCTTTAAAAGTAATTCCATAAATAGGGTTACCGCGCACCAAAAAGTCCGGACCTATGGTTTTTTGGGCTGAAAGTAGTCGTTTTTACGAGATACGGTTTTGTGTTGTTTTTTTAATTTGAAATTCGAGCCGAGTTTTACCGGGAAGTTTCATTTCAGCGCAGAGTAGGAGTTGATCTCTTTCATAATCAGATTCAAAATACTGTTTATGTTTTTCAGGGTGAAGCTATACAAGCTAATTCCTGCCTTACTGAAAAAGAGTTTTATATTTACACTTCAAGCATTTTTTTGATAAATAAATTCGAAAAACGAAAATACAACCAAATTAATGAAAGGTAAATGTGTGTAGATAATGACACGTGGAGGAACTGCATATGATGGATCTCTTGAAATTTCAAACAACCTTGGTTTTTTCTGTTGATGAGAAAGGAGTTTTTTATGAAGGCCGGCATAAGATCCTGAGCCTATTCAGTAATGAAAATGAGCTCGATTTATGCGCTGCTCAGCGGTATTGAGCATCTCAAGCAGGCTGTTTGATGAAATTACCTGAGGATTTAAACTTTTGACGGGATCTTCAGGCCCGATGTTGTTTTATTTCCATTTCAACACCAATTCAAAGCGAAAGAGGATAAAACCCGACTCGTAATAAAATTCCTCTACAACACCTTTTATCAACTCTGTGCGCTTTGACACTTTTTACTGCGTAAAAATGAGCGGTAAGGTGAATAATCAAAAACATGCGAAGTTTCTAATGGGTATTTTATTTCCGTCAGTGGTTTTTTACACTGAAAAGAAAAATAGAAATGGCACTCAATAAAGCAAAAAACTTCGTTGTGCTAGTTCATTATAAGCTTACTATCAAGTATAAAGGTTGTTTAATTTCGTTCTGTCCCATTTAAAATCAAAATTCATATTTCTCTTTAAACTATATGTTTTTGTCAACTTGCGTGTAAACAAATCAAGCTCTTTCGATACAGTTTTGATGTGAATGTTATAGGCTTTTAAACGCTCAATATCGGGCTCTTCATTCTCAATAAGATTGATTAAACCCAATAATGAGGTAACGGGCCGTCTGAGAACATGTGAAATATCAAAAGAAATTTGTTCCATTGCCCTTTCGTATTCTACTCGATCGGTAACATTTGTAATAAAACCGTAATAAACAACAGTCTTCTCATCAATTTTCTCGGGAATAGCACTTGCGGCATAATAGTTAAAAGTACCTTCTTCATTAAATATACGGAACTCGGATGTCCATTCAGAAAGTTCCGAATACGATTTTTTTAAACTTTTTATGAGCGCAAACTTATCCCGAGGATGCACAAGGTCTATAAGGTTTTTTGGGTTTAATTTTACCTCATCCGGATTTAGTTTTTTGTTGATTTGTTCAATCCCTTTACTGATGAAAGTAAACCTGATTTTTCTTTCATGAATCATCCTGAGTTGACAAATTAATCCCGGGACTTGATCCGTTAACTTCTTTAATTTTTTTGCATTAAACTCGATTCTATCTTGCTGTTTCAACAACAATCTTCTGGAATTCAAATAATCCATCGCTTTTTTTGCCAATAGTTTCAGTGCTCTCTTTTGTTGATTGGTAATATGCTTGGGCTCCGTATCCACAACACATAATGTACCCAAAACGTTATTTTTCGGCGTAACCAATGGGGCTCCTGCGTAGAATCGCACATTAGGTTGCTCTCTAACGGCAGGGGCATCAATAAAACGATTGTCTTTTAACGTGTCGTTCACAACAAGCACCTCGCCGGGGTTGTGAAGAGCATGTTGACAAAAAGAGTCTTTTCGAGCTGTTGAACCTTTCTCTATGCCATTTACAGCTTTGTACCACTGTTTATCTTTATCAATCAAAGTCACTAAAGAAATGGGCGTGTCGCACACGAGTGAAGCGATCTCAGATAATTCATCTAATTCCTTTTCACTGTTTGCATTTAATATCTGATACTCGTATAATTCTGCCAATCTTTCATTCTCATTCTTCGATTCCATCATTACAACTCCTTTGTTTTGGGCTAAAATTAAATTGATGGGATTAAGTTAAAATTACCAATCAAAATTTTACTATAGCGCAAATATATCAAATGAAAGGGTTTGGCAATACTCTAACGAGTTTAATGTTGGCTTTTAATTTCCTAATATAAAGTGATGAATAACATTTCATTAATTTTTCTACCTCACCAAAATCTTTTGAGCTTCTACTCTTCCGTTTTCATACTCAAAACTCACTATGTAAACCCCGTTTTTTAAAGCGGGAGACGGCTCCAAACTGCCGGGTTCAATATTGCGCAGTTGAGTCAACTCGCGACCGCTGAGATCATACACATTTACGCGATTTATGTGTTCCGGAGTGGTATTCAACAGCTCAAAACGGCCGGTTGACGAAATTACCTGAGGGTTTAAACCCTCGTCGGCAGCTTCAGGCCGGTTATCGTTTTCTTTCAATTTCACCACCAATTCAAAACGGTATTGGTTAGAACCCGAATCGTAATCAAATTCAACCTCAACGCCCTTTTTCAACGCCGTGAGTTTCGATTGTTTTTTATCGTGCAAAAAGAAGCGGTATGGCGAATCGGAAGTAACGGAGTCTGTGGAAATTGTCAGTGTGGTATCTGATGGGTATTCCACTGCCAACGCAATTCGCTTGTCCTCAACAATACTCGGCGGTGTTACCGATTGAAAAACAAATTGACCGGAGTCGATTAAACTGTAAAAGTTAGTGCCGCCGGGATTTTGCATTTTAGAAGCATCAAAAAGATTGTCGAGACCATCATCAGCCAAATCACTGATATAAACCCGCAGTTGATCTGTAAAAGCACCCGTATTCAGATTTAAATAAGCTGCGGGAGCGTAAACAGACCCGGATCTGAATATAGCGTTAGGATCAAATTCGCGCATGGCATTGTTAAACTCAACCGTTCCGGCACCCGTGGCTTGAACCCAAAAGCCTTGACCGGCAACGAGTGTGGAATCATCGAAATTGTTGCAACTAAAATAAGAGCCGTCTGCATTATTATACAAATACACACAGTTAGTTATAACACCTGTGTTTTGATTGATAAAATCAGAAACCGATATGCCGGACGGATAGGGATTCCCGATTAAATTCCAATCTGTACCCGACCAAGAACCGGTGGTTGTACCGGGAGCGTAAACCGATACGGAAATGTCGCCGTTATGCACGCTGTTGCCCTGAAATACTCGTGCGGGTTTAACGGCATTTCCCGGAATAAAATAACCTGTCCCGGAATTCATAATTCCGTCAGCTCCTGCAATTAAATCTGAATTTGAAAATTGGAACGATTGACCGGTGTTGTTGGAGGGCGTTAACGTTCCGTAGTCGTATTTCCACTGTTGGTTTTGTGCATCAAACACAAAAATATCATACAAGTTAGCGCGATCAAACACATTGGTGATTTGCTGTCCGGGCATCGGTGAAGCCCATACATTAAAATGATTAGCACTTGCAGAAAAGCCCGATTTTTCAATTATGTAGGTGCCGTCACCGGTGTTGGTTGCCGTGCCGGTTTGTACAAGTGCTCCTTGATTTTCGACATGTATAGTACCGTTATTGTCAATATGCTCAGCAACCTCAAAGTATTCTCCTGTTTCAATAATTAATACTGCGCCTGATCCAACAGCCAATGATTTAGCTGTTATCGAGTTGTTCACGGTAAACTCCCCAAATACAACTGCATTTAGTTGAGAAGTAGGTGTACCGTTGCTCCATGTTGAGCCGTCCCAAAGGGTCACGTCCGACAACTCACCCGAAGGAGATTTACCGGCTAAATACACGGGGCTATTTGTATTACAAGATGTGCAACCGTTTATAGCTCCTGTATTATTAATGCTTCCCGTATTGTAAACTATAGCTCCCGTTCCCGTAATGTTGGTTTGATTTGTGCCGCTAATATTGCCTGAGGTTATTAATCCATTCACTTCAAAGGTTTCATCTGTGCTTGACCCCCACATCGTTAAATTCAATGCGTTTTGAATGTCCCAGTTACCGTTTACTTCCAAGTGGGTAGTAGAATTGTTGAGGGTAATACTTAAGTCATTAGCTTCTAAATTGCCGTTGCCGATAAATTCACCGTCATTCACAGTAATACTCAGGTTGTTTCCGGCCGTGATTATTCCGCCTTGTTCAATTTCAAAATAGGGATTTCCTGAATTCAGATTAATAGAGAAATTGTTTCCTACGGATAGTTCACCGCCGCTTTTGATGACAAAACTTTCGTTCCCCCCTAATGCAGTAGTGCGATTGTTCCCGGTTATGTTCAATACGCCGCCGTTCTCAATAACGATACGCCCTGAACTTCCCCAATTTGTGGTATTGAAATTGCGATTTACATTGTGATGAAGAACCAAGGTGTCATTGGCCGGCCAGTTTTGCGGGGAACAATTACAATGAGCACCACCTGCGGTGTTACTCCAATTGGGATTACCTCCACCCGAAATGGTGTGGTATTGTACTGCGTAGGTACAGGTAAAAATCAAGTTAAAGGCGAATAGTAAAATGTAATTTTTTCTCATTATTAATCTTGTTAGAACATGATACATTGTACCGCCCCCTATCAAGATTTATTCCCCAAACTCCGACTTTTCGTGCCAAAGCCGATGTTTGTTGTCCCAACTTACAAACAAGTAATAAACAGCCTTTCCCACTTTAGGGATAAACGACTATTTAAAAGTATAAAGCGTAAATTACCGGAATAAAAAACACTGCTTGTTTTGGCTTTTTATCAACAAAAAATGTTCTACCGAGAAAAGAAAGTTTTACAAAATTTTCGAGAGGTGTAACTGAAGCAGTTTTGGTTTTAAAACAGGAAAATTATTCCCGTTTTGAAACAATTTCCATTTAGCCCGAGAGTGGAAACGCAAACCGCATTTCAATATGTAAAGACTACTTGGAAAGTGTAGTTTAAAACAAAAAGGCAACCGAAATATCGATTGCCTTTTTTGTCGTTAACAAGTTAATCCTAAAACTACCTATGAGAAATTCAACAGCATACACGCACGTTTTGGCGGTTGGGTTGGGTAGGGGTTCAAGTTATTTTTCAATAAGGGTTTAAGTTGCTGTTTAGCATATGGTTAATTTGTAAATAAATTATACAAACTCCGCCAATTCCAACCAGCGCATTTCTTTTTCTTCCAATAATGCTACAATTTCCCCCATTCGCTTTCCGGCTTTTTGAAGCTTTTCGGCATCTGTTGATGAAGTGCTCATCATCTCAGTGAGTTCTGACTTTTCTTTTTCCAAGCGCTCAATATCTTTTTCCAGTTGTTGGTACTCGCGCTGTTCTTTATAGCTCAACTTCTTTTTGGGCTGCTCGGGTTTTTTGGGGTTCTGACCAAGAGATTGCGTTTGCTTTTCCTTGTCTTTTTTCTTCTCCAAGCGGTTTTCCGCTATACGTGCTTGACGGTACTGACTGTAATTACCCGGGAAGTTGCGAATACGGCCACCGGGTTGAAAAACAAACAGCGAATCCACGATTTTATCCATAAAATAGCGATCGTGCGACACGATGAACACGCAGCCTTTGAACTCGGCCAAATAATTTTCCAATACATTAAGGGTGAGGATGTCCAAATCGTTGGTGGGCTCATCCAATATAAGGAAGTTGGGGTTTTTCATGAGCACCTGCAACAAGTAAAGCCGGCGCTTTTCACCGCCGCTGAGCTTTTCAATGAGTTGATAGTGCATATTTTTGGGAAAAAGAAAACGCTCCAACAAATCAGCCGCGCTGATATCATGCCCTTTTTTTGTGGGTATAAACTCGGCAATGCGGGTTACGGCCTCAATAACGCGTTCCTCTTTTTTAAAGTGGATACCCGACTGGCCGTAATAACCAAACACAACTGTATCACCCGTAACGATTTTGCCGCCGCTCACATTTTCCTCACCCAGAATCATTTTGAGTAGGGTGGACTTTCCGGCTCCGTTAGGTCCCACAATACCGATTTTTTCGCCGGCCTGAAATTTATGATCCAAGCCGTTAATAAGCGTTTTACCGTCAAAGGCTTTTACTACGTTGTGGAGTTCCAATATTTTACTGCCCAAGCGCTGCATGATGGTATCAAACTCGGGCCTTTCTTCATTTACTTTTCGGGAAGCTTTTTGGGCGATATCTCCAACGGCATCAATACGCGCTTTGGATTTTGTGCCGCGCGCCTTGGGCTGCCGGCGAAGCCATTCCATCTCTTTGCGCAAGAGGTTTTTATTCTTTTCTGTTTCGGCTGCCAGGTTTTGCATGCGCGCATCACGCTTTTCTAAAAAGTAGGCGTAATTGCCTTTGTATTTATGCAAAATACCTTCATCTAACTCGAGGATTTCGTTGCACACTCGGTCTAAAAAATAGCGGTCGTGCGTAACCATAAACAGGGTTACGCTGCTTTGGCTCAGGTATTCCTCCAGCCACTCAATCATGCTTAAATCCAAATGATTGGTAGGCTCATCGAGAATGAGTAAATCGGGTTCTGAAATTAACAAATGCGCCAATGCCAATCGCTTTACCTGCCCGCCCGATAATTCGCCCACCGGTTGATGCAAACTACCGGTATTGAGTTTATCAATAATTTGTTTGGCCCTCACCTCAAAATCCCAAGCGTTGAGTCTGTCCACTTTTTCAAAAGCCTCTTGAATGCGCTCTTCATCGTTAGTTTTTAATGCGTTTTGATAATCTTTTACGGCCTGAATTTCGGGTGAGTCGCCGGTAAAAACAGTTTCCAATACGGTTTTGGAATGATCAAATTGCGGGTCTTGCTCCAAAAAGCCGGGCGTTATTTCACTGCGAAAAACCACACTGCCGGCATCTGCCGTATCCAATCCGGCAATAATGCGCATCAAACTTGATTTCCCGGTGCCGTTTCGCGCTACCAATGCCACTTTTTGACCCTTGGAAATGCCGAAAGTGATATTTTCAAAAAGTACTTTTTCGCCGTAACGCTTGCTGACCTCTTCAACAGACAAATAATTCATGCTACAAAATTGCGGAATAATAACGGTTTTCAATATCCCGAGGGCTTCATTATATGAAAATATATTTACGCGCCGGTCAAAACTATAACCCCTTAATTTTGTACCATTGTAACAATGAAAATACTACTCACCGGCGCCACGGGCTACATAGGCAAAAGGTTACTGCCCCAATTATTGAGTCGGGGTCACGAAATAATTGCAGTAGTGCGGGATGCCGCACGTTTTCAAATACCTCAAAATTACAGCGATCAAGTAAAGGTATTGGAGCACGATTTTATTGAAGATTATAACGGGTTCATTCCCGATGTAGATGTTGCTTATTATTTGATTCATTCCATGAGCTCCGGATTCGGTGATTTTGATAAAAAAGAAGCACTTTGTGCTGAGAATTTTGTAAAGTTTATAGACACAACATCTTGCAAGCAAATTGTTTATTTGAGTGGACTTACTAATCAAGAAAAACTGTCAAAACACCTCAAATCCAGGCAAAATACAGGTGCTATTCTTGGTCAGAGCCGAGTACCGCTTACCGAATTACAGGCCGGTATCATCGTGGGCAGCGGGAGCGCTTCCTTTGAGATCATCAGAGATTTAGTGGAAAAACTTCCCGTAATGGTAGCGCCCCGTTGGTTGGAAACCAAATGCCAACCCATAGGAATCAGAACTGCCCTGCAATACCTCACCGGTGTAATCGAAAAGCCCGAAACGCGAGGCAACAACTATCAAATTGGTGGTCCCGATATACTCACTTACAAACAAATGCTCCTTCAATATGCCGAGGTACGCGAATTAAAACGAGCCATATTCTCCGTTCCCGTAATGACACCCAAATTATCGAGTTATTGGCTGTATTTTGTCACCTCAACCACCTATTCCTTAGCCGTGAACTTAGTGGACAGTATGAAAGTAGAGGTGGTTTGTGAAGAAAACCGCATTCGCGAAATTATTGATGCAGAAACGTTGAGCTACAAAAAAAATATTGAGCTTGCCTTTACTAAAATAGAGCAAAACTCCGTAGTGAGCAGTTGGAAGGATGCCGCCGTATCGGGACTCGAGAGTTTTAATTTAGGCGAGTTTATTGAAGTACCGCAATTCGGCTGTTTTCGAGATGTGCAAAAAGTTAAAATTCAATCTTCGGTTGAAAAGGTAAAAAATAGAATTTGGAGCATTGGCGGTAAAACAGGCTGGTATTACGGCAACTTTTTATGGCAAATTCGAGGGCTTTTGGATAAAGTAAACGGTGGCGTAGGCCTGCGACGCGGGAGAACAGATCCCGAAAAACTATCCTCGGGAGATGCTCTGGATTTTTGGCGCGTTCTTGACGCCGATTATGCAAGAGGACGGCTCTTGCTCTACGCCGAAATGAAACTCCCCGGTGAAGCTTGGCTCGAATTTCAAATTGAAAAAAACAACGGTGTACACCATCTTGTACAAACCGCTACTTTTAGACCCAAAGGGCTGTGGGGCAGGATTTATTGGTACGCTGTAACTCCTTTCCATTGGGTTATTTTTAAAGGCATGGCGGGTAGGATTGTGGAATGAAATAAGCCTTCATAGTTATCGCAATTACAGGCCCCTTTTCGTTATCAATCATTTCAAAGTTTGGTGTTTCGGGGAATTCGAAACTCCATAGCTTCGCCTCGCAGCAACAAACACGTTCGCATATTTCTTTAATGAACATTTGGCGAGGTTAATATAATATCCTAATAATCTTTAGGTTTATGGGTAAAAGTGCCGCATCTGCGACGCACGGGTCACCTAAACGAAATCTTTAGCCGAGTTGCAATTTATGCTCTCTATCCGCTGCATTCGCTAAACAAGCTTTTATATCATCAATTATCAGTTTAGGAAAATCGTAAATAAGCGCTTCGTAAGTCATTCCGGGTGCCAACCAACCGAGTACATCAAATACGGTTATTCTTGTATCTCTTGCACAAGGCTTTCCAAATCTTTTGTTCGAATTTCTCTTTATTATGAACTTGTATTCAATCATCTACTTTTCCTTTGTATAAATTGATTTTTAAATCGGGCTTAAAATCACCGGCTTGATAAAGTACCGCCCATTTCAAAATTAACAGTTTGTACCTAATGGTTAGTTGCATTTGTGAATTGAAACAAGCTTTTAAAAAATGAACAGCTCATAATTGCACCGTTGATCTCAGTTTCACTTACTTTGCAACCATTATCATGAGTAAAAAACTCACATCCCTCTTTTTACTGTTGTGCCTTACGGCGCCCGGCCCGCTTATGTACGCTTGGTTGAAGTACGAGAAAAAGATGGTGCGCAAAAGCGTGAAGCGGAAAATGATCGAGGGGGTTGACAAAGAGGAACTGGTACTGCTCAAATTCACGCCCGAGCAACAAGCCGAACACCTCAATTGGAAACACAGCAAAGAGTTTGAATACGCCGGCGAGATGTACGACATCGTGGAGCGATTCACTAAAAACGACACCACCTACTTCTACTGCTGGTGGGACCAAGAAGAAACCGCTCTCAATCGTCAACTCGATCGTCTCGTAGCAGACTTAAGTCAATCACACCCGCAAAAAAACGACTCTCAAAACCTACTAGGCCAACTTTTTAAATCTTTTTATTGGTCAGAACCGGCTATCGAACGGCTTTCGGTTCTGACCGAAAACATAAAACACTTTTTTCATTATCAATTTGCTGTAAAGGAACACAAGCTCGATAATCATTGGCAGCCTCCGGCTTTTTAGTCTTCATATTTTGCCGGCACTAACATTTTCGACATGACAAAAATGCTCGAACACAATCGCCTGTGCATAGATTTCACAACCTTATTTTTAGATTTAAACCATTAATAATGAAATATATACTTTTTACATTAATGGTAATGGGTGCGGTGTGCATTTCCCCGGCACAAGTCATTACCATTACCGATAGCGAAACCCAAAAACCAATGGAGGGAGTGACGCTTGCGAGTCAATCACCTCAGGTTTTTACGGTAACCAATAAAAAGGGACAAGCCGATATCAGTAAGTTTCAGGGTTCAAGCGTCATTGAAATTCGCATGTTGGGTTTTAAAACCCTTCGCATGAGTTTTGAAGAACTGAAACAAGCCGATTTTAAACTCAAATTGGAACGTTCCAAGCTCAACATGAGTGAGTTTGTTGTGGCTGCAACACGTGGTTCGGGAGCCGCTGAAAACATGCCTGTTAGGGTGTCCAAAATAAGCCGCGAGGAGGTGGCGTTGCAAAATCCGCAAACGGCGGCCGATATGCTGGAAACCTCAGGTGACGTATTTATTCAAAAAAGCCAGCAAGGAGGCGGGAGCCCTATGATTCGCGGTTTTGCCACCAATAGATTGTTGTATGCCGTGGACGGTGTGCGCATGAACACCGCCATTTTTCGCAGCGGAAACCTGCAAAATGTGATCTCCTTAGATGCATTTGCTATGGATGAGGCTGAGGTGATATTCGGTCCCGGTTCCATCATGTACGGCAGCGATGCTATTGGCGGTGTTATGAGTTTTCAAACCCTCAAACCGCAGTTTTCCGAGTCGGATTCTGCTCTGATCACGGGAAACGCGGTTACTCGATATTCAAGCGCCAACAACGAAAAAACGGCACATGTCGATTTGAATATCGGACTCAAAAAGTGGGCTTTTGTAACGAGCGCCACCTATACCGATTACGGCGATTTACAAATGGGAACCCGCGGACCCGAAGAGTATTTGCGCAACGAGTATGTGCGTCGCATTGACGGTGAAGATTACGTGGTAACCCATGATGAGCCCCGCACTCAAAAGCCCACGGGATATGCGCAACTCAACTTGATGCAAAAAGTGCGTTACAGACCCAACGAGAATTGGGATATTGAGTACGGTTTTCATTATTCCGAAACATCGGAATATAGCCGATACGACCGACTCATTCAGCGGCGAAACGGTGAATTGCGATCTGCAGAATGGGCTTACGGACCGCAAAAATGGATGATGAATAACTTGAATATGACGCACTCGGGAAATAACAAATTGTACGACCGCATGACGTTACGCTTGGCACACCAACTTTTTGAAGAAAGCCGCATTGATCGTTCTTTTGGCAGTCCGCTGCGGCGCACTCGCACGGAGGCAGTGGATGCCTACTCAGCAAATGCCGATTTCAGCAAATCCACCGGCAAGCGCAACAATTTGTACTACGGCATTGAAGCCGTTCACAATGAAGTGCGTTCCACCGGCACGCGATTAAACTTGAATACGGGCGAAGAGAAAGCAACGGCACCTCGTTACCCGCAATCGGGTTGGACATCACTTGCCGCCTACATCACTGATCAATTCAGAATCAGTGATAAGTTGTTTCTCCATGCAGGCGGGCGCTACAATCAAATAATGCTCAACTCCACATTCAGCAATGCATTTTATGATTTCCCGTTTTCAGAGTCTAAAATCAATAACGGTGCATTAACGGGCAGCGCGGGTTTTACCCTAAAACCCGATGATCGCATCATCATAAACGGAAATGCCTCCACCGCTTTTCGAGCGCCCAATGTAGATGATGCGGGAAAAGTTTTTGATTCAGAACCCGGGGCAGTGGTGATTCCCAACCCCGATTTAGCATCGGAATACGCTTACAACGTGGATTTGGGTGTGATCAAAAAGTTTGGTGAGCTCGTAAAAATTGACGTTACCGCTTATTATACTTGGCTTGAAAACGCATTGGTGAGGCGTGACTTTTCGCTTAACGGCAATGACAGCATCATATACGATGGCGAGCTCAGCCGTGTGCAAGCCGTACAAAATGCCGCACAAGCCACCGTTTATGGCATTCAAGCCGGAATCGACATCACCCTCCCGGCAAACTTCACATTGCACTCCAAGTACAACTACCAAAAAGGCGAGGAGGAAATGGATGACGGTACAATCAGCCGTTCGCGTCATGCCGCGCCGTGGTTTGGCGTAACACGCCTTACCTACTCGATAAACAAGCTGGATTTACAGGCTTATGCAATTTACAGCGGCGAAGTACCGTTTGAAAACATGCCTGTGTCAGAGGTTTCTAAAACACATATTTACGCTACCGATGACAACGGGAATCCGTACTCGCCTTCGTGGTACACCCTCAACTTGAAAGCCTTGTATCAAATCGGTAATCACCTTACCGTAAGTGGCGGTGTGGAAAACATCACCAACGCGCGTTACCGAC
>CAJXMT010000012.1 GCA_913056155.1 uncultured Cryomorphaceae bacterium
TACCGA
Source organism: uncultured Cryomorphaceae bacterium (assembly GCA_913056155.1). Classification (GTDB taxonomy): domain Bacteria; phylum Bacteroidota; class Bacteroidia; order Flavobacteriales_G; family Salibacteraceae; genus Salibacter. The sequence goes on from CAJXMT010000012.1 coordinate 7, forward strand.
CCTTATTCATCGGGCCTTGTAGCACCCGGACGTAATTTTATTGTTTCGCTCAGGGGCAGTTTTTAGTAATCAACCCGGCTACAACTATAAAACCCGCTTTTCATTTTGTAAAGCGGGTTTTTGTTTTTGGTCAGAACCGAGTACTTGCCCGCGATAGTAATGAATTGAAAATGTTTGGACATTTATGTAAGGGTGTGAATACAATGTTTAATTGAAGGATTGAGGTAATTGAGCGGCAGATTTGAACAGACCATTTTGGATACCGTTCTTTTTAGTTTTAATACCGCAGATGTACTAAATTTCGGCTCATTTGGGAAATAAAAACTAAAAACACCGAAAATACGTGTTGCGTAAATGATTTGCGTTTTAATACTTACTTCGTAGTGGATCGCAAATGAATTAATCGAACGACGTCAACATTTTTAAGCTAAAACGAACTATCGATTTGAGTTCAAAACAAAAACAGGGTAAAATTGATTTGAACTCAAATCAATTTTGGGTTTTAATGATCAGTTTGCAGGGAATTCACGGTGTTTTCGGAATGTGTTCCGGGTATTTCCGGGAGTTATTTGTATTTTTGGCTGTATGTTGATCCGCAACTTAAAAGGAAATAAAAGCGTTTTTAGCTTTTAAAACGGCAAACGAATGAAACTATTATTGGACATAAAAGACGATAAAGCAGCTTTTATTTTAGAGCTCCTTCGCAACTTTAAGTTTGTAAAAACGCAAGAGTTGACTTCGCACCAAGCGCAAGTGTTGGAAGATGTGGAAGCAGCGGTAAAAGAGGTGAATGAAATTAAAGAAGGCAAGAAAAAATCTCAACCTTTAAGCGAGTTCCTCGATGAACTTTAAAGTTGATAACGGTGTACCTATCTCATTAAAGGCGAAAGCACGTTTACCACATTTTCAAAAGCTTCCTCGCGCGAATATCGTACTCCCGTTCTCAATAACCCTTCAACATCCTTTGCAAATCTCGAATCATCTCTTTTTTCATCCATGTTCATCAAAAACTGCTTTCGGGTGGGGACGTTGCCTGTCGATTCATTCATGTATCGTTCATAAGCCGCAATGATTTGTTCAATGTCGGGGTTCTGACCGGTAATAAAATGATGTAAATCAAAAAGGTCGCGGCCTTTTTTTCGTTGGTATAAAGCACGCAGTTTGGTTCCCAACAATTCTTCCAATTTATAGGTAGTGATGTCGGCACTACCGGTAAACCATTCGTTTTCCACGCTCAATGTGCGTGTTACGAAACCGTACAGGTTGAAATGTTCGCGGCAGTTGATCTCGATCTTTAGTTTCATGCGCAAACTCGAATCGTATTCAGGATTAAATTTATACACCACTGTATTGTTATGCGCTTTTTGCTTTACGGTGCGTTTCTCTTCAAAATAATCCACAACTTCACCTATTCGTTTTAATATAGGTTTAATCGGACCCGGCTTAATTTGAACCAAATCAATATCTTCAGAGTACCTCGGTGCGGGATCTACATACAGTTTATTTAAAGCCGTACCGCCTCGAAACGCGAGGTGAGATCTCAAAAAATCATCAGAAAAAAGCGCAACTAAGGTGCGACAAATGATGAGGTCTTGTTCAACGTCGTGTATTGATGACCAAGGAGCAACGGACTGCCATTTTGTTATCGCTTCTTTTGAAACCATAAGTTAATCAATTTCAGTATTTTGATCCACCTTCCATCGGTTTAGCGCACTTCCCGCCGATTCTCTTCTTTTTGATTCGAGCAAAACAGGGTAGTGCTTTCTGGTTTTTAAGCAATTATACATCACTTTTATTATTTCCTTTCGAGCATCAAACCGCTCAAGCAAATAACCTGCTTTTTGCAATACGGAAGTGTAGGGATATTTTGAAAATACGTTTTCGGCATCTTGAACAGTCAGTTCATTTGTCAAATCTACAACGGTTTCGATTATTTCGGACATCCCTCCCAAGCTTTGCCGGTAATGGATGAGGTCTGCGATTGTTAAGGCCGGAGACGACACGTTGACATAGCTTACACCGGATTTCTTTTTAAGTATTCCGTATTCGGGAAAATTCTTACTGCTCAACAAATTCAACCGTATATTTTGAGCTTTAATTTTGCAGCTCGGTATTCTGCCGGAGACCACTACATAATCAACTTGGTACCTTTGATCGCCTGCACCGTAAAGCAAAGCGGCGGAATGAAGGCCCAAGTAATAGTTTGTATTGAGAAACTCGAAATACTTTTGAGCAAAGTAAGAAACAGGAATCCTTTTAAGCTTTTGATATTGAGGAGGGATAATTAGATAAAAACCGTTTTGAAGTTTAATCAGTTCACCTGATTTTACTTTTGCAAGCAGTTGTTTTCGAGCGGTATATTCGGGTATGCGGCACTTCTCCAAAAATTCTTTTTTTGAAAAAGCATATACTTCCGAGCTTTGAAGTCGATTGATAAAGTCGTTTATGTTTGCTTTAGTTTTAATACTGCAAATGTACCAAAAATTGGCTCATTTACAAAATAAAAACTATAAAAACGCTGAATCTAGGATTGCGTAAATGAATTGCGTGTTATTACGTACTTCGTAGTGGATCGCAAATGAATTATTATATTCAGAGCCGTAACATGTTTAGTTCTCCCGATTGTGTTGACCTCAAATCAATTTTGCGTTTGACAGCTCAATATGCGAGTAACTCAACAGGTTTCCGGAATGCATTCCGGGATTTAAGCTTATTTTCCGGAATGCATTCCGGTTTTTTAGCTGCGCTATTTTTCGTAGTGGCCTCTAACTGATCATACATTCACCCTGTCTGCTTCAATTTCATATACTAATCTATGCTCTTTATTGATTCTGCGTGACCACATGCCGGTTAACTCATGTTTCAGGGGCTCGGGTTTGCCTGTTCCTTCAAACGGATGTGTTGATAAGTTCCACAAGTAATCTATGTAGTTTATTCAACAACTTTTTGTTGCCCGCTTTTTTATGATAGGAGATATTCTTTTTGGCTCGGTTAGTAAAATCTAAATGAAAAACCATGCTACAAGTCCATAAACTCTTTTAGATCCTCTTTTTTAACTCGCGTTACTTTTCCTTCTTGAGCTTCTTTACGGCTTTCAAGCAATTTTTCTACAAACTCGGAGGTGTAGGTTTCATCGCCTGAAACCGTAAACTTAATCTTCAAAGCATTCATAAATGCCTTCAGGGCTTGGACCTGTTCTTTAGATTCAGGTTGAGCGATCAATATATCTTGTGTTTTCATGGGAACACTTTTATATATTCAAGTCCTTAACGTCAATGACAAAGATAACGTTTTATAATGAAATGGGAAATTGGGGTTTTTAAGGCAGCGTGTCTTCCGGGATTTGGCTTTTGTTTTTGCAGACGTACATTTCGAAAACGGGAATTGGTATAGTTTGAGATTGGTGGACTACAAAACTGATTTTTGTAAATAACCACGTTGATTCAACATAATTCCCTCCTACAAATCTTCAATCTGCTTCCCCACAACCCCCACAACCCTAAATTTGCCGCCATGCAAAAAATAACGGCAATGAAAATAAAATAGATGTTGTGAAAAAGCGGTTATTCCCATAAAGGTTGATCTTGCCACTTCATTAGTTCTCCATTTCTCAAGGTTGGTAAACCGATATATTGGATTGGAACATTCGGATACTTCTCGAATAGTTGATCCAATTTCAACTTTAAACTATTTCCGGGGTTTGCTCTCTCAAGCAGATATTTTAAGATACAGAGAAAATATAAAACTCTTTTATTATTGCCGAATCTTTTGTCTATCCAAGGTCCTTTTGGTTTTAAAAGTTTATTGGGTTCTACCGCCAGATCTCTGTTCCAAAGCCGAGAATGATGTGCGCAGATGTTTCTTACATAAGTAATTGAGTGCAACCATGATTGCAGTACTGTATGATGAACATCAAAAAAGCTTGAAATTCGTCTTTTGTCATCATTTTTTGCAAGGCCACGGAACAAGTGAGATAATTCACCTATGGTTAACAGTTCCAAACACATCCATGCGGGAGGATTTGCCGGGCTGTCATATTTAGAAATATAATGTTTAATAAAGACCTCGGGTCTGCGAGATGTTTTAGCTCGATTAATAATATCCTGTAAATCAGAATAAGGATCAACAGATCTCCCTATTTTATTGTAGTAGGGTTTTTTAAAATGTTTCTTCTTGTCTTGCCAATGTGAGTCATTATAGTGAAGAGCCATTTTATAAATGATCTGCGTGCGCACGGCTATTTCTATTCGCTCGATACAGTCAAATATTAAGAGTCGTAGTTCACGATCAAATGAATAGGTGTCGATAATTTGCTGAAAGGTAATACCCGGGTTAAACTTGTCTTTAGAATTTTGAAAAGGTAAAAAATAAGCGCTTAATCGATAGTAGCTTATGGCTTGTAAATACGATTTTGCTTTGGTTTCATCATAAATAGTCAACCCGCGTTTTTTTAGTAGTTGAACTTGATCCTCAAAACTCTTCGGGTATTTATTGTAGGTGCGGTTACTCATGACTAAAAATGAAAAGACCCCCCGAGTGTGCATCGCTGAGAGGCCCGGGAGGTGTATTCTCTTTAACTCGGCAATGTTGCCAAAGTATATTTTATCCGATCAAAGAAATCAAACGCGAAATTGTAAAAAATTTCGGTAATTCAATTATTTAGGTTACATGTTTTAACGCATTTATATTTTTCGATGTTTCAAAACGTTAGTCGGTTGTTGATATGATACAATCCCAAAAACCCTAAATTTGCCGCCATGCAAAAAATAACGGCATTTATCGCGGCATTACTTATTACGGCGGCGGGAATGGCGCAAACCACCGCTCCGCAAACGGCCGTAAGTAATCCGCAAGCGCAACGATACGCCCTAACGGGCGGTACGGTATATCAAAACGGAAGCTATACGCAAGGTGCGGTGGTTCTGATCGAAAAAGAAAAGATCAAAGCCGTGGGAACCGATATCAAAATCCCAAAGGGTACGCAAACCATTGACGTAAACGGCGCTTACATTTACCCCGCGTTTATCGAGCTCGACAGTGATTACGGTCTGCCCGAGCCGGAAAAAGAAGACACCGATAAACCGCAGTACGAAGCTGCCAACAAAGGAGCTTTCGGGTGGAACGACGCCATTAAAGCCCATCAAAATGCCGCCGCTTATTTTGAGCCGGATGAGGAACAAGCCGAAAAACTGCGAAAAACGGGAATTGGCGCCGTACTTACGCATCATAACGACGGAATCATGCGCGGCAGCGGAGCGTTGACCGCCCTGACCGCATCATCGGCCAACAAGGCGCTGCTCAACGATTTTGCCTCCACCCATTTTTCGTTTGACAAAGGCACCTCCGCACAGGAATATCCGCGGTCGCTAATGGGCAGCATAGCCCTGTTGCGCCAAACCATGCTCGATGCCCTTTGGTACGATCGCACCGATACCCTCCCCGAGATCAACCTGGCCCTGCAAAGTGTACTCGATCAACAAGGCCTCCCGCTCTTTTTTCACGTAAAAAATTACCGCCGCGCACTCAAAGCCGTAAAACTCGCCGATGAGTGGCAGCGCGACCTCATCATCCGCGGCAGCGGCGATGAATACAAGCAAATCAACCTCTTTGCCGAGTTGCAAAACGTACGCCCCTTAGTGCCGCTCAAACTCCCCAAAGCCCCCGATGTTTCCGATCCGTACGATGCGCTGTATGCCTCCCTCGAAGAAATGAAACACTGGGAATCAGCTCCCTCCAACGCCGCACAACTTCGCGATGCGGGATTGGATCCGGCTCTGACCCTAAACGGAATTGACAAATGGGAAGACCTGCAATTTTTTGCCCGCCAACTCATGAACAACGGTTTTAGCGAAAGCGATATCATCCGCTCATTAACCGTTGTGCCTGCTGCTTTGGTCAGAACCGAAAACGAAATAGGTACCCTTGAAGCCGGTAAGTACGCCAACCTGATCGTCACCTCAGACCGTATTTTTGAGCGCGATTCCAAGCTGATGGAAAGTTGGGTATTGGGCGAACGCGAAAAGTACGAAGAGCTGAATCCGGACGATATTGAAGGCACTTACCGCGTAAACATCAACAACGAGGTGGTGACCGTAAACATCAAAAAGAAAAAGGGCGACTTTACCGCCAAAACCGATGACGACAAAAAGGTAACTATTGAAAAAGAAGGAAAACTCATCACCTTGGTCATCCCCAAAGATGCGGGCGGATTTGAAAAACCGCTGCGCCTCTCCGGCAAGATCAATACCGCCGGTAAAATACTGGACGGTCGCGGACGCGGAAAATCGGGCGAGTGGTTTGTGTGGAGCGCCATCAAGCAGAGGAATGAGGGTTCTGACCAAAAAGAAGAAGACGAAGAATACCTCATCAAAACCGAGGGCACGCCGATTTACCCGGCCAAGGCTTACGGTTACGATACCTTGCCCGAGCAGGAGTTTGTGTTTATTCGCGGCGCTACGATTTGGAGTAACGATACGGGCGGCGTGTTTAAGGGCGATGTGATCATGAAGGACGGCAAGATTGAAAAAGTGGGCAAATTCCTGCTGTACGAACCCAAAATGCGGCTGATTGAAGGCGGCGGCAAGCACCTTACGCCGGGCATTGTGGATGAGCACTCGCACATTGCCATTGAGGGCGGAGTGAATGAGGGGTCGCACGCTTCATCGGCGGAGGTGCGCATAGGCGATGTGGTTAATCCGGACGATATCAACATTTACCGTCAACTGGCGGGCGGCGTAACGGCGGTGCAGCAATTGCACGGCTCGGCAAATCCCATCGGAGGGCAATCTTCCATCATCAAATTGCGGTGGGGCCGCGATGCCGAAAGCATGAAAATCTCCGGTGCCGACGGCTTTATCAAATTCGCACTGGGCGAAAACGTAAAACAATCCAATTGGGGCGAAAAATACACCAAACGCTACCCGCAAACGCGCGCCGGCGTGGAGCAAACGTATTACGACTACTTTATACGAGCCCGCGAGTACCGCGAAAAACATAAAGCGTACAGCAAAGACCAAGATCGGTTTGTACGAAAAATTCCGTTGATCAGGCGCTTGGTCAGATCCGGACCCGATCAACCCCGCATCGATTTAGAAATGGAGGCACTGGCCGAGATTTTGGACACCACCCGATTCATCAGTTGTCACTCCTACGTACAAAGTGAGATTAACATGTTGATGCACGTGGCCGATAGTATGAACTTCCGCGTAAACACCTTTACCCACATATTGGAAGGCTACAAACTGGCCGATAAAATGGCCGCGCACGGCGCGGCGGGCAGCACTTTTGCCGATTGGTGGGCCTACAAATTTGAGGTAAAAGATGCCATTCCTTACAACGCCGCCATGATGCATAATCAAGGCGTACTCACCGCCATCAACAGCGACGACGCCGAGATGGGCCGCCGACTCAACCAAGAAGCCGCCAAAACCATAAAATACGGCGATGTCCCCGAGGAGGAAGCACTCAAAATGATCACGTTAAATCCCGCCAAAATGCTGCATTTGGATCACCGTATGGGCAGCATCACCCCGGGAAAAGACGCGGATATTGTGTTGTGGGATCAAAATCCGTTGAGCGTTTATGCCCGCGTACTCTACACCTTTGTTGACGGCCGCGAGCTCTACTCCCAAAAGCGCAACGAGCGACTCCTCCGTCGCGACTAAGCCGAGCGCAACCGCCTCATCGAAAAACTCCTCCAAGCCAGCGACAAAGGCTACCCCACCAAAAAACCCGATAAAAAGGAAGGGAAGGTTTGGCATTGTGATGATTTGTAGGGAGGTGGGTAAAACTGTTCAATTGCAAAATGCAATGGTGTTTTATGATTGTAATTTTGCTTGGAATGTGCACTACATTTGAAAAAGTATTGGGATTTTATAAAATGAATTCTTAATGTATAAGGCTTATTATTAAAGGTGTAGAGCAACTTCTTAAATGTTAAAAGATATTTCGTTTAAATTCTTACCTTTGTATGATTTTAACTATTTTATGTTTTGATAGTTTTCAAAATAAATATTAGCATTATGATTTTTAGACTTTTAAAAACGTCATCACTCTTAATTTTTATACTTCTTCTTCAGTGTTCATCTTTTTCTCAAACGGAAATAGATGGTTATAAAATCATCTATTTAGAAAGAGGTCCCTCTAATATAGTAGATTATACAGCGAAAAAATTCGAACAGTTTGGATTAAGAGTTCATACATCTCAAACAACTCTAAAGAATGATGAATTGTTTAATACAGATAGAGGTTTAGCATTATCGTGTAACTTTGAACATAATTATAATTATCCTCATACTTGGATTCGTATTTCCTTATATAATACAAACAATGAGTTGATTTATCAAAAAGAAGACAATACAAGAGGAAAAACATTTACGAGTTTTAGTGTAAAAAAAGATCAAAGGTGGGTTGTTGATAAGCTTTTGAAACCACTCTCTAATTATAAATTCAGATCAGATAAAACGCTTAAAAGTGAATTCATCAATAATTTACCCAAACGTGAGGTTCTTGATTATGATGAAGAAGCATTAAAAACCTATTATGATAACAATAAAACAGACCCCATAGAAGGAATATATGAGCTTATTAGTGGAGGTGGAGGTTACTATTATAAGCTTGGAATAATAATAGATGAAGGTATATACAAAGCACTTTTGGTTGAAACAGATGCGGAACACTGGGAAAGAGGTGAAGTTAAGGCAGAGTTTGAAAAAGGAGCTTTACAAGGTGTATTTGCTACAACTTGGTATATGTCAGATAAATCACCATACAAGACGTATTCAAAATTGTCTAAAGAAAATCTACTTTCTATAAATCTTATCGATGAGTCTGGAAATGATATATTCTTTGAGTATTTAAAAATTTACCCGAAAAGTAATAGCGCTCAACGGCAGGGTAATAAATCAGGAGTAAGTAGAGGAAGCGGTTTTGTATTAAATGAAGACGGCTACATAGCCACTAATGCACATGTCATTAAAAATCAAACAAATAAAGTTAATGTTACACTGGTGAATGATTTTGGAACATCAACTTTTATCACCGAGACTATTTTAATAGATGAAGAAAATGATATAGCGATTATAAAAATTAATGATAGTACATTTACTGGTTTCAACGCGCCACCCTATGCATTCTCTACCGGTCTTTCTTCAGGCGAAGACTGTTTTACTATTGGGTATCCAATGAGTAAAATATTAGGATCAAATTATAAGGTGACAAGTGGGATAATTAGTTCTACCAGCGGCCCCAAAGATAATCCTAACCTTATTCAAACAACTACACCGATTCAGCCAGGAAATTCAGGAGGGCCACTTTTTAATGAAGTTGGTGATATTGTAGGCATAACTATGGGGACACTCAATAGTAAAGGTTTTAATTACAAGACCCAAAATATAAATTATGCAATCAAAATCAGTATTCTTTTGGAATTGATTGATAACGAATTAGATTTAGCCAATTTTAATATGAGCAATCAAATAGGACAGACCAAACGTAGTGAAATAGTGAAATCAGTAAAAAGTTACGTATGTTTAATTGAAGTTTCAAATTAAAGTGAACCCTTTTTCGAATTTACTGGAGAAACATAAAATAAGAATAAATAAATAACCGGATGAATTTTTCAGATTGGATTACTGTAGTTTCAATATTAATCGCCGTCTTGTTGGTCGTTATTAAGATGAATGAATGGCGGGTTATTAATATGAAAAAGCCTCTTATTTATGTTTTGGTGACTCTTATTTTTTTGCTTACATCAGGAGTTGCTTCTTATTTTGAAACGCATTCACCACCTAATTGGATTGAATACGTATTTTTTATGGGGGGCATTTCTCCAGGGTTATGGTCAATTATATGGATGTTTGTGTTTTTTGTCTCTGTTTATTTTGCCTTTAAAAAATTTATTTACAAGCCAATAGGGTATAATGATGCACTTCTCAATTACTATCTTTCTCTTATAAAAAAGCCTGATACCGAATTGTTTGAACATATATTCTTTAAATACGAGAATGCGTTTTTTAAAAAACCTTCTTCTTGGAAGGGTTATAGAGAATTGATGGAGGTAACCAATTTTTGGGAACTACTTACTGTGGAGCAATACGATTATATCAAACAAAATAGAGAGCACCTTCGAGAATTAGATCGCACAGCCTATGTGCATGAAGCACTTTTAAGATCACAAATTCGTGGATTTCCAGATTCATTATTGTCAAAAGAGCTACAAATGAAATACAATCAAGATCCGTTGATGGAAAACGATAAAACACCTATACTTCAATTATTATTGGGTGATAGGGAAACAATAGAGTTTGTATTGGAAAATCGTTGTCTTTTACCAATCATACGTGATGAAGCAGATATATACCTGAATTCACCTCAGTTTATAGAAAAGGATGTGCTTACTTTGACTTATGAAGAACCTTTAGATTCAAATGGGGATTTTGCACCGTACGACATAAAGCTTTTCTACTTCATAAAAATAATGGAAGTATATTTGGCAACGTTTTTTGATAAAAAAATAGATGCTGGTTCAAACACTTATATTCCTCAGTTCCCGATTTTTGGCTGGATACCTAAGCTGAAAAATATTAAAACAAAAAATTCAGATAATCTATGTGAACAGGCAATCAATAAAATTGAATCGATGTATGATAGGGATAAATATTTTACAGGAATAGAAAAGAGTTATGAGGAGAAAATGTGTCAAATTTTGGATAAGAGAACGGAGGCTCTAACGAAGGTATAGTTAGTTTTAGATAAATCACTGAAGAAACCGCCTCATCGAAAAACTCCTCCACGCCCGCGACAAAGGCTGCCCCGGCCAAAAAACCCGATAAAAAGGAAGAGAAGGTGTGGCATTGTGATGATTTGTGATTTGTAGGGGAGTTGACCTGACAGGTTCAGCTACTGTTTCGTGAAACGCAAAAGAGTTGATGATTCAACCTACATCGGGTATTCCGCCGGGCAATAATTGCTGTAAGATTCGAATAGCTATGGCTTCAAAGGATAAAGGAAAGCCGGGCGGTTAGGGAGGCACAACTCATTTCCATGCATCTAAAATATGATAATCCTGCTTTTTATCTTGCGATAGCGCAGGTTGGGATGAAATTATCGATCATAGAATCAGGTGTCTGTGAAGTGATTACTTTCAAACGAATCGATTGAATACCGGGAAAATCGAATTTATCAAACTTTGTAATCGTATTTGGCTAACGCTTTTAACAGTGTTATTCGACCGGTTTTGCACTCCTCAGCTGTGAAAAGTCTTTTGAAAACAAAAAAGGAGACAGCCTGACGCTGTCTCCTTTACCTCTCACCTCGTGCTTAAAGCACCAACCTAAAAACGGTTTTACTGAATGACAACGCGCCTTATGTGCACATCCTCTTTTGTTTTTACACGCACGAAGTAAACTCCCGCTGCAATATCAATGCTTAACTCTTCAACAAGTTCACCTGTTAAGCGGCCAAGTTTTTTCATGAGTACCTGCTTTCCGCTCATGTCCATTACAGTCATTTCAACAGGATCGTCGGTAGTACCGGTTACTCTCACGTTGAATTGTCCCATATTTGGATTGGGGTATATATTCACGTCAAAAGCACTATTTGTGCGGTCGAACGCGCTTACACGCTCCAAGTTGAAGCATTGCGAAGTGTCAGAACAGAGTCCGTCATTGATGATTAAAGCAAATGTACCATTCTCAGCCGGTTCGAAATAACGGTTTGTAGCACCGGGTACAGGCTCATTTAACTCGCAATCCCACCAAATGTAACTGTATTCCTCACCTTCTGCATTGGCAATCAACGCGCCTTGATTTTCTATTATTAACGAGGTGTCAATTTGTTCAGGTTGCCCCACCTGAACGCTAACAATCGCTAAACAACCATTGGCGTCAAGAACTTCAAGCTCATTAATTCCACCTGAAAGGTTTTCGGCCTTAGCGCTATTTTCACCACTTGGCCAAGTGAAAGAGTAGGGGAATGTGCCCCCTGTAGCCACGGCTTCAGCTCCACCATCTCGATATCCAAAGCAAGATACATCTTGTATGTTATCGGTGATTACCTTTAATGAATCGGGCTGTGTGAATATCAAGCTGTCTGTCGCTTCACAGCCCTTGCTGTCTGTTACGTAAACCGATAAAAGACCTGTATCAATAGTTGATGCGTTGTTAGTGGTATCACCATTACTCCAAACGTAGGAGAACGGTGCTGTACCTCCTGTTACATTAGCCCCGGCTTCACCATTTGCAAAGCCATAACAAGAAATTTCAGATGTAACTGACACATCTAAAGACAAAGGTTGAGGCTGAGTTAGAAACTCACTTCCTGATACTGTACAGCCGTTACTATCGGTCACGGTAACTAAATACAAACCGGCAGGCAGACTGTCTATTGAAGGGGTGTTGCCGCCTGTGTTCCAACTGAATGAATACGGCTGAACACCTCCCGATGCTGTTGCTGATATTGAACCGTCATTACTATCAAAACAGTTTTCCGGGGTTGCGTTTAATTGTAATGTCAGTGCCGAGGGTTGCGTTAACAGAATACTGTCAATCGCTGTACAGCTATTTTGATCTGTAACGGTTACAGTGTATGAACCGGCGGCCAGCCCCGTGTTTGTTGACTGAGTGCCGTTATTACTCCATAAATAGTTGTAACCTCCTGTACCCCCTGTCGCAACAACAGTTACAGATCCGTCAGCTTCACCAAAACAAGATATTTTTGTATCCTCGGTTATTGAAGTTGTTAATATAGACGGCTCTGAAACAGTAGTTGACGACTGTGATGTACAGCCGTTAGAGTCTGTAACTGTAACGCTATACACTCCGGCGGTAAGCCCGGTAATTGTATCTGATTGAGCCGAATTACTCCAATTGTAAACGTATGGAGGAGTTCCGCCCTGTACATCAGTGTAAGCGATACCATCACTCAACCCATTACAGCTCACATTCGACAAAACAGCATTTTGGGTTAGCAATTGCGCAGGCTCTGAAACGGTGAAGCTCGTTTGTGTTTCACATCCGTTTGAATTTGTCGCCGTCACAAAGTATGTGCCCGAGGTAAGACCTTGAGCACTGTTGCCTGCACCTGCAGAACTCCAGTTATATGTATAAGGAGCAATACCTGCTGTATCTGTAACGGTTACAGAACCGTCATTACCCCCAAAACAGCTCACGTCATTTATTTGCAATGTCAAACTGCGGTCTACAGTATCCAACACTGTCACTTGAGCGGAGCTCGATGCAACGTTCCCTGAAATATCAGTTACGGTAAGGCTTACTGTATTAAGCCCTAGGTTTACGCATGTGAAGTTGGTTTGACTCAATACGCTTGAAGCAATGCCGCAATTGTCTGTTGAGCCGTTGTCAATATCTGTAACACTTATGCTACCTTGGCCTTGAGCGTCTAACAGTACGGTTGTGTTTTGGACTTGTATGGCAGGAGAGATAGTGTCAATAATATTGAACGAAATCTGTTCAGATGTTGAGTTCGAATTATTATCTGTAGCTGTTACGGTTACCGTTACCGTTCCCGTATCTGCACAAGAAAAGCTATTGGGAGAAACGGTGGTGTTTGTAATGCTGCAATTATCTGTTATAGTGGCTACATCTCCCGGTGAAATATTCAATTGACCGGTTGCCGAAAGGTTCAATGTGGCATTATTTGTGATGATAGCAGGCGGCACAGTATCTTCTAAAATAATTTGTTCTGAACCTATAGCGCTACATCCGTTAGCATCGTTTACCGTTACTGAATAAGAACCCGGCGACAGGCCTGCTATTGTTTGTGTAGATTGACCGTTACTCCAAGAATAATTGGCAAATGAGCCTGTAACGGATAGTGAGCCGTCAGAAGCACCGTTACAACTTTCATTTTGTACAACATTAATATTGGCAACTGTAGGTGCAGGTTCACTGATTAAAATGCTATCAGTTGCTTCACAGCCATTGTCATCCGTTACCGTTACAAAGTATAAGCCCGCGGCGAGGTTTGAGGTTGTTGTGTTAGTTGTATTAGTGCTCCAATTATAGGAATAAGGAGGTGTCCCGCCCGACCCTGAAACAGTGGCTTGTCCATCAGCGCCACCATTACAGCTAGCATCAGTTTTACTGATACTTGTGGTTAGAAGTTGAGGGTCTGTCAGTGTGTATGATTGTATCGAAGTATTGTTATTAGCATCTACTACAGTAACCGTGTATGTACCGGATGATAACCCTGTAATTGTACTTTTCCCAACCGGGATTTCTATAATGTAGTTTGCATTATTGCTCCATTGAGTATCATTCCATGTTCCATTTGCTAAACCGGCAAACTCTCCATAGTCTTCATTGTTCGAGTTATTTGGTTCTCCCGGTGCCCAATTGACATAGTTAACAGGTTCTCCCGATGACCACACAAACACGCCTTCAACGTCTTGGTCCGTTAAGCCAAAAAATACACCGGGACCTGTGTTATTAAACAGCCAATCATTCTCAGAGGCACTGTTGATGGAAGCTAAATGTCCACCATTGTTGTTGGCGATTTGTTCTGCACTATTAAAAGATGAAGCGCCGCTGTTGCTTATATAATAAAAGCTGCTGTCTTGTCTTCCTATAAAAGTAAAGCCCGGAATGGGTTTTCCAATAGTATCTACTTGGTTGTTCCAGTTAAATATATAGGGAGGCACGCCTCCAACCACACTAGCTGTAAGTTCTCCGTCTTGTAATCCATTACAAGAGATCGGTTGGCTTTCGGATATGTTAGCATTAAATAATTGTGTAATGGTTACGGAACCATGTCCTGAATTAAGGCCTTGGTTAACAAACAATCCTTGCGGCGTTATGTAATTGCCGCCGCCGCCGCCGGCACCAATACGGCACCCGCCGCCGCCGCCGCCTGAATAGCCGCCGCCACCGCCACCGATAGATTCGAAATTTGAATGAAATCCGGCACCGGCTCCTCCACCAAATCCACCTCCACCAACATTTGTAGAAAGTGTGCCAGAAAAAATACGATGGTCACCACCTACACCACCGTTATCAAATGTAGCACCGGGATCTCCCCCATAAAAGCCCTTACTGCTTGTTCCGTTTACGCCTGCGCCACCGGTGCCGCCATAGTTACTGGTGTTTCCGCCTGATCCACCTGAACCACCGGTTCCTTCGTTACACCAACTTGAAGGTGACGACAGTCCCGAACTCCCGGAATTATTATTATAGCCCGTTGCATCGGCTCCGGTTACGTCGTGATTGTAGGTTCCTCCCCCGGTAGCTGATCCTCCACCTCCGCCGGCAACAGCAATCCAATTGTTAGTTGAATTATTTTTGATATAGGTTCCCCCTCCGCCACCTCCGGCATATATAGACCTGGAAGTGATGCTGCCGGTTCCCCCCTCTTGGCCTACAAGAATAGATAAATTATGACCGGCTGTCAGGGTTACATCGAAAGTGAATTCTCGACCTCTACCACCTGCAATATTTAAAGCCGAGCCGCCTTGAGCGCCGGCAACAACAATGCGATACGGGCCTGATGCCGGCACAGTCCATTCTTGTTTGCCTCCGTTGGAAGTAACCAAACCGTCCAGGGTTGTTCCATTGTATGCACTGTTCAGCTGCGCTTGTGTAGGCCCAGTTGTCCCGGAAGACCCGGCATTGGTAAATTCATAGGTTGTTTGCCCCGATAATTCTGCTGAACTGAAAACAGCAAATAGGGCTAAAAGAAAATAGGAAGTAATGATTTTTTTCATAATGCAATTAATTTTGCTGCAAAAGAACATGCAATGCGGTAAGACGACGAAAAGAAATAGATGCAAAGCATTTCAGTTTTCAGACAATACTTTACGTTTGTAAAAAATTATCTAAGATGCTGAGAATTATTGTCTTATTTAAAACTTTATTTTGTTTCAACGCTGTTTTTCCAAATAATGATACGACGCTGAAGTTTGTTTATGGGGAGCCTTTTTTTTACAACATCATTAAAAGGCCAAACGGCGATATATTTACAGGAACTTCAGAGGGTATTTATCATTGGACTGCCACAAAATCAAAAAAAATATCCGATGAAGTTGGCTATGTTGACTGGGATGACCAAAATAATGAACCCATTATTAATGATGAAGTACTCAAAATATTCAGATATGAAGAGTTTAACCACCTATTACCTCAACCCCATGTCCAAAGAGAGGTTTTTTACAGTTCTACCAAGGACTATCTTTACATTGTGGCCGATGGTCACTTATACATATTTAAATTGGAGCGACACAAGCGTTCACATAAAAGAGAAAGTATTCGATCGATTTCAAAAAATTACGTCGGTGGATATTCGGGTGTATATAAAAACAGTAAGGAATTAAAGGAGCCTTCTTATACCAATGGTTACATAAGAGAAATAGGGGATACGGCATTTGTTATTTATGACGGTATAATAATCATCAGACCCGATACAACTCTTAATTTATATAATGAGATTGCATTTAAAAAACATTCAACCTACCAAGATATAGGACAATTTCGTGATGTTCTTTTGATGCCGGGGGTGGGCTATTTTATTTCTTCGACTAAAAATCTGTTTCAATTCAATTTTGATTATGAAATTGAGCAAAAAATAAACGCTAAAGCAGCAGATCATGAAATAGTTATTATTAACAGATTAGGAGAGGCGATTTACTTTACTTTTAATAACTCCGTGTGTGTTTATAATACACTTTCTAAATATACCGATACGCTTGCAACATTGCCTAAGCCTGTGAGGTCGGCCATACATGTCGGTCAAATGTTTTACTTGCTCACTCAAGATTCACTATACAGGTTTAATAACGCATTGGGTTTGCAAAACCTTTACGGTTATAACGCTGCACATACTTTACTGGCTCTTAACTCCAAAGAAATTGCAGTATCATCAAATCAAGGGCTTTATGTGTATAACATTGAAGAGGGACAGAGTGCCTCCCTATTAAAAGATATAGAGTTCAACAAAAAAGCATTATACCTAAAAGATAACACTTTACATGCAGGAGCCATAACCGGTTTATACTCAATAGACTTAAGTGTAAAAAATCAAATTATTGCAGAAAATCGAACGCCCTCTGTCTTAAATGATCCAAGTGCAACACCCTTGGAAATAACACTTTATGCAATATCTGCCTTACTCTTAATATCGTTGGGTTACTTCATATCAAAATACAATAATCCGCAAGAGTCAAGGGTTGAAGAAGATAACGATAAAGAAAAATTGACGGAAGCAGAAATTACTGAACACATCAAAGTCAACTTAAACAGGGTAACTGTGAAATCTCTATGCAGTCACTATGGTGTTTCACTGCGCACTCTGTATGATATATTCGACGACAAATTACCCCCCGGCCAATTAATTAGAAATTTGCGCGTTGAGCGCATGGAATTAATTTTGAAAGAAGGTGGTGGAATTGAAGATGTTGTTAATCAAACAGGTTTCTCGAAAACGTATGTAATAAAACTCATGAAAAAAAATGCTACTCAAGGTCGCTTGCATTTAAAGCAACCGGTTTAAAAATGAATATTTTGGACATTTCTCAGTTGCCTTAAACAATGATCTACTCTCAAAATAATGATGAATATATATGGTTTCTCATTGTGCCGGTTCGTTTTGCCCACATAAAAAAAGCCGATACAGAAAGCCGTAAACTCTCCAAACCCATTTTATAATTCCCAAACCCCAAAACGCTCAATTTGCCGCCGGGCAAAAAATAGCACATTTATCGCAGTATTACGTATTACAGCATCGTAGTCTGCCGCTTCACAAACGCCGTGAGCGCTACGCAGACATAGCGCTACTCTTCATCATATGGGTGGTGCGGTATTTCGAAACGTTAGCTATTCACAAGTTCATGTGGTTCTGATCGAAAAATGAAAGGTCAAAGCCGAGGGTAAAAAATCAACATCCCCGAGGGTACACAAACCAAATACTCAGTTGTTCGCCGCATTAAAACGATTCATTAAGTCCTGTTTTCTTGATTTTTTCATTTTTTTAAAAGCAATGCGAAAGAATGGCTTTTATTACAGAAACAATAACATCGCCACAAATGGTTTACTACTACATTTGCAGAATGCTTAAGGGATCGGAAACACAAAAAAGCAGTTTGGTTTTGTCCGTAATCGGACTTGTCCTTTTGTTTTTGCTGTCGCCTTGCAAGGTGAGAAATTACATTCAGTTTGAACTCGGGGTACCTCAAACCAACGTAACCAACAAGAGTCAATCAACCTTTACTCAATCGTATTGCGGGGAATTCAAGCAGGATGAAGTTGTTCAAATCGACGCTAAGCACGGTTTTTCGAAACCCGACTTCACATATTCACCATCTGAATGCCTCAATCCGGGCGCTTATTCACCACCATGTTTTATTACTTATTTATCAAGCAATCTGCGGGGCAAACCTGTCCCATTATACGTTTTGTATCAAAAGTTTAAGATTTATCTGTAATTGATTTTCTCAATAAGGAAATACAGGCAGGAGCACTAACTGCTATTTAATCAATTACAAATAAATTAGATACAAGATATGCAAATTAAAAATGAGGCCGGGTTGGTAACCACGGCCATTCGACTCGTTGTAGGGTGGACTTATTTTTCAGCTTTTTGGCGAAGAACCTTACTGGCAAACAAACTCGATCCCGAAACAGCGGGATATATAGGACAAAAGTTCAATCACTTTTTACCAAACGCTTTAGGTATTAAGCCGCTTATACAATATTTGGTGGAAAACCCCGATGTTTTGTGGTTAAACATGGTGATTTTTACTGTTATTGAGGGCATTGTAGGCTTATTTATCATGTTAGGATTATTTACTCGGCTGATGAGTATAGGTGTATTCTTTTTAGCGGGGGGAATCCTTTTGGGATCCGGCTGGATAGGCACCACGTGCTTAGACGAATGGCAAATAGGCGTATTGGGCATCGCAACCGGTTTTGTGTTATTTTTGTCGGGAGGTGGAAAATATACTGTAGATCATTATTTGATTGCAAACCGGTTTAAGTTTACGAAATACGAGTGGTTCCCCTGGATAGGCTCGGGTGAATTGCCCTTGAAAACCGCTGTTTTTTCAAAAATTGTTTTGGTCGGGTCTGTACTTATATTGGGAGCCACCTTGATGACAAATCAAATTTTTCACGGTGGATTATGGGGACCTCTTCATAACAAATCCGTTAAGCCGAAACTTGAAATTACAGGCGGTGAAATCCAAAATAATACACTTTCATTTGATGTATTCAGAACCGAAGGTGTAGATGTTTACGGCTCTTGGGTTATAGGCATTGAATTGCTGGATCAAAACAACAACAGTATTTTGAAGTATAACCAAGAGGACTTGGCGCTTTTAGATGAAAACAGTATTTCAAACTATTATGTGGCTGAGATTAAACCCGGTAAACACAGCTTGGTGGTGCCTTTGGGAGCAAAAGCAAAAATCACTTTAAAAAACCGAGCGTTACAAGGTTTAGAAAGTGAAGCGTACATACTGAGAATCACTGATATCAGCGGTGTATATTGGGATCACGAAATCATGAAACAGTAAAGTTCAAAACAGGCCATCATAACAGTGCGCTTCCCGGCGTGCTGTATGTTGTTTTTCAAAAAATCCATCCGGCACCAAAGCCCAGCCTCACATCCATAGCAGGTTGAGAGTAGGGTAAATTACGGGATAAAGGGTTTTGAATAAAAGTATTGAGCATGAGCTTACCTAAGTAAGCATCAATACCAAAATGCGCCAAAGCGTAAGTACCGCCTGTATGCTCAATAGTTGTATTGTATTCAATATCTCTTTGTGCATGCTCCAAAACGCCTCCTGCACTCAACATAAAGTTGTAGTCTTTGATGTTTAGGGTTCTGAATAATAAAAGCGAACTGCGTAGTTGATTTCCAAAGCGATACTGCGATTCATTGGTGGAGTTGATAGAGAAAAAAGCATCTACATTAAGTCCCCATTTTTTAATACGGGTAGTGTAAATCAGGTTGGCGGTATAGCCAAAAGCACCTGTACCGGGTTGAAATTGAGGCGACAATAACCGGCGATTATAATCCCGAGTGCGGTACCTTCCTGTTGGCAAGCTTACTGTTAGTCCGCCCATTAGGGTGTTTTTCCACTTAACTTTGATACTGTCACCGGTATTGACGAACATATAGTTAGCCATTAATCGCATGTCGCCGGAGGCTTGTACCGTACTGCTCCCTTCACTTTCTTCCCTGAGGTGAACCGCATAAGGTACGAAGCCCATAAGTTGAATGCGCTTGTGAGGATAGGTTCTGAACCACATTTCGCTGCGATGGAAATAATCATTGTTTACTCGGCTGCCGTTGTTGAGGTTGAATTGAGTTTGAGGATGCGTAAATTTTTGATATTGATAGCGCAAGCCAAAAACGTTTTTTTCAAATTGAGGCACAATACCTAAAAAGGCTCCGCTGCCTCCTCCACCGCAAACGTCACATGCATAAAAAGGAGTACTGTAAAAAAGCAGCACAAATAACAAGAGGTAAGTGCTTTTGAAAATCATTTGTTCGGATCTGAAAATAAGGGGTTTGAAATAAAAGATTCATCGGTAAGCGTTTCTAAAAAGTTTTTTAAATCTGCACGCTCGTTTGGGGTCAGTTTTAAGTTTTGCGGTAAACCGGCATCGGCTTTCGGGTGGTGGTTTTGAGCTGCAATGTAGTGGTCGAGCACCTCATCAATACTTTCAAACCTACCGTCATGCATGTAAGGCGGCGATAGTTGAATGTTGCGCAATGAGGGCACTTTAAATTTCCCTTTGTCGGCCTCATCTTGCGTAATGATAAACCTGCCGTATTCCTCATTTTTAATGGGTAACCCGTTATTTCTAAAACTAAAATCGCTGAATAGCGGAGGCTTATGGCACCCGGCACATTGAAGCTTAAAAAGCTGTTGTCCTCTTTTTTCACTATCCGTAAAAACAGCCTTATTTTGTATTACACGATCATATTTGGCATCGGCCGAGATCATCGAAGTTGTAAACTGAGCTAAGGCATATAAAATCCACTTATCGGTAACCGTATCGGTATCAAAAACCTTTTTAAAAGCCTCTTTATATTTTTGGTCAGAGCCGACCACACGTACGACATTAATAAGCGGCATGCCCATTTCAGATGAATCTTGTAGTGGAGCAATGGGTTGAATCTCAATATGGTTAATGCCTCCGTCCCAATGAAAGCGGGGTTGCCAAGCCAAGTTGAATAACGCGGGTGAATGTCTTTGTCCCTTTCTCCCGTAAATTCCGTTGCTAAACGCTTTACCGGGATCGCTGAACGCTGCTTTCTGCTTGTGGCAGCTCGCGCATGATATTTCTCCGGTTTGGGAAAGGCTTTTATCATAAAAAAGCTTCCTGCCTAACTCAATGCCCTCAAGTGAAAGCGTGTTTTGGGGATTATCATAATGCTTCGGTGGAAAATGCGCCGGCGCTTGAGGCAATGCAACTAAAAACTTTGGGGGTATGGGAGTATCTTTTGCGCAACTCATGAAGAGGGTTACAAGAGGCAAACCTAATAAAATATGACGTATGTGTAAAACGAGATTTAGCATAATAACAGCCATCAAAGGCCAAACATTAAAACACGCCGTGCCGCACGGCACGGCGTGTTTTGCCGGGTAAGCAATATTTACTGCGAATTAATTCACACCGTCGAATAAAAACGCATTTTGGAAATTATCTGCAATGTTAACAGCTCTGGGATCAGGCATCATAAATGTTCCCAAGTCCTCAACCTTAAGCCCGCCATGCCATACACGCGCAGTGTTCACGTACATGTTTACGTTCGAAGTGGTGTTATCACCTACGGTGAGTCCATTTGAAAAAGAAACCGATACAGTTCTTATAGCATTATTGGCACCTTCAAAGCCGCCAACATGGTATTGAAAGCCTCCGTGTTGAGGAGATTCACCTTCTACCTTTAAGAAGATGTAACCGGTATTCCAGTCCCAAAACATACCGTTTGTGGGTGAAAGGGCACCATCTTGGGCGCCCGAGTAGTTGCGCTCTTCATCAACACCTACAATAAAACTCATGGAAGAGTAATTGCCTGCCGGCACATTTCCTATCTCAAGTGCCACCAAAGCATTGTCTGTTACATCCACAATACGGTAACTTTCCGGCTCTACCCATTCTTCGCCGCCGTCTTTTTCAAATCGCAAATTGCTTACGTAGTATTTGAACTTGGTCACCGTAATGGTATCCTTTGTGCCGGGATGAATCAGTTGAGTATTGAGTTGTAATTCCGGCGATGCACTTCCTGCATTTCCCCATACGTGGGTGTAATTCAAGGTCACCGTTCCTTTTTGCTCGGGGGTCGGTGTGGGTGTTATATTGCCGTTGTCATCGTCGTCACCGCATGCTACCATAGTTATAGACAATAAGGCAACAGAGGCTGTGGCTAATATTCGGGTAAATCTGTGATTTTTTGCTTTAAATAAATTTGTCGTTTTCATCTTTCAAAATTTTAATGAGTATATATAAAATAGAAGTCTTATGCTTTTGACGCTAGGTCTTTGGAGGTTTAAAAGGGGCCGTTAAATAAGCATCATAATCAAAGTGCAAGTACCTTGTATTCAAATAATGCTGAATAAAGGCCGCATAAAAACTCAAACTATCAAAAGTGGGTAATTCAAATGATTGAAATTGGGTTTCATTCTCGGGAACAACCGGCTTTTCCTGTTGGTTAGGCTCTGAGAGGCTCATTTCTTTCATGAATGCGCATGAGCCTTTGCAGGATATGGAATCATCACCTTTATTTTCACAATAAACATTCACGTAATGTTCAAAATCAACTATGTAGTTGAATACTACCAAAAACTTAGCGAATCCTGTTGCAGTGAAAATAAAAAGTAGAAAAACAGTTTTTGCTTTCATAGTTGAAAATCTTTACACAAATATAACTAAATTAATCTGCATGTTTTGTAACTTTTATCACTCGTCTTAATTGTGAACATGATCAAAGCTGAATGTTTCATTGACAAGTTCAGGTTTTTGTCGGTAGTTGTTTTCATTGTAAACCACTTCTAAAAACGCCCCTATAAAAAAGTAGTAATGAAGAGAAGGCAAAGCATCCTGTGATACCATTAACGGAATGGGAAAATCCGCGTTTACTTGGAACCTTTCACTTGTTTGTTCTTGGTCAGAACCCCAAAAATACCGCTTGTTAATGACCGCTTTAGAAATAGTCAGTTGAGCTTTGTGGTATTCTGCACGGGGAATGCTACTAACGCGAAGATGCACTTCCTGCATGTTTTGAAGTTCGGCCTGCAGGTGTAAGTTTGAGTCACACCACGTTGTGCCTGTTGAGTTTTCTAAACAAACTGATGATATAAATAAATTACTTTTTTCGATTTCAATGGGCTCGTTTTGAATGGATATAGTGTCGTTTAAAACAACCGGCCAAGGGTGCCGTCGCGTGTAGCGGTGATCGATTTTTATAACTACTTCGCCAAAATATGTGGTTTGATCCGTGGGCCGAAAAGGCTCAATTTCTTCAGCTTTTTGGCATGCGGAAAGTGATAATGCAGCAATAATTGCCATCATTATTTTAAACATGGTTATATGAGTTTTTTCTGAGCCTTGAGTTAAACAGGCATCAGAATGAAAATTTAAAAAGACTTGATTTCTCTACACACTTTCTCCGAATTGTGATAATTGGAGTAACTATACTTGCGGAGGTCTTAATAAGCCCATAGAATGAGCGGGCATAATGGAAGTGGTCTTGAGCTCGCTGCAGGCAGCAGTTGAAAATTCAACTGCGAAAATGGGATTGGGTAAATCAGTAATGGTAAATGCAGAAAATTGAACTTCTGATTCGGGTAAAACAGGTTTTTCAGGTTGCGAATCTTCTGTAATGCCCATCTCTTTCATAAAAGCACAGGAGCCGTTGCAAGCCAACTCCGGCTTATCTTTGTTTTCACAAAGCTCATTTACATACCGTTCATATTGCGTTACGTAATTTACAATCACATGCATTTTCGCAAAAGCCGTGGCAGTAAATACAAAAAGCAAAACAAGTGCTTTTATTTTCATGTCGAATATCCTAACGAAAGACTGTTGCCCAAAGTTTCGTTAATAATGAGACTTTATAAAAGTGATTATTTTACCGGAGAAGGGAGAACCTTAAAATTTTATTTACGTTTAAATTTTTATGAAATACGTAGTAATTGGCATCAGCGCATTATTCTTAATTGCCTTTCTATTAATTGCCTTTGTGAAAAATAACGAAACATACTCATATAAAGTCATTCAAAAATTCGATGACTTTGAAATTCGAAAATACGGGTCAGCATTATTTACAAGTGTTCAATTAGACTCAGGTAAATACAAAACAGTTTCTTCTAAAGGGTTTAAAATTTTAGCGGGATATATTTTTGGTGACAATGAGAGAGAAGAAAAAATTTCAATGACTACACCCGTAACCATGGATTTGGGTGAAAAAATGACCATGCGATTTTTGGTTCCCGGAGAATATAAACGCAATGAACTACCTGCTCCCAATAATAAAGAAATTGATTTTGAGCAAGTGCCCGAAAGGACTGTAGCCGTAGTTCGTTTTTCAGGTTGGGCTGATGACGAAAAAATAGAAGCGCACAAAATAAAATTGCAAGAAGCGTTGGCGAAGGAAAGAATTACTCCTTTGGGGGGTTTTACTTTTATGGGATACAATGCACCTTTTGATCCCGTTGACCGACGAAATGAGGTTATGGTTGAAATACAACATGATCACAAGTAGGTACTGCCGCTTACTGTGGCATTATAAGTTGCCACATTAGTAATTTCGCAAAAAGTGTTAGTCGTTTTTGGCAATCACCCAAACAGCGTGTACAATGCCGGGAATAAAGCCCAACAGCGTTAAAAGTATATTGAGCCAAAATGCGCCTCTGATTCCAACAGTTAAAAAAACACCGAGCGGCGGCAGTAAAATGGCAAAAATAATCCTGATAATACTTTTCATAATCCAAAATTTTGAGATAATTTAATTTGTTGCCTATTCGTTTACTGAAGTCAAAAATAGAAATCAAACAGATATGAGGGCAATAAATATTATTATTGGAATAATGGCCGTACTCATTTTGTCGACATTTCTTCTTGCATTTACCATGAATACTGATTAACGTGGAACTATAAATTGATATCAATGCTCCCAAACTTGTTATAGAGGGACAAATTGTTTTTTTGATAATATGTATGATCGATTTCCGAGGGCTAAAACTCATACTAAACCGTCTAATAACTTCTAAACCAGTACGATTAAAAGCATTTATGCTGTTGCTGTTGGCATTTGTTACCTGTTTTCCAATTTAAACAACCGAAAATACCCGTTTTTCACGAGTTGTACCTGTATTTCATGAATAGAGGGAACCTATAGTAATGATCGAAGCCTCGAAACTTTTGGTGTATTAATACCTACTCTTAAAGCCTTCTTATATGCAAATTGTATGCAAATGAAAAAGGGATACAATGTCTTATTATTGTAAGCCTATGATTTTCGACACTCAGGCTTGGGCTTCCCGAATCGTACCTCTCGGGACAGGTGAACCAACGACCCTTCCCGAAATTTCGGGATCAAATGCTCTAGCCAAGTTGAGTGAGACGTTGGAAGAATGAGGCGGGATCCGCGAATTTATTCACTCAAAACAAATTCATCTTTTTGGATGATTCGTTCGATAAAGGCACGGTTTCGCTGTTTTTTGATAAATATTTCGGCTTTTCGGGCCTGAGTTCGATTTTTAAACGAAAAAACTTTGACTTGCTTCCACGGCTTTCCTTTTCGCGTCCAAATTTTGTTTAGATCTGAATTGTGAAATTCAAGTCGTTTTTCGGGATTTTGAGTGAACCCGATATAGTATTTGTCAATTTTATAGGAGTAGAGTATGTACACGTAGTATTCCGTATCCATAAATTGAGATGTTTGGACCAAAAAAAAGCCGAAACATTTGTTTCGGCTTTCAAGCTCCTCAGGTTGGGCTCGAACCAACGACCCTCTGATTAACAGTCAGATGCTCTAACCAGCTGAGCTACTGAGGAATAACTTCTTAGTTCTCATTTTTTCCAAGGACTCGAACCAACGACCCTTCCCGAAGCTTCGGGATCAGACGCTCAACCGGGCTGAGCTACTGAGGAATAACTTCTTAGTTTAAGTTTAAAAACATCTAAAGTGAATGTGAGACTTTTGACTTTTGCAAGTCTGTACACCTTCATCTTTTCTTAAGCGGCTGCAAATGTAAAACACATTATCGAAATGCAAAATAATAATTCTGTTATTTATTTAGCTGTCGGGATCTGTGAAAACTAAAGTGCGATTGAGTTGTTCCTATTTTGAAAAAGTAAAGAAATAAAGCATGAAAAATTTTTTGATTGTAGGAGGTTCCTCCGGAATTGGATTTGAGTTGACTAAAAAACTGGCAAATGAAGGCCACTCGATTTATGTAGTCTCGCGCCACGCAGACCGAATCGAAAATCTCGAAAATGTTTATCACCTAAATATTGATGTAACAAAAGCTTTTGAAACTTCGGGTTTGCCTGAGGAGATTCACGGACTCGCTTATTGCGCGGGCAGTATTAATTTGAAACCCTTTCACCGGTTTAAAGATGAAGATTTTGAAAACGACTTTCAAGTAAACGTTATGGGAGCGGTAAGAATTGTGCGTGAAAATATCAAGGCGCTCAAAGCGGGTAACGCTTCTTTAGTATTCTTTTCAACGGTGGCCGTTAATCAAGGAATGTCATTCCACGCATCTGTAGCTGCTGCAAAAGGCGGTGTTGAGGGATTGGCCAAATCTTTGGCTGCTGAATATGCTCCAAAATTGCGGGCCAACGTGATAGCCCCTTCACTTACCGATACACCAATGGCGGAAAAACTATTGAGCAACGATAAAAAAAGAGAAGCATCATCAGAACGTCATCCGCTCAAACGTGTAGGTGGTGCAGAGGAATTAGCATCAATGGCACATTTTCTTCTCTCAGATCATTCGAGTTGGATTACCGGGCAGGTTATAGGCGTTGATGGCGGCATGGGTAATTTGAAACCGTGAAATGTGTATCTTAGCACTCTATGAATACATACAGCAAAACAGATTTCGAAAAATTCGAGTCTCGCTATCGAGCCCGATTTTTCAATAGTATAGTGGGGTATAAACCGATAAGCTTAATAGGAACAACAGACAGCGAAGGCAATGAAAATGTAGCGCTTTTTAGTCGCTTAGTGCATATAGGATCTCGGCCGGCATATATAGGGGTAGTCTTTAGGCCTCATTCTGTGAGACGAGATACGTTTGAGAATATTCGTCAAACAAAGCAGTTTACTATAAATCATATTCATGAGGGTATGTACAAACAGGCACATCAAACTGCTGCTAAATATGATGCGCTCGTTTCAGAGTTTGAAAAAACCGGTTTAACGCCTGCTTACGGAACTTTGAATGTACCCTATGTGAAGGAAGCCAAAGTCAGGATAGGATTGGAATTTGCCGAGGAACAAGAGATTAAGGTGAACAAAACGATTCTTGTTATTGGCCGAGTAATAGAGGTTCAGGTAAATCCACAGTTTATTAAAAATGATGGCTTTGTGGATATAAACGGCGCAGGCTCTATGTTGTCAAGTAACATAGATGCGTATTATACGGCTCGAAAAGTCGCCCGGCTCGATTACCCGCAACCGGAGAAAGAAGTTTCAGAATTAGCTGAAAATTTATTTTAATATGGCTAAGGATAAAGTGAATATTTTTTGGCACCGCCGTGATTTGAGGGTTCATGATAATCACGGACTGTATGAGGCTCTGACTAAAAGTAAAAAGATTCTGCCGGTTTTCATTTTCGATAAAAACATATTGAATAAACTGGAAGATAAAAATGACAGGCGAGTTACATTCATTCACAACCACGTAGAACGCGTTAAAGCTCAATATGAAAAGGCGGGAGGAACGTTGAGGTTATTTCACGACACACCGGAGGATGCCTTTAATAAATTATTG
>CAJXMT010000013.1 GCA_913056155.1 uncultured Cryomorphaceae bacterium
CACACAGCGGTCAAATCTGTTTTCCCGGCGGAAGTATTGAGGGTTCTGACCAAAACCATATACATGCCGCACTGCGCGAAGCACAAGAGGAATTAAATGTAACTCCTAATCAAGTGCAAGTGTACGGGGAGTTGAGTCCGCTTTACATTCCGCCAAGTAAGTTTTTGATCAATCCGGTAGTGGGCGTTTACCGAGGTGAACCCTTGTGGAAACCCGATACCTATGAAGTAAAACATATTATAGAGGTTCCCGTGCAGATGCTTTTGGATGATCGAAATGTCAAAAACGGACCTGTATATGCACCCTCCTTACAATCAAATATAAACGTGCCTTATTACCAATTTCACAAGTCTGTAGTGTGGGGCGCTACCGCAATGGTGCTTAGTGAATTAAAAGAATTTCTCCATGAATAAAATCAAAACTGTTTTGGCCGCGTGCCTTGCCTCTGCCGGGGCCTTGGCACAAAATAACGTAATTGTGATTGAGCAACCCGCTTTCGGCGGCGCCAATGAACCCTCCATCTATATTTCACCGGCCGATACTTCCCAAATTGTGCTGGGTGCGAATATCACCAACGTTTTTCACAGTACAAACGGCGGTCGCACCTGGAAACACGATACGCTCGCCTCAAAGCTGGGCGTTTGGGGCGACCCGGTGGTAGTGGCCGACAGTAAAGGTGATTTTTACTTCTTTCACCTCTCTGACCCCGAAGGCACCAATTGGGACAGTGATCGCATTTTGGACAGAATTGTAGTGCAAAAATCCAAAAACGGCGGCAAAACTTGGGACAGCGGTAAAGGAATTGGACTCAATGCCCCACGCCAACAAGACAAAGAATGGGCGGCCGTAAATCCCAATAATGATCACATTGCCGTAACATGGACAGAGTTTGACCGCTACAACAGTAAAAAGCCCGAAGACAAAAGCAGAATCATGTTTTCCAAATCTACCAACCGCGGCAAATCATGGTCAGAACCGATTACCCTGAGTTCCATAGAGGGAAACTGTTTGGATCAAGACAGTACCACAGAGGGATCGGTTCCTGCTTGGGGACTTGAAAACGAGTTATTTGTAGCTTGGTCTTTTGACAGTATGATTTACTTCAACAAATCACTTGACGGCGGTAAAACATGGCTTGATCGCGAAAAAATAATAGCCGAGCAACCGGGAGGCTGGTCGCAAAAATTACCCGGACTCAAACGCGCTAACGGATTCCCCGTAGTGAAAGTTGACCACAGCAACGGTAAGCACCGCGGCAGACTCTACATCAACTGGACCGATCAACGCAACGGCGAAGACGATACCGATGTATTTATTATGTACAGCGACGACCGTGGTGAATCCTGGTCAGATCCGATTCGCGTAAACAACGACCAAGTTGCCGTACATCAATTTTTTACGTGGTTAGATATAGATCCCGCAACCGGCTATTTGTACACCGTTTTCTACGACAGGCGCAACCATTTAGACAACACCACTGATGTGTATTTAGCCATTTCCAAAGACGGCGGCAACACATGGGCCAATCATCAAATTTCAGAAACTCCCTTTAAGCCGGTTCCGCACATCTTTTTTGGTGATTATAATAATATCAGTGTACGCAATGGTATGATTCGCCCGGCTTGGACGCACTACGGCGATAATAAACTGAGCGTACGCACGGCTATTTTATATCAAAAAATGTTTGATTAGTCGTAATTTGTAGATGCCGGCCGGTTTAATATTCAATAATTAAATGATATATAAATACCGTTGTAAACCGCCAAAACAGTATGACAAACCCCCGTTAATGTTTACTTTTGGCAGCAAATAAATAGAGAATAATGCCCCATATTATACCGTTTAGAGCTATACGTCCTGAGAGGTCAAAAGCTGCCCTCACGGCCACTCGCTCTTACATTACTTACACCGATGAAGAGCGCGAGGACAAGTTGAAAAACAATCCCTATTCCTTCATGCGCATCATCCACCCGCCCGGCAGTGAAAAATTGAGCGGTGAGGAAAAATTTTTAAAGGTGCGAGAGGCTTTTTTGAATTACCTGCAAGAAGGCGATCTTATAAAAGAAGACCAGCCCGCCTTTTATATTTACGAACAATCTTACGGCAATCATATTTTTAAAGGCATTATCGCGGGCATTTCCGTTGACGATTACAACAACGGGAAAATCAAAAAACATGAGCATACCTTAACCAATCGCGAAAAGATGTTTAAGGAATACTTGCAAACCACCCAACTTAACGCAGAGCCTGTTTTGCTTACCTACAGCCGACAAAAAGAAATAGACGATTGTATTGCCCGGTATGAACAAACAAGACCCGAGTACGAATTTACCACAACCGATCATCACACGCATAAACTGTGGATTGTGCAAAAACGGGAAGATATAGACTTGCTGCAAAACGCCTTTCGAAAGCTCGACTCCGTTTATATTGCTGACGGCCACCACCGCAGCGCTTCTTCGGCCCTTTTGGGGAATGAAAAACGTGGCGGTGCTCAATCCGGCTCTGACCAAAAATTACCAACGGATTACTTTTCTGCTTACCTCATCAGCGATCATAATTTGGAAATAAAACCCTTTTACCGGGGTGTGAAGTTTAAAAAAACTCTTTCACCCGATGCGTTTTTGAAGCAAATCAAAAAGTCATTTGATGTGGAGTGCAAAAACGAAACGCCCGTTGAGCCGGTTGAAACCCACAAAACGGGATTGTACATTGAGGGGTTGTGGTATGAAATCTCGCCCAAAAAAGGTACTTACGATGAGAATAACCCGGTAGAGATTTTAGATTGTCATATTCTCTCCACTCGCATTTTTCGGGATATTTTAGGGGTGAAAGATGAAAAAACAGATGCGAACATTCAGTTTATTCCGGCTGTTAACGGAGTACAATCGATGGTTGATTGCGTGAATCGCGGCGAATATAAAGCAGGTTTTGTTCCGCCGCCCGTCAAAGTAGATCAGCTCAAAAAAGTAGCCGATCACAATTTAATTATGCCCCCTAAAAGTACGTGGGTGGAGCCTAAATTGCGCAGTGGGTTAGTGATTTACGATATAAACGAATTTTAAAAACGGTTTTATGAGCATCACTGAAAATTTGAATCAAATCAAAAGTGAAATTCCCGATTATGTAGATTTAGTTGCGGTATCCAAAACAAAGCCCGCCGGCGATATTCAAGAGGCTTACGATGCCGGCCAGCGCCTATTTGGTGAAAATAAAGCCCGCGAAACCGAGGATAAATATGATGAGTTGCCCAAAGATATCGCTTGGCACTTTATCGGGCATTTGCAGCGCAATAAGGTGAAATATATTGCGCCGTTTGTTGAGCTCATTCACTCTTTGGATAGCCCGCGACTTGCCAAGGAAATCAACAAACGGGCTAAAAATGAGGAGCGTTCTATCAAGTGCCTGCTACAACTGCACATAAGCGGTGAAGAAACCAAGTTTGGTTTTGACCGCGAAGAGGCTCTTGAATTTTTATCCTCTGAAAAATTTTCGAATATGAAAAACATCGAAATTGCAGGTGCGATGGGAATGGCTTTACATACAGACGACGCAACTATTTTGCGCAAACAGTTTACAGAGTTGCGCAAATTTTACGAAGAGCTAAAAAGTGAGTTTCCCGCTGCTAAGCACCTTTCAATGGGCATGACCAACGATTATCAAGTTGCTATTGATGAGGGGAGCAACATGATTAGGTTGGGGAGTTCTATTTTTGGGGAACGCCATTATGATTGATTTTTTGGTCAAAACCAAATGTTAATTTTGCCCATTCGATTAAAATTCATCTTGTACGGCTGCGTTAAAAAACTTGGGTAAGTTGACAAAGTACAATCTCTCAGTTGCACGCGTTACGGCGGTGTACAACCACCTAAAGTATTCCTCATTTATCATTTCCTCATTGAAAAAACTATGGTCGATAAACACAACAGGCCATTGACCGCCCTGTGCTTTATGACAAGTAATACTGTAAGCAAATTTAACCTGTAATGCATTGTAATACGGGTCTTCTTTTACTTTTAAAACCGCCCCTCTTTTTGTTCCGATATCAGCGTAATACTCTTCATAAATGGCATGAAACAGTTTTTTTCTATCCTCATAAGGTTGTTTTGCTGAGGGTTCTGACAAAACATCAAGAAGTACCTTAACATCGTATTGCCGTTGAGCTTCATCATTTGAAAATACTACAGATACATCCATAAAATTCAAACCGTACCTCTCCTCTACCTCCGTGGTGCGCTGCACTTTTAAAATCTCACCGTTCGCAATAAAGTCACCCTGCTTTCCCGCGTCCCAAAAATAATTATTTTGTACAACCATGATTAAATCGCCCGAGTCTAAAATATCCTCGCGATACAATATGCGCCTGCGCACTTGTTCATTATAAATATTAGCAGACTTGTTACCGCGCGTGATGATAATAAAACCTTCTAAACCGTATTGGTTAATGGCGTTTTCAATGAATTCACCTTGAGTATTACCGGTAATACTCAAAACATCGGTATTGTCCAATTGCAGCTCAGGTGCGTTTTGTGTAGTTTCACTTTCAATCAAATTGCGAATGTTGGTTGCGTTTTCTAAAATACCGCTCATTTTCTCCTGACGTACAACCTCTTTTAATTGAGCGCCGGCAATAGACAAACCGTACCGCGCTTTGAGATGTGCAGGAACTAAAGCCGGGCTCATGTTCGTTTTGACCGGCGGTAACTGCGCTATATCTCCCGAGAGAATAAGTTTATTGGAGTGGTCTTGCTTCACAAACCGAATTAAATCTCCCAATAATCCCGATTGTCCAAACCCTTCATCATCATGAATCATGGAAGCTTCATCAACAATAAAAGTAGTGAATTTCTTTTTGTTGTTTTTCAGCTCAAAGCCATAGCCGTGCTCACCTTCATCGCGCAATCTGTATATGTACTTGTGAATGGTAAAAGCGGGATGATTGCTGTATCCCGACATAACTTTGGCCGCTCTGCCGGTTGGTGCCAGTAATACGGGAAATCGGTTCATGCTTTTTTCCGTTTCCACCAGAGCTGAAATGGTAGTGGTTTTGCCTGTACCGGCAAAACCCCTTAAAATAAATACATCTTTCTTTTCGCCGGCTAAATAATGTGCCAGTTCATTAATCAACACTAGCTGGTCTGCAGTGGGCGACTCAGGAAAAAAGTCAATAAGTCTTTTACGCAGTTCTTGAGAATTATTCAAAGTAAAACTTCTTTATCGTGCGCCACGCCAACGAAACCTGTACAATCAAAGACTTACTTAGCTTTTATTGCTAATAGCGGTATTTTCGTATGGCACACTATTTTTTGTGTAATGGCGGTTCTAAATAAACTGCGTAAAAAGGTCATTTTTCGCGGTACCAAAACCAGTAAATCCGTTTTACTGTCAAATACGAAATCATCAATACCGGCGGCCACTTCATAGCGCTTCATAACATGAAAAGAGTGTTTTACATCAGCAAGGCGATCAGCCAATTTCAAGCGGTTTTTTTCACGTTCAATATTTTCAGCACTGTCTTTACTGTGATCAACGTGAAGCACTTTTACTTCAGTATTATAGCGTTTAGCAATTTGCACCACCCTATCAAAAAGTTCGGGGGAAGGAATAGTTTCTAAATCTGCAGCATAAACAATACTTGATGGCGACTTAAAATCATAGCCTCGCGGTACTGTGTAAACCGGGTACCGGGATTCATAAATTACTTTTTGGGCGTTACTTCCTATCAGCGCTTTCTTCAAGCCACCGGCGCCCGTTGTACCCATCACCACACTATCAATATCGCCCGGCAATTCCAAATTATTGATAACCTCCTCAACAGTGCCGTGAACCGATTTGGTTTGCACGCTTATTCCGGGGTACAGATCCAGTATTTTTTCTTTTTGCACTTTAAGCTCACGCTTACTTTCTTTAGCCAGCATATCATTTATATTGACGAACATGGCATTACTTCCCGCTTGTGGAGCGTGATAGGCATTAAGAATTAAATAAGTCCAATTATCTAAGCCATTAATTTGAATTGCATATTCCAACGCATTATCGGCAGTACTGGAAAAATCAGTCGGTATTATAATGTATTTTGCACGGCTCATTGTATAGCATTAAAAGTTTTTAGGTCATTGGTTTTTATATTCTCCTATTTCTTAGGAACTGCGAATTTAATTCAATTCACTTGATAATTGCTCATGTAGCGAAGTTATCGCTCGTAAAATATTTTTCAACAAGTGAAGTATTACTGTTTTCTGTATCCGGCATAAGCATGACTTCTTCAGTTCCTCTGCTACAGTTTAAAGTATTCAGTATATTTCAATCGTAAAGCACAATGCGCGCCAACATCAAAAGTGATTGAGGTGTCTGAAAATATGGTTCTGAAAATGGGCGAAAATATTTGATTCACCACACCTCGCCGAAAATCAGATTATGAAAGACTAAGAGTCTCGCTAAAACACACCGGTTAATCATTTGTAAAAAGTACTTTTAAAGCAACTTCAAATCATCAACTATTCTGGAAACAAAATGGCACTATTCGATTTTTGCTCAGGCAACTTAATACTGAGCACGGGGATTTCCGCATCATCTGTCACTGTTTCGGCCGTACTGCCCGCGATGTATTTAGAGAGTCCCTTTTTGCCGTGGGTAGTGAGAGCAATTAAATCAGCATTGAGTCTTTTACTAAACTCAAGAATCCCTTGGTGGGCAGATTCGTAATTAAAAATATTTACCGTGTAATTTTTTAAGCCCACCGCCTTCACAAAGTCGTCTATTAACCTTTCCGAATAGGGTGTATTTTCAAAAGAACTCGGCGTTATAACTTTCAAGAGATGCGTTTTGGCATTGTGAGCTTTTGCAAATTCATGAATGTGCTCAAAAACAGGTTCATTTTCCCGGAAAAAGGTCGAAGCAAAAACAATATTCTCCACATTAAAATTTGTCAACTCCTTTTTCACAACAAGCACAGGCACTTTACTCATCCTCAAGACACGATCAGTATTGGACCCCAAAAGCTTATCAGAAAAATTTTGACCCTGTGACCCCATCACTACCAAATCTGCATTGAGCTCTTTGGTTTGTTTTAATATGGAGCCTTCCAATTTTTTATGGAGTAAAACAGGCTTTGCATTTACACCGCGCTTTTTTAAGGCTTCAACGGCCTCTTGCATTTGATTCTCAGCTTTATCAAACAATTTCTTCTTACTTTGAACGTGCAGTAAAAACAACTCGGCCTCATTTTCAAGAGCAAGTTGAACGGCCGCATTTACAGCGTTCTCGGCGTGTTCAGAAAAATCTGTAGGAACAAGAATTTTTTTCATAACAATTTCAATTTACAATTTTAGTGCATAGTTTGCGGCAAATCAATGAGAAGTTTTCGTTTATAAAAGAACTTATTTCACAATACCGGCGGGTGTCAACCTGATCTCTGTCGCTCTTCAATAATTTCCTATTTTATATAGTCTTGTAGGTTCCACCACTTTTATTTTTCTTCCTTTGGTTTTAATCAGTTTATCTTCTTTCATTTCTTGAAGAATTCGAATAACTGTTTCAGTTGCGGTTCCGACAATGTTGGCTAAATCCTCGCGGGTTAAATTGATTTCAATTTCATTTTCACCTGTGGGTGAGGCCGGATCTGTTCCGTACGTATCTTTCAACATAAGCAGCGCCATCGCCAATCGCTCCCTAACCGATTTTTGAGCCAGGGACGTGAGCGAATCTGTCATACTTCCAATTTCATTGCAAGCCAATTTCAACAGCTTTTGACCAAACTGCGGATTAGATTGCAAGGTTTTCAAAAACTCATCTTTAGGTATAAAACAAACTGAAGTCTCCTCTAAGGTTTCACTTGTAACCGGGTATGACGAATCACTGACCAATGCTTTATAACCCAAAACATCGCCGGGGACAGCTATTTTTATAATTTGATCTTTTCCGTCAGACCCTGTTTGATAAATTTTAATTTTACCCTTATTCAAACAATAAATTCCCAAAGGTCGAGTCCCTTCATGAAAAAGTACTTGCCCTTTTTTGTGTCGGGCGCAAGATTTATGATAATCCCAATTATTCAGCTCGTCCTCTGACAGCTTATCAAACAGCGAATTTGCCCTTACCCTGCAATCACTGCATGAAACAAAATATCTATTTCCGGTCTTCATCTTTCAACACAAAATTTGCGGGTAAAATTACAAAACTCTACGAAATTGAACTTTCAGAGTTCCCTTACCTTGCATTAAAAATAATAAGTCTTTCGTATGCTTATTCATACATTTGCGAATCAAAATGAAAACCGAACCCAAATTTTTCTGTTTAGAAGAATACGCCGGCAAATAAGCCTCAAAGAATTTCCGAAATAAAACTCATTCCCAAAATGAAACAAGTTGTTTATATAGGATTTTCACGCTTTACAGTGTTTTATGCACGCAAATAGTGCTTTTATACCCCGTATCGCACTCTTATGCCGTTGTGCACGGTTTATGCATAGGGCACATTAACTTAGTTGAAAATAATGCTACAAACGACAAGAAACTTTACGCTTTTTTCCATTTTTCTCATCCAAATGTTTTTCTCATCTGCAGATTTAAAAGGTCAAACACCCCGCCCTGTAACAGACGTTGAAGGTCTTTTTTACACTGTACAATTGGGTAATTTTACTACTAATGAGCCCGATGAAAGTTTGGGAGAGCTTTCAGATTTATTGATTGAAGATTTACTCACAGGCGAATATAGATTTTCAACGGGCATTTACAGGGAGATCGGAGAAGCACGAAAACAAAAAAACAGATTGGCCGGCGAGGGATTTACCGGTGTTTTTGTGATTGCCTATGAAGGCGGCGAACGCATTAGCTTGCGCGCTTTGAGAGAGCGAGTAGTTGAAGAGCAAGAGGAAAATGAGGAATTGAAAATGCCTGTTTTCATCTCATCTTCAGAACCGGTTCCGTCTGAAGAGGAAAAGCAAATTTCATTCGACTTTAAAATCAGCGACGGAAACATTTTATCTGAAGCTGCCCGAGAAGTTTCCGATTTATTTGAAAATCAAATATTGGAATACCGAAGCAGTCCCAATCGCATAGATGCAGAAGAAGTTGAATATTTATTTACACTGCAATTTGATACATTATCTCAATTTCATTTTGACAGTATTTTAGCGGTTGAACAATCCAAAAGATTGCGAAATGATTGGGGATTGAGTTTTGCAACATGGTACATTTATAATCTCGAACCCGGATTCGGCCCTATTGAAGAGGTATTTTACGAACAGCGACTAAACTTAACCATTCAGATGGATATACTGCGCAACGGATACCTTGCTAATAAACGCCGAGCAAAAGTTATTGAGAAAAAACTTGAAATTGAGTCGCTGTTAAATAAACAAGAAAAAGAGCGGGACCGATATGAAGATCTTTATAATTACATTATTTATATTTTCAATACAGACAAAGTAAAGCTGGTCGAGGAAAGATTAAAACTCTTAAAAAAGCGAAAATTGATTTTGGAAATGCTGTACTCGGGGAAAGCTAAAAGTTGGGAAGACCTTATTGATACCCGTTCCCATATTTCCAGAACGAAAAGCATGTTGGACAAATGGACGAGTTACAACACCCTACTGAGAAACGAAATTCTAAACAATAATGATTTAAATCTCGGCTTTCGAGCTTCTGAACTGCCTGTTTTAGATATTATCCCGGATTCGCTCTTCGGTTCTGACCAAAATATTAGAGATTCAATAGGCCTGAAAATAGCCGAACTCAAAAGTGATATTGTCGATTTGGATAACGGAAGAGCCAAAGACGTTTCATTGAGACCTTTTGCCCGCTATTCTATCGTAGGTGATCAAGGCCGTTTTGCCGATCGTACTTTTCCATCTGTAGGAGCGGCCCTGAGTATCCCAATAAATTGGAGAAAACGCACACACATGGTGGAGGCACAAAAAGAGGTGTATGAAAACAGTACGCGAAAAAAGCACAAAAACGATAACCATGAATTGTTGAACTACTACTACGAGTACGAATATAAAAAGGAGCAACTTTACGATTATTACCACAGAGTTAGCAAGGTTGAAGAGCGATTGCGCAAGCAAATTATCATGTATCAATACAATGATCCCAATTTCAGCCCCCTAAACTCCATCCAATACATGGATGAAATATACGCTATGAAAACTGAAATGGTGGATATCAAACAAACTATGTATTTGTCGCTTTTAAAGATGATGGAGTATTTGGAAAGTAAAAGTCCCCTGGATTTTACCGAAGTAACCAACCCTGAAGATGAATTAAAAAAATACCCACAAAAACGCGACTTTTATATGTGGTCGAACTTCTTTTACAAGCATGATAATTTATTTTTAGTACACTACCTGAAAATTAATGAGGTTAATACTCTCTACTTATCGTTGGGACCCGAGATACAAGAAGCCAAAGTGCGAGACTTTGTCAAATTGGCCCATCGCTTTAATATTGAATTACACGGTATGGTTGGAAACAACGGAATGGCAATAGACGTGAACCCTCAAATTATTGAAGAATACGTGGAGCGCTTTCATCAATTTGGATTTAAAGGGATCCATTATGACATTGAGCCGCAAACTTTCCCGGATTGGGACGAAAATAAAGAAATGTACATCAACAATTTGATTGAAACGTATCGATTATCAAAACTTTTATGTGAGGATTACGGGAAAGAATTATCGGCATCAATTCCCACCTACTATCTTAAAGAAAAACTTCCCGAGATTTATGAACACTTGGATAAAGTTTATTTGATGGCTTACGAACGTCCTGATATTGAGTTTATCCAAAGAAAAACGAGAGAAGAATATTTAGTAAATAAAAATAAAACCGTACTGTCATTAAGAACCAAAGACTTCGATAACCGACTCATTATGGAGAAATTTATTGAAGCCATTACCGAGGTTATGGATATTGATCATATCGCTATTCACGATTTAGGTACACTTTATGATTTAGATTACGACTCATCATTTTAGATTATGAAAAAATTTCAGTTTAAAACTCAGGAGAGTATAATAAAAGGTATCGAGGAAAAGCCGATTCAAAAAGGCTTTAACTGGGACCGTGTGATCTACTTTGCCGTACTATTAATTGTATTGGTAAGTTTTGGATCTTACTTCATCAGCCAAAATATTCGAGTTACGGCTGAATCGGAAGTACTCATGGATAAATTTAACGTGACCTTTACGAATGATGTCATCGTTACGGAATTCTTCGTTGAGGAAAGTGACAGTGTGAATCGAGGAGATTCCTTATTCACTTACTTACTCTCGAGAGAATACGATGGAGACGGCTTTGGAGGTATGTCATCGAGTTCATCGGGCGGCTATTCTGGGGATACAGAAAATTGGTTAATCAGAGAAAAACTAAAAGCCGAACGCGATGCTCAAAAGGCTCGCATAGAAATAAAGGCGCTTAAAAGCGAAGCTGAAGAAGCCGAAGCATCATTGGAGAAAATCAAGAAACAGGTGTTTTTGGACGTATACCCGCCCGCTAAACTCACAGAGGTTCAACGCAAGATTAGAGATAACCGCAATAAAATTAAAGAAAAAGTTGACGAATTGGCTTAT
Organism: uncultured Cryomorphaceae bacterium; assembly: GCA_913056155.1. Lineage (GTDB taxonomy): Bacteria > Bacteroidota > Bacteroidia > Flavobacteriales_G > Salibacteraceae > Salibacter. Next base: position 11,570 of record CAJXMT010000013.1, read on the forward strand.
CATGAAAAATATATACGTGACACACAGCAACGACTGGATGTATTAAGGGCACAAAAACCTGTTTTGGATAATTTTGAATCCGCCAATGCAGGTTCTGCAGGAAGATTTGCCGATGGAGGCAACAGAAGAAGACCTGATGAATACGCTTACCTTTCTCCCAAAAGTGGAATGGTCTCCCAAATTTACGCACGTAGTGACGAGGTAAGGTACAAATCTACATTAGTCATGGATTTAATTGAATTTCAAGGTCTGCATATTTTGGCTTACTTCCGGCAAAAAGACTTGAAGTTCATTAACTCGGGAGATAAGGTGGATATTACATTTCCCGACGGCAGTAAAAGTGTGGGTTTAATAGATAAAACCTATATTAAAACGGCCAGTATGCCTGACCGGTTATACCGCAAAGGAAGTAAAGTTGAACAAAGAGTAAGAGCTGTGGTGGTTCCCATCAATGTTGAAGAGGCTTCAAAGTGGTACGGTTATTACAAAATTAATGTACGTGTTTCCAAGCCTAAATATTTTTAGACATGAATAAGCCGAACGAAACTAAAGCAGCCATAAAACGCATTAGCAGTGACTATGATAAAGAGATAGTCCTTGTGAGTGATTTCTCAGCCTTTGATATGAAAAAGGCTCCACTGTATGATGCTGTCATATTAGACTTCACAGATAAAAAAGGTTGCCTGCAGACTTTAAAATTAATCAGAGCCTCATTTATCGAAAGTGTGTATTTACTCCCTGTTTTTATTCTCAGCATCGTTGAATTGAAAAATGAAGAAATACAGGAATTGAGTGATGGTGTCATTAACAACATACAAACTGATGCCATCAATTCATTTGTTGAGAATGTGAAAATCAAGCGCAAGCAATTAAAACCCTTTACCCCTTCCCCCGAGATTGACCGTAACCAAATCAAGCTTTTGCGTTATAGTTTTACGCGTGAGAAAAGTCTCAAACCCGTCAAAGACAGGTTTTCTGTTATAGGGTACAAATACCCTTTGATTAACTTATCGGTAGAATCGAAGGATGCCGGTGCCGAAATGAAAGCCATCACTAATGCTGTTGAAGAAAATTTTTTCAGAGCCGACTTTATTGACAGAATGCACCTTTGCGGAAAATGTTACAGCGGCTTTTTGAATTTCAAAGAAGTGGATCCGGAAACGGGTGATGCGCACCTGGAAACTGAAAATATTATCCACCACTTTTCATGTGCCTATGTAGGACCTGAAAGTGACTTTTCAAGGGAAGATAAATTAATATGTCCAAAATGTTCGAAAACCCTGAGGCATATTGGTGTTGATTACGATAAGCCCTCTGTGATGTATCATTCTATTGAAAGCGACAGGTATTTTCAAGACCCGGAGATGAAAGCCGAGTGCTTAAATTGCAGCCATGTAAATGATATAGAAGGTTTAGTTCAGTACGATTTATTTGAACTCCACCTAACCGACGAAGGAAAAGATGAAGCTATCCAACCAACGGGAAGTCAAACCGCAGCCGATACGGTTTACAGCGGATATATTACTTACGCCACATTCGGCACCTTCTTAAGGTATGAAATTGAGCGGGTTAAAAGCTCTCAAAAGAACAGCTCAATCGGTTTATTGCGGCCCGCTATTACATCTGATATCGAAAATGACTTGGGACACCAATATCAAAAACTAATAGGTGAAATATCGGCGTTTGTAGTGAACAATACCTCCTCTTCATATATTTTATCGAGATCGGTAAATTCTTTTTTCATACTCATGCCTGAAACACCCATTGACAAGTGTAATTTAGCCATGAATAAGATGAAAAAGTCACTCGAAACACTTTTCGAAAATAACGTGAATGAGCACAATATTGATGTGCATTCTTCTGTAAGGGAAATCACACCTAACAGCGAGTATCAAACTGTATTGAATGATCTGCGCGCAGGTATATTGAAAGACTAAATTATGTTTTTAGAGTACTGGGAAACATTCATGCTTTATTGGCACGATAAAGATACCATCGAAGTAATTCGTACTTTCTGGTTTTTCTTTATTCTGGAACTCCCGCGCTTTTTACTGTTTGATTTTATTATAGTAGTTTCTGTAATCATTAACAGGAAATCTATTGACAGAAAACGACAAATAGCCCGCAAATTATTTTGGGCTGAAATGCCGCTTGTCTCCATCATTGTTCCCGGCAAAAATGAAGGTGCTCATCTTTTTAAATTAGTCAATTCACTAAAAGAGCAAACCTACTTCAATTATGAACTTATTGTTGTGGATGATGGATCAGACGATAATACTCCTTTAATCGGTAGGGATCTGGAAAAGAACGGTATGATTCATAAATTCATACGCAACGACGTGAGGGGGGGAAAAGCCAGTGCGGCGAATTTAGCACTGCGCTACACCAACGGAAAGTTTATAGTACACCTCGATGCAGATACTTCATTTGACCGCGATTCCATCGAAAATATTTTGCTCCCCTTTTATTACGGTGAAAATATTGGCGCTGTGGGCGGTAATATTAAAGTCAGGAATTACAACGACAGTTTTTGCGCATCACTGCAAGCCATTGAATACATAAACAGTATTTCAATGGGTAGAATTGTCTCGTCTGAACTCGGTATATACCGAATCATCTCCGGGGCTTTTGGTGCTTTTCGCACAGATACCATCAAAAGATTGGGCGGATGGGATATCGGCCCCGGATTGGATGGCGATATTACCGTGAAATTTCGTAAAATCGGTTATAAAATACACTTCGAATATACAGCAATAGGACTCACCAATGCTCCTTTAACATTTAAGACTCTGTCGAAACAACGTTTGAGATGGTCAAAATCGTTAATCAGGTTCCGATTAAAAAAACACAGTGATGTTTATTTACCGGGGCGGAACTTTAGTATCCTCAACTTTGTATCATTTCTGGAAAATGTATCTTATGATGTAGTGCTCAACATTTTATGGTGGCTCTACATTATTGACATCATTGCGACTAATACACAAATGTTAGCCGTGGTGTTTCCCTTAAAAATAGTAATGTATATGGCTATGGATTTTATTCAATTTACATTATTCTTATTTTTAAGTGAGCGTGCTAAGGAAGAGTCTAAACTGTATTTGTACATACCTGCTATGGTTTTTTACAACAGTTACTACATGCGCTTTATTCGCACACTTGCATACTTCAAGGAAATATTCTTCGATTCTTCCTATAAAGATCCTTGGAATCCGGCGAAGACCTCCGTCAAAGCCTTGCAAAACAAGTTATAATACAAATAAACCTCTGAATTTTTGAGGGTCAATGATTTATTTTATCCGTGAGCTTATAACATTTACGAAGCTAAGGGAATATGCATGCGAATTAAGGTACCCACGCCTTTGGTACTCTTTAGGGAAAAGTTCCCGTCGAATAATTGCACGGTTCGGCGTGAATTTACCAAACCCAAACCAAGTCCTTTCACATTTTCGTTATCAGAGAACTTGCAATACGGCCCAATCTTCTGCACTTCATTTTCTGTCATACCAATACCTTCGTCACTTACAGTTACAACCAATTTACCTTGATCAACCCCACTGATTAATCGAACCATTGAGCCATGCATAGAAAATTTAAAAGCATTGTTGAGTAAGTTGCGAACAACATTATCCAAATATTCACTCGGTATTGCTGCCTCGCCCTCTACAAATGAAGTAACCAAATCTTTACCCCGTCCAAAACGGGAGGATTCTTCTTCTGCAACTTTCTCAAGAATTTGCTTACTGTTTGACTTCTCAGCTTTGAGCTGCTTAAGTTTAGGAGCGTTGTTGCGCAATTCCTCCACTTCATAAAACTTGAGTGATTCGCCTATTAAATCTTGCAATTCTAAACCCGCCTTATGAATCAGGGAAACAAACTCTACCACCTCCCCTTTTTCCATTGAATAATGTTCTGTCATGATAAGTTCACCTATACCGGTTACGGTTTTTAGCGGCTCACGTAACTCTTCACCAATGGGCGTACCGGATACTGCCGGGGCACTTTGCAAAATACTTTTTGTGCGTTCAAGTACTTCACTTCTCTTTTCTAAACGCATTTTCACTCGTTTCAAAAGTTCGGCAATAGTAAAGGGCTTCATAATGTAATCATCAGCTCCCATTTCCATTCCCCTGCTCAAGTCACCTTTAGATGTTTTTGCCGTTAAAAACACAAAAGGGGTGTCGGCAATTTCTTTATCGGCCCTCAACTTCTTTAACACCCCGTATCCATCCAAAACGGGCATCATAATGTCACATAATATCAAGTCAGGCTTCACGCGCTTTATTAAGTCAAACCCTTCTTGCCCGTTTTGAGCCGTTTCAACCATGAAATCCGCTGATTCAAGTATCTCTTTCAGATTTTCTCTTACATCTGTATTATCTTCAATTAACAACAGCTTTTCGCTCATATCAAATATTTTGTTCAAAAATAGGAAATAAAACTATATCATTGCATCACAAAAATAACCATTTTTATGGTCAGAGCCCGCCCCCGGGGTCAGGCATAAGCTACAATCATAAACCCGAACAATATTTTTTCATGTCATACTCTATTTTAATAGTTGAAGATGACCCGGTAACATCTAAACTTATTGAACGCCTGTTAATAAGTTTAAACTACCGAGTAGCCGGTATCTGCACATCCGGTGAAGAAACCATGAACATAATGAAACAATCCACTTGTGACCTGGTTTTAATGGATATTGGTTTAGCGGGAGAAATGGACGGGATCAAAACCGCCGATCTCATCATTGAAAAGTATAATATACCCGTAATATACGCCACGGGAGCCTCAGATGCAGATACCATACAACGCGCCATAGAAAGCAGCACCTTCGGCTATATTCTAAAACCCGTTGGCAAAGCGCAACTATACACCATGGTGGAATTAACCATGCAGCGTTTCACCCTGGAAACCAAACTGAAGGAGCGTGAAAAGGAACTTAAAATTTTAAATGAAAACCTAGAGGAAAAAGTAGCTGAGCGCACACTTCGACTTGAGGAAAACAACAAAAAACTGGAAGGCGAGATTGAACGTCGCAAAGCTGTTGAAACCGATTTAAAGGAATCTTTAGCTAAAGAGAAAGAGCTGAATGAATTGAAGTCACGCATTGTTACCATTATTTCACACGAACTCAAGACTCCCCTTACCTCTATTTTAAGTTCTACAGAGTTAATTAATTTTCATGCAGACAACCGTTCAGCATCCGATAAAATCATCAAACACACAGGTAAAATCCAAAAGGCGGTAAAAAACCTTACTGAAATGGTGAATGACACCTTGTTTATGAGCCGAGCCGAGGCTGATAAAGTAGAACTACAACTCAAACCTATCAATTTAAGGAAGTTTATTGATGAACTAGTAGAAACGCAAAAATCGGGAGAGGAAAGGAGCCGAGAGTTTGATATTGAATACAGTGACGATGTACCTGAAAAATTGATGTTGGATTTTTCATTGACTAAAAATATTTTGAACAACTTGATTTCAAATGCGCTAAAATACTCCGATCCCGAATCAGTGGTTACATTGAAATTTAATTACGATAAACAGCAATTGCTTATCACCGTAAAAGATAATGGTATGGGAATTCCTCAACAAGATCTCAAACATTTATTTAAGATGTTTCACCGCGCTTCCAACGTTGAAAATATCGAAGGTAGCGGTGTTGGTCTAGCTATTGTAAAAAGATGTGTGAACTATTTGAACGGAAAAATTGATATTGATTCTAAGGAAGGAAAGGGAACTACCTTTTATTTAAGGTTCAAAGCGAAAGAGGCATGATAAACGGCCGGTCCATGAATTTGAGTAAAAGTGAAATCGAGCGGGTGCGACGCAGAATTGCCCCAAACATTCGTAATACACCACTTTTAACTTGCCTTTATTTTGACGAAATGGTGGGCGGGGATATTATTTTTAAATGTGAGAACTTTCAAAAAACAGGTTCGTTCAAAATTAGAGGCGCTTCTAATGCCGTTTCTAAACTGCAACAATCTGCCAACAATGCTTTATTCACGGCGCACTCCTCCGGTAATCACGGTCAAGCACTTGCTGCGGCCGCCCGGCGAGTAAATGCCGAAGCCATTATCGTCATGCCCCAAAACGCACCACGGGTGAAAGTGGAGGCAGTGAAACATTACGGGGGGCAAGTGGTGATGTGCAAAGCGAATTTGGAAGAAAGGGAAAAAACCTGTAAAACTGTAATGAAGGAAACCGGCGCTGTTTTTATTCCGCCGTATGATTCTATTGATATTATTGAAGGTCAATCCACTTGCGCCGCGGAACTCCTCCAAGAGGAGAAGAATTTCGATTATATTTTAACTCCGGTTGGAGGCGGCGGATTATTATCCGGAAGTGTATTAGCCGCAAAAGCTCTTCATCCGTCCACCACGGTAATCGGTTGTGAACCGGCGGGTGCTGATGATGCCTATCAATCGATGAAAATGAAAAAACGCATTCCTCAAAAGTCACCTAAAACCGTCGCTGACGGACTCAGAACTTCATTGGGAAAACATAACTTTAGGGTTTTGATTGAAAATAATACCCAAATACTTACTGTTAGCGAAACGGAAATATTGGATGCTTTACGGCAGGTATATGAAAGAATGAAAATTGTAATCGAACCCTCTTGCGCTGTTCCCGTAGCTGTATTGCTCAAATACAAAGAACTATTTGCCGGTAAAAAAACCGGCGTGATATTATCGGGCGGAAATGTTGACCTTCAGGTGTTTTTTAATGATCTTGATAAAAAGATAACTGCTTAAGCTCCATTCGCTCTAATTAAAACAACGTGTACCATGATAAATTTTAATGATAAAAAAATCAGGCAATTCAGTAAACTGGAGTTTTTTGCACGCCAAGTTGTAGAAGGTTTCATTACGGGGCTGCACAGAAGCCCGTTTCACGGTTTTTCGGTAGAATTTGCCGAACACAGAGCTTACAACAAAGGAGAAAGTACACGACATATTGACTGGAAGTTATTCGGCAAAACAGAAAAACTCTACACCAAAAGGTATGAAGAGGAAACCAATTTGAGGAGTCATATTTTGATTGATTCCAGTTCCAGTATGTACTATCCCAAAGGAACAGAAAATACCAAAATCAATTTTGCTGTTCATGCAGCTGCTGCGCTCATTCATTTAATGCGCACACAAAGAGATGCTGTGGGTATGGGTGTTTTTGATGAAAAGGTCAACCTTTTCACACAGTCAAAATTGAGCAGCATTCACTTTAACTACCTGTTTCACAACCTGCAAAAATTATCAGTTGATCAACCCTCATCAACAAGTACGATTGCAGCAGAAGCTTTGCATGAATTTGCTCAACGCATTCATCGGCGCTCGGTCATCATTATTTTCTCAGATATGATGGAAACAGAAGGTGAGAATGAAGACAAACTTTTCGCCGCATTACGACACTTGAGGTTTAACAAGCACGAGGTAATTCTTTTTCATACAATCAAGAAAAATGAAGAATTAGACTTCGATTTTGATGATAGACCTTACAATTTTATAGATATGGAAAGTGGCGAATCTGTTAAATTAAACCCCGATGAAGTTCGAGACGAATACAAAAAAGCAATTGCCGCGTACAAAAACCGATTAAAATCGAAGTGCATGCAAAATAAAATAGAATTTATTGAAGCCGATATAGATTTGGGATTCAATAATATACTTCAATCCTACTTGATGAAAAGAAAAAAAATGGTTTAAAACACGAGAAAATGTTTGCCGGTTTTCTAAATCGATGTACATTTGTGCCACCAAAATAAGGAGTAGAAAAATAGAAATACAATCTACTTTTTGAGGAAACAAAAAGCGTTCTTTTATTGATGTTTATTCTTATTTTAATTCGGTAGTTCAGTTGCCTAACATAGCTGTCTGTCATTTCAAAGAGACCCGCCGCTGCGTTCAGTTAACATTCTGAGAAACGAATCGTATCGCAGTTGTTGTCTCGGCCGAATTATTAAAAAATGGCACTCTAGCAAGACGCTCAAGCGCTATTTTGTAATAAAGATAATTTAATTAATGGTCCGGTAGTTCAGTTGGTTAGAATGCCTGCCTGTCACGCAGGAGGTCGCGAGTTCGAGTCTCGTCCGGACCGCAAAAAGCCCCAAGTAATCCTTGGGGCTTTTTTGTTTCCACTAATGCCGGTTCTGTCATGGAAAAGTTTTTCGTTTATATTATTTTTAGTGAGCATTTCGGTAAGTATTATCGCGGTTACAGTAAAGATCCTTTCCAAAGACTCTTTCAACACAATAATAAAAAAAGTAGATACACTCAGCACTTTACTCCTTGGAAATTGATTCATTTAGAAGTCTTTGATAATAAAACTGACGCCATCAAAAGAGAGATCGCTGTCAAAAAGTACAGCAAATATCAAATAGAAGAACTCGCCCGTTCAAAAAAAAATATGTTGAATAACTTCCAACACGAAAAGTAATTCTTGTCGCAATCTCTCCAACTCCTCTCACTCATTCACCCCCATCTAAATCTAGTACTCAATCGACCTATAAGTCGTTGGGAATACCTGCCTGTCATCCCCAAGAGGCTTGGGGACGAGTTCGAGTCTCGTTAGTAACGACTTTTTATTTTCTTCGTGTAATCTCCGGTTTTTTCTTCATCCCTATGCACAACTTCGTGACATCCCTAATGGTTTTATATACTTGCATTTATATCTGAAATTCAACGGAATCAAAAGTTCTGAGTATATCCCTTTCATGCTCTGCATTTCAACCCGCCGCTCAATGAATCAATCCGGATATTGTTTGGGGTTATTGAATACTATACCATTGCTATTTCGCATCTTTGCAAAAATTTTTACATGATGTACAAAACTCTCTATATCAATTTGCTTCTACTCCTTTTATTATCCTCCTGTAATTCCGGTGGCGGTGCAGAGAAAGCAGGTTCTGATCAAAATGGAAATGATGAGTTGAACGAATATAAAATTCAAGGTAATGCACAGGGAACCACCTACCACATTACTTATTACACAAATAAAGAGCAAAATCTAAAACCTGATGTCGATCGTTTATTGCATCAAATCGACAACTCACTTTCAAGCTGGGTGGAGAACTCTTTAATCAGTCAAATGAATACTAAAGATACTCACAGGGTCGTGGTTCATGACACGCATAATTACATTACTGTCAATTTTAAAAAAGCACGCGAAGTTTATGTAAAAACAAGTGGTGCTTTTGACCCCACCGTTGGTCCCATTGTAAATTTATATGGTTTTGGCTCTGAAAAAAAATCAGCAATTGACAGTTCGAAATTGAAAAGTTTGAAAAAGCGAGTAGGTTTTGAGTTTGACAGAATCAGACTTTCTCAATTCGATTCCACCGGTAATGCAGGACCCGTCAGGCTTTTTTATCGGTCAGAACCCGAAATTCAAATCGATTTCAACGGTATTGCGCAAGGGTTTAGCGTGGATGAGTTGAAAAACCTGTTTGAAAAAAATGATGTAACCGATTTCATGATTGAATTGGGCGGCGAAATCATTACTCGCGGTAAAAAGTCAAACGGTGAGTCTTGGAAAATCGGCATCGACAAGCCGGTAAGTAAAGGTGAACAACGCGCTTTGCAAGCTGCATTGAAATTGGACAATAAAGCCGTAGCTACCAGCGGGTCATATCGAAAATATATTGAAAAAGACGGTAAAAAATACTCCCACACGATTGATCCTCAAACAGGATTGCCGGTTACACATAACTTGATAAGCGTAACCGTTATAAGTGATAAATGTATTGATGCTGATGCCTACGGCACTGCCTTTTTGGTTATGGGAACGGAAAAGACGAAAACGTTTTTAAGCGAAAATGAAGACTTAGGTTTAGACGCCTATCTTATATATGATGACAACGGAGTGTTTAAAACTTGGAACAGTCCGAGATTAAACGAATTAATTGAATCTGTAGATTAAACTTTTATTTTTATGGCAATCAAACTAATCAACACGAATTCAGAAATAGGTGCGGGCACACGCGGTTCAAGCTTGGGTATAGCTGCCGTGAAAATTGCTTCCATAAATATGGGGAGCGATTATTTTCATAAATACCCCATCGAATACGTACCTGATAACAATCACCTTCTCTATGAAGAGAATCGAACTCCTTTTGCCAAAAACATCAAAGGGATTAGAGATGTCTATGAGCGGCATGCCGAGGCTGTAAAGAAAGTAATTGAAAATGGTGATTTCCCTCTCGTGCTCAGTGCCGACCACGCTACCGCAGGCAGTACTATTGCCGGTTTGAAAATGGCAGCCCCGAATGAGAAAATTGGTGTGATTTGGATTGATGCGCATGCCGACCTGCATTCCCCTTACACTTCTCCCAGCGGTAATGTTCACGGTATGCCACTGGCCACAGCCTTGGCCGAAAACAATTTAGTAGAACAAATCAATGACGTAACCGGTGAAGCACGTGAGGAATGGGATAAAATGAAAAATATCGGCGGAATTTCGCCCAAAATCACACCCAAAGAACTTGTTTTTTTTGGAGTCCGAGATGCGGAACAACCCGAACTCAACTTGATGGAACGGCTAAATATCAAAAATTATAAGGTCGAAGAAACGCGCTACAGAGGTCTTACTGCCTGCCTAAAAGAAACCACCGAAAAACTCAATCATTGTGATAAAATTTACATCTCATTCGATGTGGACAGCTTGGATTGTGACTTAATTTCCAAAGGTACCGGCACTCCGGTAAGCAAAGGTTTTGACCCTCAAGAAGCTATTGATATTATTTCGGGATTTATTGATACGAATAAACTCTGCTGCATCGAATTTGTAGAGGTCAACCCCACCTTGGATAACAAGAAAAATAAAATGGCTGAAACCGCCTTTCATGTACTTAACCAAATTACGCCCAAAATAGAACAGAAACTGTGAAATCCATTGAAGCTTTTTTAACCGATACTTTTCTCCAAGCTTTTGAAAAATGTTACGGTGAAACTCCCGACTCAAAAATCTTGCAAATTCAAAAAACGAAAAAGGAATTTACGGGAGACTTTACCGTAAATGTATTCCCTTTTTTAAAAATCAGCAAATCAAAACCCGAGGAAACCGCAACTAAAATGGGTACTGAACTCACGAAAAGTCACGAAGAGATTCAAGATTTCAATGTGATTAAAGGATTTTTGAACCTGTCATTTTCAGATGAATTTTGGATTGAATCACTGAAAAAGATTGCCCAAAAAGAGAACTTTGGTTATTCAGAACCCCAAGAAGAAACGGTTTTAGTTGAGTTTTCGTCACCCAACACCAACAAGCCGCTGCATTTAGGCCATTTGCGAAATATTTTCCTGGGTGATGCAGTGAGCAATATCTTAAGAGCTGCGGGTAAAAAAGTGGTGCGCACCCAAATCATCAATGATCGAGGTATCCACATTTGTAAATCCATGGTGGCTTTCATGGAGTTTGACCCCGAAGCCACACCTGAAAATACAGGTAAAAAAGGTGATCACTTAGTCGGTGATTTTTATGTGAAGTTCGATCAAGAGTTCAAGAATCAAATTCGTGTACTTGAAGAAGAAGGTTTATCTCACGATGAAGCTAAGGAACAAGCTCCTATTATGATGAAGGCGCGCGAAACTCTAAAAAAATGGGAAGCCGGAGATCCCGACACTGTGGCATTGTGGGAAAAAATGAACAGTTGGGTGTATGCCGGTTTCGATGTTACCTATGAAGCCTTAAATATTCAGTTTGATAAGTTGTACCATGAATCTCAAACCTACTTGAAAGGCCGAGATATTGTACGAGACGGCGTAAAAAACAACCTATTTTATCAAAAAGAAAACGGTTCTACCTGGGTTGATTTAACCGATGAGGGTTTGGACGAAAAACTGCTGCTTCGTGCAGACGGCACCGCTGTTTACATGACGCAGGATATTGGCACGGCCATTTTACGAGCCAATGATTTTCCCGGCTTAAAAAGTATGGTTTACACGGTGGGAAATGAGCAGGACTACCACTTTCAGGTACTTTTTAAAATTTTGGCAAAACTCGGCTACTCATGGGCATCTGACTGTTATCACCTGAGCTACGGCATGGTCGAACTCCCCGACGGAAAAATGAAAAGCCGAGAAGGAAATGTAGTAGATGCCGATGATTTGATTCGGGTGATGAAAGAAAATGCCAAAGAGCAAGGAGTTGATCGCGGAAATTACGAAGAGCTGAGCTCGACCGAAAGAGAGGACCTCGCGAAAAAGGTATCACTCGCAGCTTTGAAATACTTTATTCTAAAAGTCGATCCCAAAAAAAACATGACTTTTGACCCCAAGGAAAGTATAGATTTAAACGGAGATACAGGGCCTTTTATTCAATATACATATGCTCGTACAGCCTCCATTTTGCAAAAAGCGGGAGGTGTCAATACTGACTTTACGTATTCAACTCCGGAGAATTACGAACGCGAAGTCATTAAGCAACTGTACCGCTTTCCCGAAATTATTGCAGAGGCTGCCGCCAAGTACAACCCGGCATCCGTAGCTCGATATTGTTTTGAAACCGCTAAACTGTACAATACATTTTACCAAAACACGCCTATTTTTCACGCCTCCGGTGAAAACATCATTCAACAGCGTGTGCTGCTCTCCGCACAGGTTGGAAAAGTATTAAAAACCGGAATGGACTTACTGGGTATTGAAGTGCCCGAGCGATTTTAATGAAGTGGCTTGGAAATATACTTAAGGGTAAGCTACTGCGATTGAAGCTTGCCCTTTTTTTATGTCTAAAAAGTCAGATTCAGAATTACCAAAAACGCGCACGTCAAAAGACGCTAATACCTTTTTTGTAGGAGAGCCTCTTTCATTTTCCGCATAATCCGATACTTCTAAAATCTCCACACCCGCAAAAGCAGGTTGTTCATATTTTGCAGAATGGTATACTTTACCGCCCTCATCTACATACACCATCGTGAATTCACTAAAATGCTCCTCAAAAACATCGTAGTCTAGTTCTGTCTCGTACTCAAAATCAGTTACGGCAATATCATAGTTTGGATTTACAAGCAGCGTTTTACAGCGTGTTGAAACACACCCCTCGTCTGATGTAGCCCGCAAACAAACAAAAATGGTGTCTCTTCCCGAAAAGTCAAGAGGTGGTTGATCACTCAGCGGCATGAAGCCGTAACCAAAATCCCACTCAAAACTAAAATTGCCCGAGCCTTGGGTTTGTGTGTTTAAGGCAGCAATTTGCCCGGTAGCGAATTGATACGTAAAATCAACTGAACAATCCTCGGTAAAATCAGCAGTTAAGGTATTTGTGGTCACCGTGCCCGAATCGTGGTCAAGCGTTTTACACATAACATGTACAGCACCCGCTCCGGGATGGTAAAAAGTTGTAGGGTTGAGCTTTGAGTCTGTTTTCCCGTTCCCGAAATCCCAGCTCAAGCCATAAAATTGTTGGCCTTTGGAAGTATTGGAATTAAAAGTTACATCTACACCAATCAAAGAACTATCATAGGGCGTATAAAAAGGTACAACACCCGTTCGCAGGCTCTGATCAATATTGCTGCTATTTTCGGTCAGAACCGTGTCATCTCTAAAAATAAAACGAACACTTCCGGGGCAATTATCAATCGTGCAATCAAAATCAGAGAGCTCACCTACAAAACGATAAACACCGTGTTCGTCTCTATCGGTTCCGCTTTTCATGTAATAAGGCTCCTCCCCCGCAGTATATCGAACCTCTTCACCCGAAACAATAAAAGAAGTGTAAAATTCCGGATCATTGCTTTCCGGAAAATCAGGCTCATCATCTGAACAGCTCACAATACAGGAGAGAACAAATAAATACATCAATACGGCTTTTCCGGATAGTTTACTCATTATCATTCTTGCAAAACTTCAATTATAAGCTTATAAATTGGCAAATCTATATTTCAAATACCCCGATACATACTTGTTATTTGTCTGATGAGTGCTTACCGTGTTTTCAACAGCTAATACATTACCCAATCCGTAATAGGCACGAGCACCAAAACTCAAATTGGATATAAATTCAAATTCATAGCCCGCTTGCAGGCCGAAATCCCAGGATTTCATCAAACCGTCCTCCTCAAAAACAAATCCCCCGGAAAGGTTGTAATCTGTATTATAAGGCGAAGTGACTTCTTGATTCACGACATTAGAACTGTGTAATAAATAAGAGGCAGA
>CAJXMT010000014.1 GCA_913056155.1 uncultured Cryomorphaceae bacterium
TGTGAACTTAGATAATGTGACGGGCGGGCAAGGTCCGTATTTGTTCAATTGGAGTAATGGCAGCCAAATGAGGAACCTGGAAGATGTGAGGCCGGGGATTTATACGGTGACTATTACTGATTTCAACGGATGCACCGCTGAGTTCTCTTATGAAGTTCCGGGCGCTGTATCTGCACAGGAATTAAATCGTGAAGGAAACACAAAGGTTTTCCCCGTTCCTTTTGAAAATATTTTACATATTACAAGTGACGAACGTATTACTCAAGTGATGGTTTTTGATGTAACCGGTACTTTGGTGCGTGCAGCTCGCCCTCAAAATGTGATGTACAGAATGAACACCTCAGATTTACCTGCCGGTTTTTATATCATGAAAATTCAAAATGAAACGGGTAAAGAGATACTCAAAAGAGTAGTGAAGCAGTAAGAACTTTCTCGGTTTAGAGCCTAAAAAAACCCGCTGACTTTTCAGCGGGTTTTTTATTTGGGTTCTGACCAAAAAAAGGAATTAAGCATTCATTTTTTTGATGTTATGCAGCATGGTATCGACTAATTTATCGATATCGTAATCATGTTTCCAATTCCAATCTTGTCGTGCTGCGCTATCATCAATACTTGACGGCCAGCTTTTGGCAATTTCTTGCCTAAAATCGGGCTTGTAGGAGATTTCAAAATCAGGTATTCTACTTTTTATTTTGGCCGCAAGCTCCTCGGGTGTAAAGGTAAGTGCTGCTAAGTTATAGCTGTCACGCACTTGAATGCGGCTTTCCTCAGCCTCGGTTATTTCAATAGTGGCGCGAATAGCATCTTCGGTAAACATCATGGGCAGGGAAGTGTCGGCTTTTAAAAAGCACTCGTAATTTCCGGTTTTTACAGCTTGGTGAAAAATATCAACTGCATAATCGGTGGTTCCTCCGCCGGGTAGTGTTTTGTAGCCTATTAAACCCGGATAGCGCAATGAGCGCACATCAACCCCGTATTTTTCGTGGTAATAAGCATTCCAGCGCTCACCGGCCAATTTCGAAATGCCGTAAACCGTATCCGGATCGGCAATACACTTTTGAGGCGTATTTTGTTTGGGCGTATTAGGGCCAAAAACAGCTATGGAGCTGGGCCAAAAAACTTTCTTTACTTTTTTATTTTTCGCCAAATTAAGTGCATTAAAATGCCCTTCCATATTCAATTTCCAGCCTAATTCGGGTTTTTGTTCTGCTGTTGCAGAGAGTAATGCGGCCAAATTGTAAATAGTATCTATTTTGTATTTGGTTACCAAAGCCTCAAATCGCTCGGTATCCATCACGTCAAGCTTCTCAAAAGGACCCTCGGGATTTTCGGGTTCGCGAATGTCAGTTGCAATTACATCGTCAACGCCGTGCTTTTTGCGTAAAGCGGCAACTAATTCGCTTCCTACTTGACCCATAGCGCCGGTAACTAATATTTTGGATTTTGCCATAATGCTTATTTTCTTAAAGCGGCAAAAGTACCCGATAACCTTAAATTTACAGATATTGCGGGGTTAAAATTTCTAACTGTTTTCAGGGATTAAAAGTATAATCCATAAGTTTATTTTTGGTCAGAACCGAGAATGTACAGCTTTCACCGTAAAATCTGTCTAGTGTGATGATTGTTAATAAAAGCTATAATAGTTTGTTGTCATTTTCATCTTTAGGCAAGGCAAAATTTGCAGGCGCAGCCTTAGCTGCGGCTAAAAATTTTAACACAGCATAAAGTGAAAAGGGCGTCAAATTCATAAGCTTTTTTACCGATCAGCACACTACAGGTATTACCTTCGCATCCATAATTGTACAACTATGTTTTCCATGCAAAACGATTTTGAAATTGTAATAAAAACACACGCGGGGTTAGAAGAAATCTTGGCTGATGAAGTAAGGGAGTGTGGAGCTGAAAGCCCGCAAATCATTACGCGCGGTGTAAAATTCAACGGGAACAAGGAGTTGCTTTACCGGTGTTGTTTGAAGTGCCAAACCGCCGGTAATGTGCTGGTTACTTTGGGGGAGTTTGAAATTTCCGATATGGATGACTTGTACAAGCAAACCTTGGAGATTGAGTGGGAAAACCTGTTTGGTTTAGATAAAACGTTTGCCATTAAGGGAGTTGTTTATGCAGACTACGTAAAAAACACCAATTTCCCGGCGTTGCGTGTGAAAGATGCTATTGCCGACAGGTTTTTGAATACGTTTAAAGAGCGACCTAATGTTGAAAAGGATCACCCCGATATTCTCGTACAACTTTTGTTGCGCGATAAACATGTCACACTTTCATTAGATGCAGGCGGTACACCATTGAATCAACGTGGTTATCGTGTACAAGGTCTTGAAGCGCCGCTCAATGAAGTTTTGGCTGCAGGAATCATTAAATTGGCCGGTTGGGATATGAGAACAGATTTGTACGATCCGTTTTGCGGTTCGGGTACATTTTTGACTGAGGCTGCTATTATGGCCTCAAATAAAGCACCCAACGCAAGTAGAAAATATTTTTGTTTGAAGCATTTCAAAGGCTACAACGCTAAACTCTGGTTTGAGTTGATTGATGAATACCGCGAAAATGAAACACCTTTAGAGCCCGACTTTTATGCGGGCGATCATTACAGGGGAGCCGTAGAGGCAACTCGAAAACACTGGATGAAACTGGGCTTGCCTTTGAAAAATCTGCATCTTGAAAGCAGGGATTTTAAGGATTTGAATCCTTATGCGGGTAAGAAGTTTTTAATCACAAATCCTCCTTACGGTGTAAGGCTGACCGCCAAAAACTTGCCTTGGCTTTACCGGGAAATCGGCAATATGCTCAAGCACAAGTTTGCCGGTAGTAAAGCCGCTGTTTTTTCGGGTTCTGATGAAGGTATGAAAAATGTGGGACTAAAGCCGTTGAAAAAGATACGATTATTCAATGGCCCCATTGAAAGTAAGTTACACCTTTTCGAAATTTATGAAGGCAGCAAGCGGAATAAAAGCGGACATAGATAGGAGGCGACAAAATTTTATTTTTACGGTTGTGTTTAGTTTGGAAAGTGCTCATAAGCTGAATATTATATTTTTCCAATAGACGCTATTTTCTCAAAAAGTTTTTTAACTTGCGCTCGATTTATTTCCATTTTTTAGCTGTATAAATAATTTTAATACGTCACATCCGCCATGAAACGTACTTCACTTCCCCTCTTTATAATCAGCTTTTTGTTTTTGATTTCATCCGCCTTTACCCAAGAAAAAAACAAAAAGAAGCTGGAGGTATTTATAGAATCTTTCGAACAAAATGAACGAATCAAAAATGTAGATTTTGAACTCTTGCAAAACGGCCAAGAGCTCACTAAAATCAATTCGAAAAAAGGGTCTTTCAGCTTTGTCATGAATGAAGGTGACGGGATGTATTCCATCATGATTAAGAAAAACGGATACTTGACGAAGGAGGTGATTTTCAATACCAAAAACTTTCCTTTTGAAAAAAAATATGATTATCAAGATTTGTACATTGAATTTATTCCCGTAAAAAATGATAATGAGGCAAGCTACGTATATCGGGGCGAAATGACGTACGAGCCCGAGAGTCGTGCATATAAGGTGGATCAAATAGATTCAAGCATGATTAATTTAAAAAAGAATTACGAAAAATCTTTAGAAAGACTGAAAAATGTGCATCGCGAGGCGGTTGAAAACGGCGACGCATTAGCTATGTTGGAAGAGTTTGAATATGCCAAAAACTTTTATGAGTTAGCACTCGAAGCTGACCCTGATGATGCATACAGCAAAGAACCTCTTGTCAAAATGGACTCTTTGATTGTTGAGAAAAAGCAGCAAATAAAGCAAGAAAGGCAACAAGTTGTTGCTTCTTTAGCTACTAAAGATGAAACTCTAACAGAAGATAGCGCTGAAACTGAAAAAGCTGATGCCGAGGAGGAAAAACGTAAAGCAACTAAAAAGCCTGTTTTATCTGATTCTGATTATTACAGTGTTCAGCTCGGGGCTTTTCACGATTGGTATGATGAGTCAGCTTTTTCAGAAGTGCCTGATCTTCTCGTGGCAGACGGAGCTGATTACAAAAGGGTGTTAAGCGGGCGGTTTAATGATCGAGAAAAGGCCGTTGAACGCATGGATACATTGAGGCAAATTGGCTTTCCCGAGGCGTTTGTGGTTACTATGAAGGGTAAAGAAAGAATTGGATTTTAAGTTTAAGCTTGAGCTTTATGTCAAATGAACCTCCTTTTTTTAAGTCTTGGAAACGACTTTACGTATTCGTAATTGTATTTTTGATTCTTCAAATTATACTTTACATACTTCTTTCTTCGTTGTGGTAGGGCTTGACGCGGTGATTGCTATATTTGCACCCTCAGTTATAATGTTAAGTCAGTATAATCTACTCCCGTAATGATGTCAATCAACTTATTCGTATGACTGATAAAAAATCGTACGTCGAATTTTGTGAGATTCACGAGTCTCAAATACCTTTGTTTTTTAAGCCTTGGTGGCTCACAGCCGTTTGCGGTGAAAATTGGCAGGTAGTTGTGGTAATAAAAGGTGATGTACTGCAAGGGGCTTGGGTTTACTACACATCAAAAAAATTCTTTTTCAAACTGTTACTTACGCCTAAACTCACTCCTTATCACGGTGTTTATCTGAATTATCCGCCCGGGCAAAAACCGGCTACAACTCGTTCTTTTGAAAAAAAAACCATCAATGCGTTGTACAATAAATTGCCGGCTTTTGACTTTCTCGATCAAAATTTACATCCCGCATTGGATAATGTTCAACCTTTTTATTGGAACGGGTTTTCGCAAAGCATCAGATATACTTTTACGCTCAATACTGCGCAACCTGCACGGGTACTGTGGAAGGGGTTAAATTCGTCCATAAGGCGTGCTGTTAAAAAAGCAAGTGAGCGTTATCGCCTTGTTGTTACTGAACGCGAAGACATAGACGGTTTTTACGAATTAAATAAGCAAACTTTTGAACGTAAAGGAATGGTGCCCGGCTACGGCTTGAAGTTTTTGAAAAAAGTAGATGAGGAAGCTGCCGCTCATAAAGCGCGCAAAATACTGTTTGCGGTGGATGAGCAAAACCGAAAGCACGCGGCTTGTTATTTGGTTTATGATGAGCAAACGGTTTATTACCTGATGGGCGGTGTGAATACCGCACTTAAAAATACCGAGGCGGCTACTTTGGTGATGTGGCGCGCCATTGAATTTGCAGCTGAAAACAATTTTAAACAGTTCGATTTTGAGGGGAGTATGATTGAGCCGGTAGCTCGGTTTTTTAGTTCTTTTGGAGCGCAGCAAGTTCCTTATCACCGCATTTCCAAAGTGAATCACTTTTTGTTGAAGTTGATAAAAAAATAGAATCACATGATGGTTGAAGCCTTTTTAAAGTACATTCAAACACATAAGCTATTTCAAAAAAACCACACACTACTGGTGGGTGTGAGCGGTGGAGTTGACTCTGTAACATTGTGTGATTTACTTCATCGCGCCGGGTTTAATTTTGCAGTGGCACACTGCAATTTTGGACTCAGGGGAAGTGAAAGTGATGCCGATGATATCTTCACGGAGTCTTTGGCTCAAAATTACAGTGTTCCCTATTTTAAACAGTATTTCAATACCAAAAAAGAGGCTGAGGAAAAAGGAATCTCTATTCAAATGGCAGCTCGTGATTTGCGCTTTAAGTGGTTTGAACAGGTAAGAGTCGAAAATGATTATCATGCTATTGCTGTGGCAACGCATCACGATGACAGCATTGAAACCTTTTTTATAAATTTACTTCGAGGAACGGGTCTAAAGGGGTTAACCGGTATAAAGCCCGAACAAAACCGCATTGTGCGCCCGTTGCTTTTTGCCTCGCGTGCCGATATTGAAGAATACGCCCGTTCAACAGGTTATGCCTGGCGAGAAGACAGCTCAAACCAAGACACGAAATATTTGCGCAACCGGTTGAGAGCTCAAGTAATCCCCGAGCTTAAAGATATGACGGGTTCACTCGATAAAACGTTTCACGAAACGTTTCAAAATCTCAAACAGGCTGATGATTTCATTGAAAATCAATTGGGTGAGGTTCTGACCAAAATAATACATACTGAGGGTAAGCAAACGGTCATGCATTTACCCGAGCTGCGCAAAAATGAGAATGCTTCTTTTTTGATTTACCGTATTGTATCACCCTTTGGTTTTAATCGCGACCAAGCCGAGCAAGTTGTACGTGCCATTCGGGAAGGCCACCCCGGCAAGCAGTTTTACGCACGGGGTTATGAGTTGTTAATTGACCGCGAAGAGGCGCGTATTCAACCGGCAACACGACCCAAAAAAGGGGCGGCTCAATTACCGGCAAAATCGGTGAGTATTGAACAACCGGTTCAAGTTTCTACGTTTATTACTGCTGTAAATGAGTATGAGCAGGAGCCTAATCAAAATAAGGCTTTGCTGGATTTTGATAAACTCAAATTCCCGCTTACACTCAGGTTTCCCAAAAAGGGCGATCGCTTTGTGCCACTGGGAATGAAGGGCAGTAAGCTGCTCAGTGATTTTTTTACTGATGAAAAGGTGCCGTTGAACAAAAAGTCTCAAATACCGGTTGTGGAAAGCGCAGGTGAAATTGTTTGGGTGGCGGGTTACCGCATTAGCGATGTTTATAAATTAACACCCGATACGCAAAATGTTTATGTGATTACGCTGGAAAATGAATAACAAAAACCTCAAACATGCTGCGGTACTCTACTCGGTATTGAGCGCACTTTTTGTTGCGGCTTTGGTTACCACAAATCTCATTGCCAATAAGTTTGTACAGGTTGATTTGGGTTTTCATGTCTTTGAAATATCGGCCGGTGTATTGCCTTATCCACTTACTTTTTTAATTACTGATATCCTTTCTGAAATTTACGGTCAAAAAAAGACACAACGGGTTGTTTTCGCCGGATTTTTCTCCGCATTATTGGTACTTGGTATTTTGTGGTTGGCGCACGTTTTTCCGGCTATAGAGTCGTCGCCGGTGAGTGATGCTGAGTACAAAACCGTATTTAAAAGCAGCGGGAGGGTGATTTTTTCATCTATGATTGCTTACTTAGCTGCTCAATTTGTAGATGTGCGTCTTTTTCACTTTTGGAAGCGCCTTACTAACGGTAAACATTTGTGGATCAGGAATAATTTCTCTACTGTACTTTCTCAGCTTACCGATACTACTTTGGTGGTAAGTGTTTTATTTTGGGGCAAAATGGGCTATGCTGAGATGGGTATTTTAATTCTAAACGGTTGGGTATTTAAAGTGTTGGTGGCTTTTGTGGACACGCCGTTTTTATACGCAGCAGTATTTGGAATTAAAAAATATTTCGGGTTAAAGGCAAATGAGGAAATCAGGGATGAAGGTGCTTTTTAAAAGCGGGTTTGCCGGTGCTTTTCTTTGGTCAGAACCCTCAACACCTTCGCAAAAGCTTTGCAAACTAATCAGATTCCATCAAAATAATTCACCTTTGAATTCGTATTAAAATCCGCCGCTGCAAAAGCTTACGCGCGGTAATGAGTTTTTTCCTGATGCTGAATGTGAGGAGTTTACATGTTGTTTTTTTGGTTTTCGCACTCTTGGTCGCGCAACAATTTAATGCTCAAATGTTTGAGGGGTCTAATTTGCGGGTGAAAAAGGTGGTTGTATCAGATTCTGTCGTTTTAGATTCACTTAGTTTAGTGCCCGGCAGCATTTCGCTTGAACCTCAAATACCCTTCACCGCCGATGAGCCACAAGCCTTATTGCGTTTTGAGTCGCCCTTCGAGTATGATTCTGTAACAGTGGCTTACCGCATATTGCCGCTAAATTTAACGCAACCTTACTTCAATAAAGACACGTCTCTTTTTTCGCCAAATGTAACAGGCGCACAAAATCCGTTTGTTTATGATCAACCGCCTGCAACGGGAAATACCGCCGGCTCATTTTCACGCTTGAGTAAAACGGGAAGTATATCCAGAGGGGTGAGTTTTGGTAACAATCAAAATTTGGGCGTCAACTCGAATTTAAACCTGCAATTGGCGGGAAAGGTAACTGAAAATATAAGTGTAAAGGCAGCTATCAGCGATGAAAATATTCCCGTACAACCCGACGGAAATACACAAACACTTCAAGACTTTGATCAAGTTTACATTGAGGTTTTTGACGAAAACTCCAAGCTCACCGCCGGTGACTTTATGATTAAAGAACCTAATAGTCACTTTTTACAGTACAACAAAAGACTGCGAGGGGGTCAAATACAAACCGGGTTTAACCTCAATGAGGAGGGCACAAAAACCAATCGCGTGGGATTGGGCGCCGCAGTATCAAGGGGAAAATTTTCCCGCAATATTATTCAGGGTGTTGAAGGCAACCAAGGGCCTTATCGGCTTTCGGGTGCAGAAAACGAAAATTTTATCATTATTCTCTCGGGAACTGAAGAGGTGTTTATTGACGGGCGCAAATTGAAACGCGGTCAAGAATACGATTATATTATTGATTACAATCAAGCTGAAATCAGCTTTACCGCCAAACAACCCGTTACCAAAGATAAGCGCATTATTGTTGAATTTCAGTACAGCAGCAGGGCGTATGCTCGATCGTTAGTGGAGTTTCACGATCATTTGGATTTTGGTAAGCTCAAACTCAATTTCAATGCATACAGCGAGCAAGATAGCCGAAACAGGCCGTTTCAGCAGGAGTTGAATGAAGAGCAAATAAGCATTTTGCAAAACGTGGGAAATAATATTGATGAGGCATTTGCCCCGGCCATAAACACAGTGGAATATCAAGAAAATGAAATTCTGTACAAACTGGTGCGCGAACCGGTACCGGGGTCGGATATTGATTCCTTTTTTGTGTTCAGTAACAACCCCGATAGTGCCGTTTATCAACTTCAATTTAGTGAGGTGGGTCAGGGAAACGGAAATTACAACCGTGCCCGAGCGGGTAATAATGGGGCAGTTTACGAATTTGTACCGCCTGTTAACGGTCAATCTCAGGGCAGGTTTGAACCTATCGTGTTGCTGGTAACGCCCAAAAAAAGGCAAATGTACACACTGGGCGGCACGTATGATTTTAATGATGAAACCCGCACTCATTTTGAGGTGGCCTTGAGTAATACCGATGAAAACACCTATTCTGATTTGGGAAATGAAAATAATATAGGTTATGGATTAAATTGGGGAATTGAGACTAAGCAGCGCTTAACCAAGAGCAAAAATCCGCTTACGCTGCATACCGGAGCCGATATAGAATACGTTGATAAAAACTTCAATTCCGTTGAGCGTTTTCGGGGCGTGGAGTTTGATCGCCAATGGAACATCAGGGATTTGGAACTTACTCAAACGCAAATTTTACCCGGTGCATTTGCGGCTCTGAATAAAAAAGAGTTGGGAACAGCTCGCTACGGTTTTAAAGGTTTTATGGGCGGCGATGAATACGAAGCACAGCGTCATGAGGCACTGGTAAAAGGGAAGTACAAAGGGTTTGATGTGGATTTTAATGCTTTTCAAACGGGTACAAAGGGCAACAAAAGCAAATCAAATTACTACCGGCACTTGACACAAATAACCAAAGACATTAAAAGTGTTAGAATTGGATATCGAGACGATGTTGAAAATAACCGGCGTTTTACCCCCGGTACAGATTCCCTCACTCAAACCGCTTACAAATGGTATGAGTGGGAAACTTTTGTAGAAACCGCCGACTCCAATGCCAATTATTACAAGCTGGGTTATACCAACCGTACAGATCATGCAGCTCCCGAGGGAGAGTTCCGGCGCAGCACCTTTGGTGAGAGTTACGGCTTTCAATTTGCGCTGGATCAAAACCCGCGCAGTCGATTGAGCGGCAAGGTGACTTACCGTACGTTGGAAGTAAATGATACGGTCTCTTATGATGGGGATCCCGAGGAAAACTTAATTGCGCGTTTGGAGTATACGTTTAAAATTTTTAAAGGAGCTATTTCCTCAACCAGTTTTTATGAAATAGGTACCGGCTTAGAGGAGGAAAAAGATTTTGTTTACGTTGAGGTTGCTCCCGGCCAAGGAGTTTACCAATGGATTGATTATAATGATAACGGTATTCAAGAGCAAGACGAATTTGAAATTGCTCGTTTTCCCGATCAAGCTCGATTCATTCGAGTGTCAGTGCGCACCAATGAATTTGTCAAAACATACATGAATCAATTTAACCAAATTCTCAACCTTAACCCGGCAAGAGTTTGGAAGGGAAAAGAAGGCTTGCGCGGCTTTTTTGCACGCTTTTCTAATCAGGCCTCATTCCGTCTCAATCGTAAAACACTTGAAGAGGATGGTTTTGCCCGGCTTAATCCGTTTTATACTACCGTAGATGATGAGGTTTTGGTAACACTCAACAGCTCACTTCGCAATACCATGTTCTTCAACCGCAACAGCCGTAAATTTGCCGTGGAGTGGACGTATCAAAACCTGGGCAATAAAAATTTACTTACAAATGGATTTGAATCGCGAACCGATCAGTTTAATCGCGCCGATTTACGAGTAAACATCACCTCTCAATTTCAGTTTAATTTAATCGGTAAAGCCGGCAGTAAAGGAACTGCAGTAGAGTTTTTCAATAATCGCAACTTTAATGTTGAATATATTCAAGGCAATCCCAAACTTACCTACCAGCCTTCACCTGCCTTTGAATTGGCAGTGGGTTATGATTACGCCGTAAAGGAAAATACACTGAGTGAAGGAGAAGGGGAAATATCCACCAATCAAAAAGTTACGGGTGAATTGCGCTGGAACAGCTTGGGTAAGGGCAGCTTAAATATTCGTGCTAACGTAATACAAATTGATTATGAAGGTAACGTCAATAATGCACTTGCCTTTGAAATGCTGGAAGGCCTCTTACCCGGCATAAACGGCACATGGGAAGTGCTTTTTCAGCGCACATTAGGCGAAAATTTACAGCTTAACCTCAATTACAACGGTCGTATTTCACAAGGCAGCAACGTCATACATACAGGGGGCATGCAGGTGCGAGCTTACTTTTAATCACTCCTCTTATTTTTTTGGTCAGAACCCGATATCCCCGATGCAAAGTTGACGCTACCGGAATAGCAAAGCAAAACCACGAGGGAATGTTTGAATGCTATAGTGCCTGTTTACCGTTGAATGAACTAATAAAATGCAAGGTTAAAGTGAAATAACACACTATAGAACAATAGATTACAAAGAATGTTGTGAGCGGTCAATAAATCATTGTAATATTGTAAGATGATGATGAGTAATTAAAAACTGAAAAGATGAAACAGCCTGTTGTAAAACCTTTGAATAATACCGGTGATGAAGAGTTTCAAAAACTCATTTTATTCTTTGAGGAAACCTTGGGTTTTTGTCCCAATAGCGTGAAAACAATGTATCACCGCCCGCGAATAGCTTATGCCTTACAGTTCAAATGAGAGCCCCGCGCCCAAAACTTGTTTAAATTGTGTTCGGGGGCCTGCTATAGGATTGCCTGTCTCATCCGTACCCACCCTGATGTTGATGTCATCATCGTAAATAAGGTTTGTGGTGAGGTTGGCACTCAACCAGCTGTTAATTTTCATGTTGATCATTAAATCCCAAGTAACATCAATATTTTTGGCATTCTCCAAATAATTTGAGAAAAAGTCTGCCTTAGTTTCAACAGTAACGTTTTCTACAATTTCCTTTTTCATCCAAACTTTTAAATACCCACCAAATTCGTATCGGGCATTTTTGCCGTCTGCAATTTTGTTTCCGTCACCGTCAAACTCTGCAGGGTCCACGCCAAATTCGCCGCGATCTGCCAGTTCTTGAATGCGCACGTACGTGATTTTTGTGGAAAGCGGAGCAAAATTCACTTGTAACCATTCTGCCGGTTCCCACTCTGTACCCAAACCGCCAAATAAATAGGCGGGAGCAAAAGAGTGTGAAATGCGATTAACCTCACCGGTTTCAGCATCCGTTTTAAAGCCTTCGGTAAATTGAGTTCGAAAGGTTGAAAATGCGGTTAAATCTAAATTTGACTTTAAGTGATAGCCTAATTTAGTGCCAATTTCATAGCGGTCATCGGTCTTGAAAAAATCCCCCTCTGAAAGGCGGGATGCTCCAAAAGCTGCCTCAGCAAAATTATTCCAAGCAATTTTATCCTTTTTGTAATTTATTTTGTAGTTAAAAAACCCGTTGAGCGCTACGGAGTTTTCTCCACCGGCCTGCCAATTGGTTAAACTTACCTGTGACCCCGTGAGTGAAAAAACACCCGAGTTTTTCCAGTAGCTTGTATCTGATTGTGAGGTGGCATTATTACTAATTAATACGAAACTAAATGCAGTAACAATGAGTAATTTGATTTTCATATATTATTGTTATGTTGATAAAAAAACATGCAAATGAATGAATTTTTTGCCGTTTGTAGTTGCTTTTTTTATAAAGATTAAATGGCAATTGAAAAGTGAGCGCTTTAAGCGTGTTTAAGATGCTGTTGACGTGTTTTGGTCAGATCCGCCGCCTGCTTCGGCAATGCGCTTACTGCGCCATAAAAAGAATATGCCGGCCAAAACGAGGGGAATACTCAACCATTGCCCCATATTTAATGTCATTTCTACTTCAAATGCTTTTTGCTCGGCTTTGACAAACTCAATTATAAACCGAAACCCGAAAATAAGGATTAAAAAGGCACCAAAAATATAGCCTTGCAGTTTGCCTTTGTTGAATTTGAAATAAGCGATGTAAAGCAATAAAAAGATAATGAGGTAACCGATGGATTCGTAAATTTGTGAAGGGTGGCGCGGTATTAAATCAACGCGTTTAAATACTACGGCCCAAGGCAAATTGGTAGGACTGCCGATAATTTCAGAATTGAGGAAATTGCCTAACCTGATAAATGAACCGGCCAGTGCAATGGTTATGACCACGCGATCTAGTGCCCACAATACCGGTTTTTTTGAAACTTTCTTTGACCATAACCAAAGTGCGATAATATTTCCGACTGCTGCTCCATGGCTGGCCAAGCCACCTTTCCAAATCATCAATATCTCATTGAGGTTTTGGCTGTAATAGGCCCAGTCGTAAAAGAAAACATGACCTAACCGAGCTCCTAAAACCGTTCCCGCCATAACGTATAGTAAAAGAGAGTCTGCCCAATCCTCTGGCATGTTTTCCCGAATCAATATTTTTTTGATGAGCCGGAAACCTACTAAAAAGCCGGCGGCAAATAAAAGCCCGTACCAACGAGGCTCTAAACCTATACTTTCAAATAATGCGGGAAAAAACCGGGGATCAAAATCCCAGTGTATTTGTGTGAAATGCAGCATAACTTCAATTCTTTATGAGGCCGCAAAGGTAGAAGTTTTAGATTCGTAGAGGTTTACTTTTAAGTTTTGTGAACTGCTTTGTTCAACAATAATTTGAGTTTTGGCTTTTATTGTACGTGAAGAGTAATAAAAACATCAATACGATAATAAAGTGGTTTAGGGGCCGGGGAATGAAGCCGCTCGATTTTCAGCTTCAGGCATGGCAAAGTTATGTTGACGGTTACGATGTGCTGATTAATGCTCCTACCGGAACGGGGAAAACTTTTGCTGCCGGCGGCGCTGTTGCAGCAGATTTTTTGTCTTCAAACCCACTTGAAAAAGGGGTTAAGTTGATTTGGATCACTCCCGTTAGAGCGCTGGCTGCTGAGATTCAAGAATCGTTAAGCGCGCTTTTTGAAGGTGTGGGTTTAGATTTAGATGTGGCGGTGCGCACGGGAGATACTTCTCAAAAAGAGCGAGCACGGCAAAAGCGCAAAAACCCGGATGTGTTGATTACGACTCCCGAGAGTTTACATCTCATTATGGCATCAAAAGGAGCAGATGTATTTTTTAAAAAGATGAGGTGTGTGGTATGTGATGAGTGGCACGAGCTCACGGGCTCAAAAAGAGGCGTATCGATGGAGCTGGCGTTGAGCCGAATTAAATCTTTAGCTGCGGGTGTTCGTATTTGGGGAATTTCAGCCACTATTGGTAATTTAGATGAAGCCGCCCGCATGCTTTTTGGCTCTGACCGATATGATAATTACAAATTGATAAAAGCGAATATTAAAAAGGAAATTGAGGTTATTCCCCTTATTCCTGATAATCCTGAAAAATTTCCTTGGGCCGGCCGTCAAGGTTTGAAAATGGTGAACGAGGTAGTGCCTGTAATTATGAAAAGCAAAACGACCTTGATTTTCACCAATACCCGGTCTCAATGTGAACTTTGGTACAGAACTCTGCTGGAAAAAGAGCCGGAGTTGGCCGGTAGAATTGCGATGCACCACGGTTCCTTATCGCGAGATTTGCGGAGTTGGGTAGAAAAGGCACTGCATACCGAAAAACTAAAGGCTGTAGTTTGTACGGCATCATTGGATTTGGGTGTGGATTTTAGACCTGTGCAAACGGTAATTCAAATTGGCAGTCCCAAAGGTGTTGCAAGGTTTAGTCAACGTGCCGGCAGGAGCGGTCATCAACCCGGTGAGGTGAGCCGTATTTATTTTGTGCCTACCCATTCCTTAGAGTTGATAGAAAGTGCTGCTTTGCGCCAAGCGCTAAAAGAAGATTATTTGGAATCAGGAACTCCTTATTTGAGATCGTTCGATGTGTTGGTGCAATACCTCACTACGCTGGCAACCGGCACGGTCTTTCATGAAGAGTTGATTTTTCATGAAGTGGCCGGAACGCATTGTTTTGGTGAAATAACGCCTGAAGAATGGGCTTGGTGTTTGAATTTTATCGTAACCGGCGGTGCTAGTTTGCAAAGCTACGATGAATACAAAAAAGTAACGCGTATAGAAAACGGACTTTACAAAGTGCAGAGTAAGCGAACCGCTATGAGGCACAGGTTGCAAATTGGCACTATTGTGAGCGATGCCTCGCTGCAAGTAAAATTTGTTTCAGGCGGCAGAATTGGAACGATTGAGGAGTCATTTATTTCTAAACTTGAACCGGGAGAAACCTTTTGGTTCGCCGGGCGAAGCTTGGAGCTTGTACGCTTTAAAGGAATGACCGTTGAGGTAAAAGCCTCAAAAAGCAAAACCGGTAAAGTGCCCTCTTGGCAAGGTGGGCGCATGCCCCTTTCTAGTAATTTGGCCGAACTTTTAAGGCGCAAACTATACGAGGCCGGAACGGGCCAATGCGCCGATCCCGAATGGAAAGCGCTGGCACCTTTAATACAATTTCAAAAAGAACGTTCTGTTTGCCCTACTGAAAATCAACTGCTTTTGGAAGTTTTTAAAACACGTAAAACACATCACTTATGCGTGTATCCCTTTGATGGCCGGTTTGTTCATGAAGGTATAGCCGGCTTACTGGCTTACAGGTTGGGAAAACTTATGCGGGGCAACTTTAGTGTTGCCGTAAGCGATTATGGCTTTGAACTGGCTGCAGATCAGGAAATCCCCGTAGAACAAGCCGTAAACAGCGATGTTTTTGCAGTGGAGAACTTGTATGACGATATTCAAAATAGCATGAATTTTTCTGAACCCGCTCGCAGGCAGTTTCGTGAAATTGCGGGCATAAGCGGACTCGTTTTTAAAGGCTACCCCGGGAAAAACAAAGCCGATCGTCATTTGCAAGCTTCTTCAAGACTGTTTTTTGAAGTATTTCGAGATTATGATCCCGAAAATTTACTCTACAAACAAGCGTTTGATGAGGTGTTGCAATTTCAATTGGAATACGAGCGACTTTACAAGGCACTTAAGCGAATTGAAAAAATGGAGATTGTAATAAGCAAACCGCCAAAACCTACGCCCTTTGCCTTTCCCATAATGGTGGAGCGCCTCAGGGAGCGTTTCACAGCAGAAAAACTCGAAGAGCGAATCAAAAAAATGGAACTGATCTACGCTTGACTGTAAACCGATCATTTTATCAGTTACACTTTTGTTTTGAAATTCCAAAACTGAAAGTGCATCCTTAAATTAAATGACTTAAATTTGCATACAATCAATTTTAATCAGAACCCGGAACAAAGCGAAATATTATAATAATTGAAATGGAAAAAGCACTTTTGATGTTTTTATTGACCTTGCCGGCTTTAGTTTTTGCTCAAGCAGATGCCATTGTGGGAAAGTGGAAAACAGACGGCGGAAAATCGCATATTGAAATTTATGAGAAAGACGGTGAATTTCATGGTAAAATCGTTTGGCTGAGGGAACCGTTAAACGAAGACGGAAAGCCTAAAACAGACAAGAACAACCCGGATGAATCTAAGAGAAATCGCAGCTTGAAGGGGTTGGCGCTTTTGTCTTCATTTGAATATGAAGGAGACAATGAGTGGCAAGAAGGAGAAATTTACGATCCCGAGTCGGGCAAAACCTACTCGTGCGTTATTACACTTGAATCTGATGACACGTTAGATGTAAGAGGGTACATTGGCGTTTCATGGTTGGGGAGGAGCACCACCTGGACGCGAGTTAAGTAAGGCTGCTACTCCTCTTGTTGTTCCCTTTTGTCGGGTGTGGAAAGTTGAGGAGGCTGAATAAAATCCTTTTTAATGTACGCAAATGGAAATAATTCTTTAATGGCAGCTAAAGTTTTTTCTGCTTCGAGTCTGGTTCTAAAGTCACCCACACGCACTTCAAAATTGGGATACTCCCACTTTACATAACCGGGAATGTTTGTAAAGGTTTCTTGAAATTCAGACTGAACACTCCGCGCTTTATACTTACTTCCCGAACCTGAAGCACTGAATATCTCAATACGAAAACCGGGCATTTCCTTGACCTCTTCAGTATATTGCGTGTAAAAATCAACGAGGGACAAGATTTGGCGGGATGCTTGAATTTCTATGTGACCGGGTTTTTTCACAATAGCAGTGTCTGAAAAAGACCCCTCTAAAACAACCAATTGGCTGTCGATTTGCGCCTTCAGCACATCAGGTTTTCCTATTACAATGGTATACAGGCATAAAAAAACCGATGATTTCAAATTGAACATGAATTCTTTATTTGTTGTACAAAAGTACCAAAATCCGGATAGTATTGACGCGTGTTTTTTACCTCAATTGTTTTTTGAACAGGTTTTCAACAAAACCACAGTATTGCACATGTGTGGCGTTGACCCGATGATTTTGACTTCAACGTATTGTGATTTGCATCTTATTTAGACAGGTTCTAAATTAAATAACGCGAGTTGTTTTTTGAGCTCTTTATGTAGAGGTATGGTAGTCTTCTTGTAATTTTGCCATTCGAAATAAAAGGGGAGAAACCCTTTAAATATAGACCTATTTAATTGAAGATAAGTATGTTGTTATCGAAGGTTTGGAATAAACAAGCGCCTGTTTTACTGTTTGTAGCTGTAGTGTTTTCATTAAGTTCTGCAAACGTTACAGCGCAAGATGGTGCAAAACTCTACAAAACGCATTGTGCCTCATGTCACAAAATTGACGGAAGATTGGTCGGTCCGGCCTTAGGAGGTGTGCAAGATCGTTGGGACGATGAGGGGAATTTAGTTGCTTGGATTAAAAACTCTCAACAATATCTTAAAGATAACCCGGGAGATGATTACGCTCATGGATTATTTGAGGAGTATAATAAGTCTATTATGCCTCCCATGCCGATCAACGACGAAGAGGTAAGTGCTATTTTGGCTTATATCGTCAATCCCGATGAGGGAAAAGAAGACGCCGAAGGCGGTGAAAAAATGGTTGCTCAATCTGATGTTGAACAAGATGATGACGCGACTACTTATTGGCTTTTAGGTTTTATCATTCTTTTACTCATTATAATTAAAGTCCTTTGGGATGTTAAGGCTTCTGTAAAAGGGCTGTTGAGAGATGTTAAAGGCGAAGAAGAATTTGCTGCCCTTGATGAGCAAGTTGATGATGAAGGTAAATCTTTTGGTCGTGCTCTGAAAGAATGGGCGGGAGCCAATAAAGCGCTTGTGACCCTCGCGGGTGTGGCGCTGTTAGTAATTGGGTTGAGTGCGGTTTATAGTGGTATCATGAGCATCGGTGTTTACGAAGGATATGCGCCCGATCAGCCTATTAAATTTTCACATAAAATTCACGCGGGGGAGAATGAAATAAGCTGTGTGTATTGTCACCACTCAGCCGAAAAAGGAAAACATTCTAACATTCCTTCAGCAAAATTGTGCATGAACTGTCACAAAGGTATCCAGGAAGGAGATCAATACGGTAAGGAGGAGATTGCTAAGATTTATGAAGCAGTTGGCTATAATCCTCAAACCGCAGAATACGACGGCCCTGAAAAGCCCATTAAGTGGATAAGAATCCATAACTTACCAAATCTTTCTTATTTCAATCACTCACAGCACGTGGTAGCGGGTGAAATTGAATGTCAAGAATGTCACGGCCCGGTTGAAGAGTTTGGCTACCCCATGCATCAACACTCTTCTCTTACCATGGGATGGTGCATTAATTGCCATAGAGAGACAGATGTGAAAATGAACGGAAACGAATATTACGACAAATTGCACGCACAACTTGTGGAGAAATACAAGGAAGAAGGAATAGAAAAATTCACCGTTGAGCAAATAGGCGGTTTGGAATGTGCTAAGTGTCATTATTAATTACAGCAATTACGATCTTTATAAATACGCGATATGAGCAATTCAAGAAAATACTGGAATAGCCTCGAGCAATATAACGAGACTCCCGAATTTAAGGCGAGAGCAAATAAAGAATTTGCTGAGGAACTTCCTGTTGAAGACTTTCTTGGGAAAGAGGAGTTATCGGAATCTTCAACTACACGAAGAGACTTTTTAAAATATGTTGGCTTTAGCGTTGCCGCTGCGACTGTTGCAGCTTGTGAAGCCCCGGTAATTAAGTCTATTCCTTATGTAGTAAAGCCCGAAGAACTCACGCCCGGCGTAGCCAATTATTACGCGAGTACGTTCTTCGACGGCAATGATTATGCGCCCATTTTAGTGAAAACCAGAGAGGGCAGGCCAATTCACATTGAGGGAAATAAATTATCAAAGCTTTCTAAGGGCGGGTTACACCCGAGGGTCAACGCCTCAGTTCTCTCGCTTTATGATATGAATCGCTTGGGTGGTCCAACGGTGAATGGAGAAATGAAGAGTTGGAAAAATGCCGATCAAAAAGTTGTTGATGCTCTAAATGAAGCTCGACTTCAGGGAGGCACGGTAAGAGTTTTATCTTCAACAAAAATCTCTCCCTCAGGCCAAAAGGCAATGGAGAAATTTACTGAGTCATTAGGTGATAAAGTGGATTTCAAAACCGTTACGTATGATGCTGTTTCACATTCAGGAATCAGAAACGCGAATAAACAAACATTCGGTAAAGCGATGATTCCTGAATATCGATTTGACCGCGCCAAGGTTATAGTGAGTTTTGGAGCCGACTTTCTTACGAATTGGATTTCTCCTATTGAATACGCCAAGCAGTACGGTGAAAAGCGCAATCCCAAAGGGGCGTGGATGAATAAACACTATCAGTTTGAGGCGAATTACTCACTATCAGGCTCCAACGCAGATATTCGTGGAGCTGTTAAACCTTCAGAACAAGGCGCTGTATTAATCGCATTGTATAATGAACTGGCAAGTAAAGCGGGTAAAGCGAAGTTGAAATCTGCAGGTTTTGATGATGACAATCAAATTTCCCGAAAAATAAAAGAAGCTGCTTCCGATTTATGGTCAGCTAAAGGACACGGCTTGGTGATTTCCGGCTCTAATGATACCGATATTCAGGTTTTGATTAACGGAATCAATCAAATGTTGTCTTCTTACGGGAGCACAATTAACACAGGGGCTGAGGTTTATTTGAAACAAGGCGACGACACAGGCTTTGTTAATCTTGTTTCAGAGATGAAATCAGGTAAAGTGGATGTGCTTTTTGTTGACGGGGTAAATCCGGTATATTCCGCGCCCGGAGCGCTCGACTTTGAGTCTGCTTTGCAAAAAGTGAAATTGTCTGTTTCTTTTGCTGACAGACTTGATGAAACAGCCTCTTTATGTGACATCAATGCTACTCCTAATCACTATTTGGAGTCTTGGAATGATTTCCACCCTAAAACAGGAGTCTATAGTTTAACACAGCCCACAATTCGACCTTTATTTAATACGAGACAATCTGAAGAGTCCTTCTTAAGATGGTCGGGCGAGAAAGTGAATTATTACGATTTTATTCGTTCAAACTGGGAAACAGGGCTGTTTGCCGAGCAAACGCAATATTCTCATTTCGATTCATTCTGGAACTCACTCGTTCATGACGGTGTTTATCACGCAAAGAATCAAAAAACCAACGAAATAACCTTTAATGAAGAAGCTGTGAGTAAAGCAGCTGCTCAAATCCCCGCGAAAGGTAAAAATGTGAAATGGGAGGCAGAATTCTACCCTGAAACTTCCATGGGAACGGGATCTCAAGCCAACAACCCTTGGTTGCAAGAGTTGCCACACCCCGTTACCCGTATTACTTGGGACAACTACGTCGCCATGAATCCTCAAGACATGGTTGATGAAGCAGGGAATGAAATTTACAGAATTAATATCGCTCAAGAGTACCCGGCTAAAACGGCTAAGGTAACAATCGGCGATGCATCATTTGAATTGCCCGTAATACCACTTCCGGGCCAAAGAAAAGGAACTGTTTCTATCGCACTAGGATACGGAAGAACAAAAGCCGGACAAGTGGTTGAGCAAGGAGATCAAACCTCAGGAGATCAAAAGACAGTGGGTGTAAACGTATTCCCTTACGTGGGTCTTAACGGCGGAACAATGGAATACACTGCTGAAGTTTCAATTGAACCCACAGGCAACGAATATCCTATAGGTACACCTCAAATTCACGATACCATGATGGGTAGAAAAATCGTGAATGAAACCTCTTTGAAAACCTATAAAAATAATCCCAAGAAGAAGTGGAATCCCGACATTGAGTTAGCTGATGCTTACGGGAAAACAAAACCCATTGAAGAGTTGGATTTATGGGACGCTCACGGCTTGGGAATCGGTCATCACTGGGGAATGAATATTGACTTAAGTGCATGTATCGGTTGTGGAGCCTGCGTGGTAGGTTGTCATTCTGAAAACAACGTTCCCGTTGTGGGAAAAGATGAAATTCGCCGAGGTAGAATAATGGCTTGGTTGCGTATTGACAGATACTTTAGCTCAGATATGACCAAAGTTAAAGGTCAGCAAGATGGACTGGGTAAAATCGATATGTATGCTAAAATGGAAGTTCCATCTGCTTATCCTGAAACTGTTTTTCAGCCGGTTATGTGCCAACATTGTAATCATGCACCGTGCGAAACCGTTTGCCCTGTTGCTGCCACAACGCACAGTAATGAAGGGATGAACCAAATGACTTACAACCGATGTATTGGTACTCGGTATTGCGCGAATAACTGCCCTTATAAAGTAAGACGTTTCAATTGGTTCAACTACATGGCCGACTCTAAGTTCACAGACGTGAATCCTTCACAAAGTGATTTGGGTAAGATGGTTTTGAATCCTGATGTGACTGTACGGGCTCGCGGTGTTATGGAAAAATGCTCATTCTGTGTTCAAAGAATTCAAGATGGCAAATTGAATGCTAAGAAAGAAAACCGTCCCGTTATAGACGGCGAGGTAACAACGGCATGTGCCTCCGCTTGTCCCACAAATGCGATTTCTTTTGGAGATATGAACGATGAAAAAACCGTGATCGCGGAAAAAGTGAAAGACGACAGAACTTATAACTTGCTTGCAGAAGTAGGAACAAAGCCGAGCGTGCATTACCACACTAAGGTGAGAAATGTGAATGAAGAAAGGGTTAGTGATATGATTCAAGCTACCAGACCCGGCGAGAATATAAAAAGCGAAAGCGAAGAAGCTTAATTTGATACGAAATAAAAATTAGGATAGATGGTTAAAGAAGCAGAAGTTCGGGAACCCTTAATATTGGGTAAGGACGTTACATATCATAAAATCACAGAGGAAGTCTGCGCCCCCGTTGAGGGAAAAGCAAATAAACTGTGGTGGGGAGTCTTTTTTGTTGCACTTACCCTGGGTTTGTGGGGCTTGGGAAGTATCACTTATCTGATTGGTCGAGGTATTGGCGTATGGGGATTGAATAACACTGTTGGTTGGGCTTGGGACATCACAAACTTTGTGTGGTGGGTAGGTATAGGGCACGCAGGTACTTTGATCTCAGCTGTACTTCTTTTATTCCGTCAAAAGTGGAGAATGGCCATTAACCGCGCGGCTGAGGCTATGACCATATTTGCAGTAATGATGGCTGCTTTATTCCCCGGAATACACATGGGTAGAATTTGGGTGTCCTATTGGGTACTTCCCATTCCTAATCAATTTGGCTCACTCTGGGTTAACTTTAACTCCCCGTTGCTTTGGGATGTTTTTGCCATATCCACTTACTTTTCTGTTTCTTTGGTATTTTGGTACATCGGTCTTATTCCCGATTTCGCCACCATTCGTGATCGCGCAACAGGCCCCATCGCGAAAAAAATGTATAGTTTATTGAGTTTCGGCTGGACGGGTAATGCCAAAGCATGGATTCGCTTTGAAGAAGTTTCTTTGGTACTTGCCGGATTGGCAACTCCATTAGTGTTTTCCGTTCACTCTATTGTATCCATGGACTTTGCAACCTCTGTGATTCCGGGATGGCATACCACAATTTTTCCGCCTTATTTTGTGGCCGGTGCAATCTTTTCGGGATTTGCAATGGTTCAAACCTTATTGTTAATCACCAGAAAAGTGTTGAACTACGAAAGGTATATTACGATACAGCATATTGAGCTAATGAATATTATCATTGTAGTGACGGGCTCTATGGTGGGTACAGCATATCTTTCAGAGCTCTTTATCTCTTGGTATTCAGGCGTGGAATACGAATCTTATGCCTTTTTAAACAGGTTTTCGGGGCCTTATGCGTGGGCCTATTGGTCGATGATGGCCTGTAACGTAATTACGCCTCAATTCTTTTGGTTTAAAAAGCTGAGGAGAAACCTGATGATCTCATTCATACTATCTATATTCGTTAACATCGGAATGTGGTTTGAGCGATTTGTGATTATTGTGACCTCACTTCACCGTGATTATATTCCGGCCAACTGGTCCTGGTTTCACCCAACATGGGTCGACATCGGCGTTTACTTGGGAACCATCGGGTTGTTTTTTACCCTATTCTTGTTGTTTACGAGATTCTTCCCGGTTTTGGCTCTGAACGAATTAAAGAGTATTTTGAAGGTTTCGGGCGAAGCTTATCGAGAAAAGAAAACCGAAGACAAAACACCGGAAACAACGGCCTAACAATTATTGAAATATGACAACAGAAAAATTTCTCTACGGCCTGTATAACGATGATGAAATACTCGTTAGCGGCATTAAAAAATTGCAAGAAAAAGGGATCAAGGTAAATGATGCTTACAGCCCGTTTCCCATTCACGGTTTAGAAGATGTTTTGGGAATTAAATGGACTCGTTTGGCTGTGGCCTCATTCATGTTCGGCTTGGGTGGACTAACACTGGCTATTTTAGCGATCAATTATTTTATGATCATTGACTGGCCTATGAATATTGGCGGTAAGCCCAGTTTCAGCCTCTATGAGAATTTACCGGCGTTTGTTCCGATTATGTTTGAATTTACGGTTTTATGTGCTGCGCATGGAATGGCTATTACCTATTTTACACGCAATATGACTTTTCCGGGTTTACCGGCAAGAAATCCTCACCCGCGAACTACTGATGATCACTTTGCTGTTGAGCTTTCTTTCAGAACCAACGAAATGGAGGTTAATGATTTAAAGGAGGCTCTGAAGGAAACGGGTGTGGTTGAAATCTTTGAAAAAGAACGAATCACGAAATTTGTATAAAAATGAAGAGTTTGAAGAATTTAATATTGATGTCGTTTATAGGTATCCTCGCCACAGGATGCAGTGACCCGAATAGTCCCGGTTTAGAGTATATGCCCGATATGTATCGAGATCCTTCAATAGGGACTTATGAAGAGAGTGAATTATTTCCCGACGGTTTAGGCTCTCGACTGCCCGCAGAAGGATCGATTCCAAGAGGTTTTACTCCTTATCCTTACGATGATGATGCTGAAGGTTATAAAGCTGCCGGCGAAGAATTGAAAAACCCGCTCACCTTTAATGAAGATGTCCTGAAAGAGGGGAAACAGGTATATGAAAATTTTTGTATTCACTGCCACGGTAAAAAAGGCGGTGGTGACGGCCTTGTACCTCAACACGATGAATGGCCCGGGGTTGTGCCTGCCTATGATAGTGACAATTTGATCGACTTGCCCGAAGGTAAAATCTTTCATTCCATTACCTACGGTAAAGGTTTGATGGGTGCCCATAAAGGTCAAATATCCCAAGAAGATCGTTGGAAATTGGTTTTTTATGTTCAGAGCCTTCAAGGAAAAGAGCCGGGGCAAAAAATGACTGAAAATAATGAGGCAAATGAAAACGGTGCAGACGAAAAGCTTGAAAGCGCGGGTTCAATTGATCAAACAGAGGAAGTTTAAATAGGGTTCTTAAAAAACCAAATAACCGTAAAAACACAAAAGACACAAAGTAATGGAACAGTTTACATTTACCGATAAGCATAAAAAAGTGTCGTTCGGATTAATAGGTATAGGATTAATCGCTCTTTTATACGGCATTTTTTCAGGCCAGGGCGAGCGTACTTGGGTAAGCGCAATGATCAATGGCTGGTATTTTTTCAGCATCGGCTTGGCCGCTACATTTTTCATAGCTATGAATATGGCTTCTCAATCAGGCTGGTTTGTTATATTTA
Organism: uncultured Cryomorphaceae bacterium; assembly: GCA_913056155.1. GTDB lineage: Bacteria > Bacteroidota > Bacteroidia > Flavobacteriales_G > Salibacteraceae > Salibacter. The sequence goes on from CAJXMT010000014.1 coordinate 24,696, forward strand.
AGAGGCTTTTTGAAGCGCTTAATATGTTTTTGCCCATAGGCTCCATCATGTTGTTGATTGTTTTTGCGGGCGCCACTTTCCACTGGACGCACATGTACCACTGGATGGATTCAACTCTTATGGATCCGCAATCAGAGCATTTTGATTTTCTTATAGCAAACAAAGAGCCCTACTTGAATTTACCGTTTTGGTGGTTGAGAATAATTTTACTGCTCGGTGTTTGGAACCTTTTTGCATTTTTGTTCAGGAAAAGATCATTCGTTGAAGATGAAGAAGCTAAACCCAAAAAGTGGTTCAAAAAGAATATTACTTTGGCTGCATTGTTTCTTGTATTTTTCGGATATACCATACACATTGGCTCATGGGACTGGATCATGTCTATCGATACACACTGGTTTTCCACTTTATTCGGGTGGTATATTTTTGCCGGTGTATGGATTACGGGAATGACGGTGGCTATCATTTTGACTTTATGGCTAAAATCTAAGGGTCATCTGCAGCAAGTTAATGACAGCCATATTCACGATATGGGTAAATGGGTATTCGCGATTTCATTTCTTTGGACTTATTTGTGGTTTAGTCAATTTATGCTGATTTGGTATTCCAACATACCGGAGGAGGTCACTTATTTTATCGCAAGAATAGAGGATTACAAATTTACCTTTTGGGCAATGGTCATTATCAACTTTGTCTTTCCTATGTTGTTACTTATGTCTAAGACCACAAAAAGAAACCCCGGCGTGCTTATATTCGTAGGAATTGTGATTCTTTTCGGGCACTGGTTAGATTCTTATTTCCTGTTTACACCGGGAGTTTTAAAGGATCAAGGAACGATAGGAATAGTAGAATTAGGAATGTTATTGG
>CAJXMT010000015.1 GCA_913056155.1 uncultured Cryomorphaceae bacterium
CAGGCTTAATCAGCTCGTTTTCGTCACCATTGTTAAACTCAGGTAAGAGTAAATCTTCCTTGACAACCTTAAGTTCTTTCAAAAACCAGATAAAAATCAAGCGCGCAATTAAACGTACTGTAAAGTCTTTATGCTTTTCCGATTTCGGTTGTTCGCCAGGAATTCTAATATCCTGTATGGCTTTGTTGAACCATTTGATTATTTCTTCATAAAAGGTTTTGTTCAGAACCAACCCGACGGCAGTGTTTATGCCGAAGCGGAAGGGAAAGCCGAACATCTCGAATCATTCATTTCATGGTGTAACAGAGGCCCTGATACCGCACGGGTAAAACATGTTCATGTGGAAGAAGGTGAATTGAAAAACTTTGAAGCCTTCATCATTCGCACTTAAACGACACTATTTAAGCGAGGTCTTAACGGTTTTTTAATAAGCACACTCAAATAAAAACAGTAATTTAGCGCAATCAAAATCGAATAATTTATGAGTAAAAAGAAAGTAGGAGTGCTGCTTTCAGGCAGCGGAGTTTATGACGGAACTGAAATACAAGAATCTGTTTTTGCCTTGTTGGCTATAGATAAACGAAATGCTGAGGCGGTTTGTATGGCGCCGGATACCCGGCAGCATCACGTGATCAATCACCTCAACGGCGAAGAAATGAATGAGGAAAGAAATGTATTGATTGAATCGGCTCGAATCGCCCGAGGCGAAATACAAGATGTAGCGAAAACGGATGCGGCTTCTTTGGATGCACTGGTAATTCCCGGCGGATTCGGCACAGCAAAAAACCATACCAAGTGGGCTTTTGAAGGGCCGGACGGCGAAATACGCCCGGACGTAAAAAAGTTGATCAAAGATTGCGCCGCAGCAGGCACCCCTATTTTAGGGCTTTGCATGGCGCCCACCACCATGGCTAAAGCGCTTGAAGGCTCTGACCAAAAAGTAAAATTAACGGTAGGCACAACTGCTGAAAACTCACCTTACGATATTGATGCCATCAGCAGCGGAATAAATAATACAGGAGCTCAAGCCGAAATGAAAACCATTCGTGAAGTACTTGTTGATGAACAAAATAAAATAGTCACGGCTCCTTGTTACATGATGAATGCCTCTGTATATCAAGTGCATGAAAATATTGAAAATGCTACTGATGAACTCTTTAAATTAATGTAACGGGAGAACAATTAATCTGCTTTATGTCTTTATTAATAAGATGGAATTCAAACGCATGCATACCCAAAATCAAGTAGATGTAAAATCGTACTTGACGCGTATTAAAATCACCAATCCCGATGTGAAAATACATGTGGGGTGTGACAGTCAAAATTACAGCAATAAAACTGTATTTGTCACTACGGTAGTTGTGCGTTTTCCCAAAAATGGGGCTCAAGTTATTTATAAGAAAGAGGTGGTTTCCAAAATCAATGATATGTGGACTCGACTTTGGAGCGAGCTGGAGCGTTCCATAAAAACAGCCGAGTTTATAAAATCACAGTGCCGCCTTACGATTTGTCAAATTGAAATGGATTATAATGAAAATCCCGAATTTGCCAGCCATAAAGTTTTAAAGGCAGCAGGCGGCTATGTGAGTTCACTCGGTTTTTCAGCAAAAGCGAAAGACGATATTTTACCGGCTGTTTGGGCGGCCAATGTTCTTTGCAGATAGTGCAATTAAAGCCACCCGCGCCACTCTAAATATTTAATTTTAAAATTACTCTTGAATTGTTTTCGAAGGTGTCGCCACTTTTGAGACAGGGCACTGCGTTGTTTTTGGGGAGCTTTGGAATTGTTGTAATGCGGGAAAGGCACATCAGGAATATCATGTCCCAAAAAGTTACACAACTTTTCCCATTGATCACCGGCGGCAAAATCAAGCACCAACAAATCCCGGGGTCGGTTTTTAAAATAATCGCGCACCTCGCGATTATGACGTTCATAAACTTGCAACGAATTAGTTTTATGGTATTTGGGCAAACCCTTGCCCCGGCCGTAAATCCACTCATGACTCGCGAGTCGCAAATCACCTATGTGGCGGCTTACACTCGTATACCAGCTCTCTTTTTCACGAACCGTCAAAATAAACTTCGAGTTTGGAATCAACTCATCCAGTTCCTTATAAATCATATACCAAGGCGTGTCCTCTGCAGCATCATAACCGTCCAAGATTTTTAAAACGCTTTTGAAATCTTGTTTGAGTATGGGAATTAAAGCTCGATCTGTGCAGTCCTTAACCTTGTAGCCAAGAATTTTAAGCGCCTCCCTCAAGGTTGAAGTTCCTGTTTTTTGAAACCCCGCACCTATTATTTTTCCCTCAAAAGTACCTGCTGTATTTTGCTCCATTTCATTTCCTGTATTTCGAGTGACAATGATACAAAGGTAAATCAACAACCGGTTTTTACCTCTTGAATAAATTGTAAAACCGTTTTTTCAAAATCAGTGGAGTTTCCCCGGCGAATACCACCGTACTTATCATACTGCTCAAGCATCTCGCCCCAACTGAATCGACTTTGAGTCATGAAATAAAAATTACCTCTGTCCTTGTGAAGTTGCGCTAAGTACTCCTGCTCGGTTTGTCCCGGCGTGGGCACAAAAACAGCTTTGCTGCCCGTTGCGGCCAAATCCATCAATGAGGAGTATCCCGAGCGACATAGCACCAACCGAGCCCTTTGCATCAAGCATTGCAACTCTTGAGAATCGACACTCGCAAACCACTCGACATTTCCTTTTTTTATGCGTGAGCTTTCTTCAGTCTTCCCCGATACAATAACTACCTTATTTTGCGAATTCAAACTTTTGGTCAGAACCATTTCCTCAAACTTGGTCCTTTGAGGCTCCGGCCCTGAAATTACGGCAAGCACCTCAATATCTTTGGAAATTGGTTCTGAACGAGATGAAAAACGGCTCAAGCCTCCAATGTACCAGTATTTTGCATTTTGACGCGGCACTTTTCCCAAATCCCCGGATAAATTTTGCGAGGTATCGTAATCGGGAATCCAACAAGCGTGAAACTTTGAAATAAATTGGGTGTTGAAACGGTTGATGATACTCATGCCCCACCGCGCTTTAATATTTAGCTGATGCGTAATCAACACACAGGGCACTTTTGATGAGTAAAGTCCATATCGATTATCACTGATTACAGCATCAATATTTTGTTCATCAATGAGGCGATTCAACACGCGATTTTCAGCGCTGATTCCCCTTAAAATTTGAGGAATCGATTTTAGCATGTGCAGCGTCATAGATCCCTTTGCGGGGTAAGAAATTCCGTAATCCGGGAGCTCAAAAAGCGGCAAATCGGGAAATTCGGCTTTGAGCAAGGCCGCCGGTCGTCCCTCGGCTGCCAAGGATACTTTCACATTGTTATTAAGCAAGCACCTGATGATGGGAATGCACCGGCTCGCATGACCTAATCCCCAATTCAACGGCGCCACCAATATGTGTATTTTTTTACTTGCCAAATCAGTAACTTATAGATTTCAAAACATATACAGGCAAAGGTATGCCGTTGTAGCGCGCGGGAATCATGACGGGGTAACTCTCTATTAAACGTACTGCTTCTTCATCCAACTCCTCATGAATAGAACGAATCACCTGCACTTCACTGACTACTCCGAAAACATCCACTTTATACCGTAAAATAACCGATCCTGAGGCGGGCAATTCTATTGATTGCGGAAACATGTGTTTGAATATATAGCGCTCCTCATCTCCTTGAAACTCGGGAGCATTAAAATCAGGAGCAAAACCTATTCCCACATTCCTCAACTCAAAGTCAAAAACGGCCTCCTGCGAAAAAAAATCAAACCCGGGAAGTTTAGAGTGGGGACAATATTCACGAGCAAGGAAATAGGCCAAATCACTGTGTACAGGTATATCTTCCAGGAAGGTTTCATTGACCCGATCTCCAAATCCTTTGGGAACAAGGGCTGTATAACCCTCGGGAATTTCATAGATATTTGCCTTTAACACCGGGTTGTTTTCATAAAGCTCCCTGTAAGTTGTTTGGCCCAGACCGTTAAAATAATACCACTTTCCCGTTCTCACCCCGTTTTGGTATTGGCCTTTAACTCTGAGTGACTCTGTACCGGGAATATTCTCGAAATAATTACCGTGCTTTAAACCGTTTTGATAGGCAACCTCACGCACAGGTTTACCCAAGCCGTCATAAACTTTAGTTAAGTCGTTCTTCTTCCCGTTTACCACCACTCCTTCCTCCTTACTTTCTAAATGAGCAAACCGCTTTTTTTGATAAAAAAACGTGTCTCCGCTGAAGTCAAAAACACAATTAATATGGTAATTTTCACCTCGGATCACTCTCCTCCCCGCAGGTTTACCGTGATCATAAACTCCCGATAAACGCAATTTGCCGGCTTGGTATTTTTTTACCGAGTCGTGTAAAGCACCGTTTTTATAATTCATCTCGGCATATAGCCCTCCATATTGATAATGTTGTTGCAGTTTACCGTTACCTTCAAAAATAGTTGAGGCATCAAGCGGCTTACCAATAGCCGTTCTTACTTGACCTACTTTTGATAAAAGGCCGTTTTCGTAAATCAACTCCTCACGCACGGCACCATTTTGATGGTAAATGATTTGCCTGCCGGATAGTTGGCGGTTTTTTATGCGCGTAAAGCGTGCAATATTTGTGTTTTGGTAATAATACGCCGCTTCAATAACAGTGTCTCCGTTTGAAATTTCTATATCGGTATTAACCGCAATATCACCTGTAGGAAAAAAATCAACCACTTTCTCGGGAAACCCGTTTTTGGCAAATACGATTCTTCTTCGAGGTTGGCCGTTACCGTAGGTTGAATTCCACGTACCCTCCGGTTTTCCCGCTGTGAACTTCCCCTTGGCAACCACTTTATTTTCACTGTTGAGATAGGTGAATTCACCGTTGAGTTGTCCTGCTTTGAATGCAGCTTTAAAAAGTTCCGCCCCCGTCGGGTAAAAAGAACACCACAAACCTTGTTTTTGATTATCTGCAAACCGGCCTTTCAATTGGATTTTGTTCTTGTACTTAAAAGCGTAATCGCCGTGTAAAATATTACTGCGTTTACTCTTGTACTCTAAATGTTCAGATACCTCATCATTTAAGGGCAGTATAACAGTATTTTGAGCTGTAATTACCCGGGGTAAAAAAACGAGAAACATTTGAACTAAAGTTTTTATCATGCAGTTACATTTGATAGAGATCAAAATGGCTTATGTGCAAATTAAGTGCATTTTTACAACTTAGTAAGCACAAATAGGAGGTTATCAAATATAACTCCGAAAAACAGCTGATAAATCCGAAAAGTACATGAGTACAGCAACTTTAAGAATGCACTAAATTGATACATTTGCACAACTGAAAAATATGATTATTGCAGAGGAATCAGGTTCTGACCGAAAAAACAAATATAGATGAAAGATAAACGCGTTTACGATAATATTTTAGGTGCCATTGGAAACACCCCCATGATTAAGCTCAATAAAATTGCAGAAGATATTCCCGCCACGGTTTATGCGAAAGTTGAGTATTTTAACCCAGGCCAATCTGTCAAAGACCGCATGGCTCTGAAAATGATTGAAGATGCTGAAAAAGAAGGAAAAATTAAGCCCGGCGGGACGATTATTGAATGTACATCGGGAAATACGGGTTTGGGCTTAGCCATTGCAGCTTCCATTAAAGGGTATAAACTCATCTGTACTTTAGCCGATAAACAATCGAAAGAGAAAATCGATATTTTGAGGGCCATGGGCGCGCGCGTAGAGGTTTGCCCCACTAACGTTTCCCCCGATCATCCTGATTCATACTACTCTGTGGCTGCACGATTAAGTAAAGAAATACCCAACTCTTTTTACCCTTACCAATATGATAACTTGTCCAATACTGCAGCGCACTACGAATCTACAGGGCCTGAAATATGGGAACAGACAAATGGCAAAATCACTCATTTTGTGGTAGGCGTAGGAACCGGCGGTACCATTTCCGGGGTGGGGAAATATTTGAAAGAAAAAAATCCCGATGTTAAAATTTGGGGTATTGATGCATACGGCTCTGTATTTAAAAAATACCACGAAACGGGAGAGTTTGATGAGAAGGAGATTTACAGTTATATTACAGAAGGAATTGGTGAAGATATAATTCCGAAAAATGTAAATTTTGATGTGATTGATAAGTTTGAAAAAGTAACAGATAAAGACGGCGCCACAGCAACACGCGAATTAGCGGTGAAGGAAGGGTTGTTTTTGGGTTACTCCTGCGGCTCTGCTTTTCAGGGCTTAAGGCAGTTAAAAAATGAATTAAAACCCGATGATGTGGTAGTTGTTCTTTTTCACGATCACGGCAGCAGGTATGTTGGTAAAGTGTATAATGATGTGTGGATGCGTGAAAATAAGTTTATTGAGTAATCATGTTTTATCAAGGGCACGACCAAGCAGGTTTTGAGGTAAGCCTTAAAAAAGTACCCGAGAGAATTGTATGTACAGTTCCTTCGTTAACTGAACTTTTATTCGATTTGGGCTTGGGCGAAAAAGTGGTGGGGGTTACCCGTTTTTGCGTAAAACCAAGCGGCGCCCGAAAGCAAGCAGCAATAGTAGGCGGCACAAAAGACATTGATGTAAAGACCGTTGAGTCCTTAAAACCCGATTTAATTATTGGAAATAAAGAGGAGAACCGCAAGGAGCAAATAAACGAAATTAAGAATACCACTCCGGTGTGGTTGAGTGAAATTAGTAATGTGCAAGAGGCCTGCAGCGCCATCGAGCAATTGGGTCACCTTACAGATACTCAAAGTCGTGCGTCATTATTAAACGATCAAATTCAATCTGCAGTAAAAAAACTACGTCAAATACCGGATACGCATAAAAGTGTTCTCTATTTCATCTGGAAAAAACCCTACATGGTAGCCGGGCGAAGTACTTACATCAATTCAATATTAGATTTATGCGGGTTAAAAAATATCGCACCCGATTCTGAATCGCGGTACCCGCAGTTAAGTATTGATTACATTCAAAAACTACAACCGCAGATTATCCTGTTATCTTCAGAACCCTATCCCTTTAGTTCGGGAGATTTACACCAAATCACCCAAAAGCAGGATAAAGCGGAAGGTTTCCTGTTAAACGGAGAAATTTTTTCATGGTATGGGAGCCGTTTAATACCGGCCTTGGATTCTATTCGTTACTTTAAAATGAAGTTGAATAAAAATTCACTTTAAATGAGTCTTAAAGCCATTATATCAGCTATTTGTTTCTTGCTTTTAAAAGCTAACATGTACTGTTATGGTCAGAACCAAAAAGTGGGTTTGGTCTTAAGCGGAGGGGGTGCACACGGCCTCACCCATGTGGGCGTTTTACAAGCACTGGAAGAGCACAACATCAAAGTTGATTATATTACGGGAACCTCGATAGGAGCGCTTGTTGGCGCTATGTACGCTGCCGGATTCTCACCCCTTGAAATGAGAGGTTTATTCACCTCAGAAGAATACTACAAAATGTCGAAAGGTGAAATAAAAGATCCTTATAAATATTTACAAAATTTGGAAGACAACCGAGCTTCATTACTGAGCGTTCACTTTTCAAATGACAGTATTTTCAAGCCGGTTTTACCCACAAATTTAATTAACGGTGCGGCCATCGATTTAAACTTAGCACTTAATTTAGCTGCGGCAGAAGCCATTTCCGGGTACAACTTTGACAGTTTGATGATTCCTTTCCGCTGCGTAGCGTCAGATATTCACGCCAAAAAAGAAGTCATTTTTTCCTCGGGCAGCCTTTCTAACGCTGTGCGCGCCAGCATGTCTTACCCGTTTTTTATACAGCCCATAAAAATTGACGATAAATTACTCTTTGATGGCGGCCTCTACAACAATTTCCCGAGTGATGTTATGTGCGACAACTTCAAACCCGATTTTATTATCGGCTCTAATGTATCCGCCAATAACCCTGTACCGCATGAAGATGATTTAATCACGCAAATCAGAACTATGCTCATGAACCAATCAGGCTTCAACATAAATTGTGCGCCAAGTGTAATGATTGAACCGGGTTTAACTATAGGGACATTCGATTTTGCAAAAGCAGCTGAAGTTATTGAAATAGGTTATCGCGCCACATTGAGTAAAATAGATTCTATAAAAAGCGGTGTAAAAACATCTCATTCAACAAACCTATCCTTAAGAAGGTCAGAATTTAATAACCGTAAAACCGAGGTGTATATTTCGGACGTTAGCATTGAGGGCTTAAGCGAGAATCGTCAGTTTTATGCCAAAAAAATTCTTGCTCGTGGCTTGAAAAAGCACAAAAAGCTCAGCACCGATGAATTTCAAGCCAATTATTTCAGGCTCTACAATGATGCTGCTATTCACAGTGTTTACCCCACTCTGACTTCCATCGATAGTACCGGCAATTATATTGCCTCTGTCAAAACCAAAAGAGAATCGAATTTCACATTAGATTTTGGCGGAAACTTTGCTTCACGTCCGGCGAGTCACGGTTATGTGGGTTTAACACACAACTTTTTATCTAAAGCAGCTTTACGAACGCACGGCAACAGCTATTTTGGTAGACTATACAGCGGTTTTCACTTAGACTCCCGCCTGACGTTACCCGGTAAAATACCTTTAGCTGTGGAACCCCATTTCACATTCCATCGTTTTAATTATTTCCAAAGTCGTACAACCTCTTTATTGGTCGAGGAACGCCCTGGGTACATGATCATGAATGAGTTGTTTGGCGGCTTAGACATCTCCACACCGGTTTTATCCAAAGGCATTCTTACTGCAGGTATCAATTATTTCCACCTTGAAGATGATTACTATCAAACGCGAAACTTTACTCGTGCTGATACGAGCGACTTATCACTTCAAGAAGGACTGCAAATCAAGCTCCGTTATGAAGAAAACAACCTGAATTACAACCAATTTGCCACGAAAGGCAACCGATTGTATTTTTCCGTATCCTATATTGATAATCGTGAGGAGCAAATCCCGGGTACAACTAACATATTCAATAAAATTCGAAGGCATGAACATCAATGGTTTTTAGCTCGATTTAAATGGGAAAACTACGTTTTAAAAAACCCAAGGATACGTATAGGCTATGAAATTGAAGGAGCCTATTCCACCCAAAGCTTACTGAGCAATTATACCGCCTCCATTGCGCGATCTCAAGTTTTTCAACCAACTGTAGAGAGTAAGGTTCTGTTTCTCGAATCATTTCGAGCTTATCAATTTGCCGCGGGCGGAGTTTCTCTTTTATACAATTTAACCGATAACTTTCATTTTCGCGCTGAGGGCTACTTGTTCCAACCCATTCGAGAGATCAATAGAAATTCTGATAACCAAATGGCTGTTTACGGTGAATACTTTGAAAGACGCTACACCATTTTTAGCGGCTCAGCTGTTTACCAAAGTCCTGTGGGCCCTTTGAGTTTAAGTGTGAATTACTACCACGACAATCCCGATGTTGCACTGGAAAGGCAAACACCTGTCACGGTTTTCTTCAACTTTGGATATATTCTTTTCAACAAAAGAGCACTTAGTTACTAGTGTTTTTCCTCATAAGAAAACTTATGAAGTTGACGCCCTTTTCCCTTATCAAGCTTTAGTTGTGGGGCCTCCAAAATTCATGGGTATATTGGAATTTCCGCCGCCTTCCAGTTCTTTAATTTCGCCGTGAACTTGTTCGTACTTTGAAATATTATCACCTAATGCTCTCAACAATCGTTTGGCATGCTGGGGAGTCATAATAATTCGAGATTTCACTTTTGCTTTGGGAGTGCCCGGTACTATTTTTACAAAATCAATAACGAATTCTCCCGGTGAATGAGTCATTATAGCCAAATTCGAATAAATTCCTTCAGCTACATCTTCACCCAGTTCAATATTGATTTGATTTTGGTTTCTTTTTTTATCTTGTGAATCTGCCATGATAATCTTTATTTGATGCTAAGAGCGATTGATTAATAGAATTGAAGAGCAAATTTACAAATTAAGTTGTGCCCGATGAAAATAAAAAAGCCCCGCGATGAACGCGAGGCTTTACGAAATTAATACTAGTTTAAGATTCTACTCTATGCTCTGTTTTAGAGGCTTTGCGAGCATCGTATTCTTCTTGAGAACCCACAATTAGGTTTTCGTATTCTCTCAATCCTGTACCTGCGGGAATCAAGTGACCTACAATCACATTTTCTTTCAGTCCCAGCAAGTGGTCTTCTCTTGCGCCAACGGCTGCTTCGTTCAACACTTTTGTAGTCTCCTGGAATGAAGCCGCTGATATAAAACTGTCTGTCTGCAATGAAGCTCTGGTAATTCCTTGAAGCACGGGCTTTGCTGTTGCAGGAACGGCCTCGCGTGCCTGAACGGTTTTCATATCATTACGCTTTAACTTCGAGTTTTCGTCTCTTAAGTCGCGAGCAGAAATGATTTGACCCGGTTTTAAATTTTGTGACCCCCCTGCTTCTTCAACAACCATTTGACCCCAAAGCTTATCATTTGTAGCCGAGAAATCTGTACGGTTTACAAGTTGCTTTTCTAACAAGGTTGTATCACCGGAATCAACAACCTCTACCTTTCTCATCATCTGTCTAACGATCACCTCAAAGTGTTTATCATTAATCTTTACACCTTGCAAACGATAAACCTCCTGAACCTCATTAACCAAGTATTCCTGAACAGCGGTTGGTCCCATAATCGATAAGATATCCGCCGGTGTAATAGCTCCATCAGATAAGGGTTGACCTGCCTTCACAAAGTCATTTTCCTGTACAAGGATATGTTTGGATAATGAAACAAGGTATTTTTTGGTTTCACCAGTTCTAGCTTCCACTATAATTTCACGATTTCCTCGTTTGATTCTACCAAAAGAAACAATACCGTCAATTTCAGAAACTACTGCAGGATTCGATGGGTTTCTCGCCTCAAACAACTCCGTTACACGCGGTAAACCACCGGTAATATCCCCGGTTTGAGAAGATTGTCGCGGAATTTTCACTAAAATAGTGCCTTGTTTAATTTCTGCATCTTCATCCACAGAGACGTGAGCTCCCACAGGAATATTATACGCCTTAAGGACTTCACCTTTCTTATTAACCACCTTTACGGTAGGAGTTTTAGTTTTATCTCGGCGCTCTGTAATGATTTTTTCTTTAAAGCCGGTTTGCTCATCACTTTCCTCCTTGTAAGTGACACCTTCAATGATATCCTCAAATTCAATTTTACCGTCAAATTCAGAAAGAATTACTGCATTGTATGGGTCCCAGGAGCAAATAGTCTCTCCCTTTTTAACCTTAGCCCCGTTCTTTACCTTTAATCCGGAGCCATAAGGAATGTTACCTGTTTGAACAACATTATCCGTTTTCGCACTCACGAGTCTCATTTCAGCAGAACGACCTATCACTACGCGAATCTTTTCACCCAAATCATCAGTTTTTTCAACCGTTTTAAGCTCGTCAATTTCTACGACTCCATCTTGCTTCGCAATAACCTTAGATTCAGCGGCAATGTTAGATGCCGTACCCCCAACGTGGAACGTCCTCAATGTAAGCTGTGTTCCGGGTTCACCAATCGACTGAGCGGCAATAACACCAACGGACTCACCTTTCTGTGCTTCGCCTCCTGTTGCCAAATTTCTGCCGTAACACTTTGCACAAACACCGCGAACCGTTTCACACGTTAATGCTGAGCGAATTTCAACCTCCTCAATGCCTGCCTCTTCAATTAAAACGGCATCATCTTCTTTGATGTATTCATTAGCATTTACAATAAGATCATCTGTTTCGGGATGCAAAATATCGTGAACTGTAGCTCTACCTACAATTCTTTCTGCCAAGGGCTCAACAACGTCATCGTTCTTTTTCAAGGCAGTAGTCACCAAACCACGCAATGTGCCGCAGTCTTCCTCAGTCACTACCGCATCTTGAGCAACATCAACCAATCGACGAGTAAGGTAACCCGCATCTGCTGTTTTTAATGCTGTATCTGCAAGACCTTTACGAGCACCGTGAGTAGAAATAAAGTATTCAAGAATTGATAATCCCTCTTTAAAATTAGACAAAATGGGGTTTTCAATAATTTCACCACCTTGTGTACCTGATTTTTTTGGCTTGGCCATCAAACCTCGCATACCGGACAACTGCCTAATTTGTTCTTTTGAACCTCGAGCTCCCGAGTGGAACATCATATATATTGAGTTGAAACCTTGGTTGTCATTCTCCAAGCGACTCATCAAAATATTCGTAAGCTTTGAGTTGGTGTGTGTCCACACGTCGATTATTTGATTGTAACGCTCGTTGTTGGTAATTAAACCCATGTTGTAATTACCTGTTACTTCGTCGACCTGTTCGCGAGCTTCCTCAATTAGTTTTCCTTTTTCCTCAGGAATAATTACATCTTCAATATTAAAAGACAAACCTCCCTTGTATGACCAATAATAACCCAATGATTTTATATCATCAAGGAATTGAGCCGTACGTGTAATTCCCGTTCTTTTCAATACTTCACCGATGATTGTTCTCAAAGACTTTTTCGTTAACAAGTCATCAACATAGCCCATTTCACTCGGAACAACCTCATTAAACAAAACCCTTCCACAAGTCGTTTCGCGGGTGGCGAGCTCATCACCGTTTCCGGTTCTGACCCTGCATTTAATTTTAGAGTGTAAATCTATTTTACCTTCATTGAAAGCTATAATCAGTTCTTCAGCTGAATAAAAACTCAATCCTTCACCTTTCATTTTTCGGTCATCAGTAGATACGCGAACTTTAGTTAAATAATAAAGTCCAAGCACCATATCCTGAGAGGGAACAGTGATAGGAGCTCCATTAGCAGGGTTTAGAATATTGTGAGATCCCAACATAAGCAATTGAGCCTCCAAAATGGCAGCATGACCTAAAGGTAAGTGCACAGCCATTTGGTCACCGTCAAAGTCAGCGTTAAATGCTGTACAAGCTAACGGGTGCAATTGAATGGCTTTCCCTTCAACTAACTTGGGTTGGAAAGCCTGAATGCCGAGCCTGTGTAAAGTGGGGGCACGGTTGAGTAACACGGGGTGTCCTTTAAGAACGTGCTCTAAAATATCCCATACTACAGGCTCTTTTTTATCGACGATTTTCTTTGCCGATTTCACTGTTTTCACAATGCCTCTTTCAATTAACTTCCTAATTATAAAAGGCTTGTAAAGTTCAGCTGCCATATCTTTAGGAATACCGCATTCGTGCATCTTCAATTCGGGCCCCACTACAATAACAGAGCGACCGGAATAATCGACACGTTTACCTAAAAGGTTCTGACGAAAACGACCTTGTTTACCTTTAAGGGAATCAGAAAGAGATTTTAATGCTCGATTAGATTCAGTTTTAACAGCACTGGATTTTCTCGAATTATCGAAGAGTGAATCCACTGCTTCTTGAAGCATGCGCTTCTCATTTCTCAAAATAACCTCAGGAGCCTTGATTTCCAAGAGCCTCTTTAGTCGGTTATTCCTAATAATAACTCTTCGGTATAGATCGTTTAGATCAGATGTTGCAAATCTTCCGCCGTCCAGCGGAACAAGAGGGCGTAACTCGGGAGGGATTACGGGTACCACTTTAACAATCATCCATTCCGGATTATTTTCCATTCTGCCGTTGGCATCACGAAATGCTTCTACAACTTGAAGTCTTTTTAGTGCTTCATTTTTACGTTGTTGAGATGTTTCAGTATTGGCTTTATGTCTTAGATCGTATGACATTTGATCCAAATCCATTCCCTTCAACAGATCGTAAAGAGCATCAGCACCCATTTTAGCGATGAACTTATTGGGGTCATCATTATCAAGGTGTTGATTATCTGCTCTGTTAGGAAGTCTTTCTAGTGTATCAAGATACTCCTCCTCAGTTAAAAATTCAAATTTACCAATCGGCTCTCCCTCTGCATCAACAGCTTGACCCGGTTGAATAACCACATACTTTTCATAGTAAATAATAGAGTCCAACTTTTTTGTCGGAAGGCCCAGCAAGTAGCCTATTTTGTTAGGTAGAGATTTAAAGTACCAAATGTGTGCTACCGGAACGACCAACGAGATGTGCCCCATTCTTTCTCTTCGTACTTTTTTCTCTGTTACCTCAACACCGCAACGATCGCATATAATTCCCTTATATCGAATTCGTTTATATTTGCCGCAATGACATTCATAATCTTTTACGGGTCCAAAAATCCTCTCACAAAATAAACCGTCACGTTCAGGTTTATAAGTTCTATAATTAATGGTTTCGGGCTTCAATACTTCACCGCGAGACCTTTCGAGAATAGTCTCAGGTGAAGATAAAGATATTGTAATCTTTTTAAAGTCGCTATTTATTTTTTGATTCTTGTTAAAAGCCATAATCGTGTTTTTAATACTGTATTCTCTTCAATTAGTCTAGTGAAATGTTCAGCCCTAAGCCTTGCATTTCGTTCAACAATACATTGAATGATTCGGGGATACCCGGCTTGGGTAAAGGTTCACCTTTTACAATGGTTTCATATGCTTTGGCTCTACCCATTACATCATCAGATTTTACCGTCAGTATTTCTTGCAAAATATGAGCGGCACCAAACGCTTCAAGAGCCCACACCTCCATTTCACCAAAACGCTGACCACCAAATTGGGCTTTACCACCAAGAGGTTGCTGCGTAATAAGTGAATACGGCCCTATCGAGCGCGCGTGCATTTTATCATCTACCAAGTGGTGAAGTTTCAACATGTAAATAACCCCCACTGTTGCGGGTTGATCAAACTTCTCACCGGTACCGCCATCATAAAGTTGTGTTCTACCTAATTTAGGAATACCTGCTTTCTGAGCCCATTCATCAATATCCTCAACTCGGGCTCCATCGAAAATAGGTGTGGCAAACTTTTGTCCCAATTCAACACCGGCCCATCCAAGAACGGTTTCATAAATCTGGCCCAAGTTCATTCGTGATGGCACACCCAAAGGATTAAGAACGATGTCAACTGAAGAACCATCTTCTAAGAAAGGCATGTCCTCTTCCCTGACAATTTTGGCAATGATACCCTTATTACCGTGACGACCGGCCATTTTATCACCAACTTTTAACTTACGTTTTTTGGCCACAAATACTTTAGCAAGTTGAATAATTCCCGTTGGTAGTTCATCACCCACAGAGATTTGGAACTTAGCTCTTCTCCACCTACCTGTAGCATCATTAAGCTTTCTCTTGTAGTTTATGAACAATCTGCCTATCAACTCATTTTTCTCATCATCAGTTGTCCATCCTGTCGGGTTTACTTCTTCAAATTCAATAGTGTTTAAAATCTTCTGAGTAAACTTCGTCCCCTTCTTTATTACTTCCTCACGGTAGTTATTGAATACGCCTTGAGATGTTTTACCGTTGACTATAGCAAACAACTTCTCAACCATTTGCTTTTTCAATAGTGCTACCTCTTTTTCGTACTTCTCATTTTCTTTATCCAGAATATCCTTATCAGAATTTCTCTGGCGCTTATCTTTCAAGACACGAGAGAAAAGCTTTTTGTCAATCACAACACCTTTCATAGAGGGACCGGCTTTCAAAGATGCATCCTTAACATCGCCTGCTTTATCGCCAAATATGGCGCGAAGTAATTTTTCTTCGGGAGTAGGATCACTTTCTCCTTTCGGAGTAATTTTCCCGATTAGAATATCGCCTTCTTTCACCTCGGTTCCAATTCTAATCATTCCTTTTTCATCAAGGTTTCGTGTTGCTTCTTCTGAAACGTTGGGTATATCAGCGGTCAACTCTTCCAATCCACGCTTTGTATCACGAACTTCTAAAGAAAACTCCTCAACGTGAACTGAAGTATAAACATCATCACGAACCAACCTTTCACTGACTACAATAGCATCCTCGAAGTTATATCCTTTCCAGGGCATAAAGGCAACTTTTAAGTTTCGTCCCAATGCCAATTCACCCGCTTCCGTAGCATACCCCTCGCAAAGTACTTGACCTTCCTCAACTCGCTGGCCTACCCTTACGATAGGCTTTAGTGTCATTGTAGTACTCTGGTTGGTTTTCCTGAACTTAGTCAGCTTATAAACTACCGGGTCATTGTCGAATGTTACAGCTTCATCGTCTTCATTTTGATCATATCGAACGTGAATTTCGTTAGCATCAACATATTCCACAACGCCTTTACTCTCTGCGTTGATTAAAACTCGTGAATCTCGAGCAAGTCGCCCCTCTAATCCTGTACCTACAACAGGTGATTCCGGTTTTAAAAGCGGTACAGCTTGACGCTGCATGTTCGATCCCATCAAAGCACGGTTTGCATCATCGTGCTCCAAGAACGGAATCAACGATGCCGCAATAGAAGCAATTTGATTAGGAGCAACATCCATTAATTTCACATCACCGGGCTCAACAACGGGGAAATCACCCTCGTATCTAGCTTTGATCCTCTCTCCTTCGAATTTACCGTCGGCCGCAACAGGAGCATTCGCTTGTGCAATTGTTTTACCGTCTTCCTCCTCCGCAGAAAGGTAGATTATTCCTTTACCGGAATGATCCACTTTTCCCTCCTGTACTTTTCGGTAAGGGGTTTCTATAAAACCCAATTTATTTACTTTCGCATAAACGCATAGTGAGGAAATCAAACCAATATTAGGGCCTTCGGGCGTCTCAATCGTACAAAGTCTCCCGTAATGGGTAAAGTGCACATCTCTAACCTCAAAACCCGCCCTCTCTCTGGAAAGACCTCCGGGCCCCAAAGCAGACATCCTTCTTTTGTTTGTCACCTCAGAAAGCGGATTGGTTTGATCCATAAACTGAGAAAGTTGGTTGGTTCCGAAAAAAGAATTTATAACGGAGGAAAGTGTTTTTGCGTTTATCAAGTCAATAGGTGTAAACACTTCATTGTCACGCACATTCATCCTTTCCCTGATAGTTCGTGCCATTCGAGCCAGACCAACACCAAATTGATTGTACAATTGTTCACCAACTGTTCTTACACGTCTATTACTCAAGTGATCGATATCATCAACATCTGTTTTGGAATTAATCAAAGAAATCAAATGCTTAATTATTGAGATAATATCCAGTTTGGTCAAAACCCGATTCTCCATATCCAAATCCAAGTTCAATTTCTTATTGATTCGAAATCGACCTACCTCGCCTAAATCATATCTTTTGTCAGAGAAGAACAACTTGTCAATTACTCCACGCGCTGTTTCTTCGTCGGGCGGTTCTGCATTTCTCAAGACGCGATAAATATGTTCTACTGCCTCAATTTCGGAGTTTGAAGGATCTTTTTGCAGTGTATTGTAAATGATTGTGTAGTCTGCAGTATTGATATCTTCTTTATGTAGAAGTAAGGTTTTAACCCCTGCGTCCAAAATCATTTCAATGTGATGATCTTCGAGAATTGTTTCACGGTCAACAACCACCTCGTTTCTCTCAATGGAAACTACTTCTCCTGTATCTTCATCCACAAAGTCCTCAAACCAAGTTTTAAGAACACGAGCGGCAAGTTTCCTACCCATTATCCTTTTCAAACCCGTTTTAGAGACTTTGACCTCATCAGCAAGATCGAATATTTCTAAAATATCTTTATCACTTTCATAACCGATTGCCCGCAAAAGAGTCGTTACCGGCAATTTCTTTTTTCGATCGATATAAGCATACATCACACTATTAATGTCTGTTGCAAATTCGATCCAACTTCCTTTAAAAGGAATAATTCTGGCACTGTAAAGTTTAGTGCCGTTAGCATGAAAGCTTTGTCCAAAAAACACGCCCGGAGAGCGGTGGAGCTGAGAAACGATAACACGTTCAGCTCCGTTGACAATAAATGAACCGCCCGGAGACATATAAGGTATAGTTCCTAAATACACATCCTGAACGATAGTTTCAAAATCTTCGTGTTCGGGATCGGTGCAGTATAATTTCAGTTTAGCTTTTAAGGGAACACTGTACGTCAAACCTCGTTCCATGGTTTCCTCTATGGAGTAACGCGGTGGATCAACATAATAATCCAAGAATTCAAGCACGAAGTTGTTTCGTGCGTCAGTGATAGGAAAGTTCTCACTGAAAACTTTGTATAAACCTTCTTTTTCTCTTCTGTCCGGGGTTGTTTCCAGCTGGAAAAAATCTTTGAATGACTGGATTTGAATGTCTAAAAAATCAGGATAATCCAGTTTATTTTTTATTCGTCCGAATGAGACTCTTTGTTTTGGGGTTGATTCAGCCATGGAAATGTAAATGAAATATTAGAACTAAAAATGCCTATAAACACAATAGGGTTTAGACCCCGAAGGGTCTAAACCTCTAAATATCAAGTGATGCTGAGTTTACTTAACCTCAACCTCTGCACCTGCTTCTTCTAGCTGAGTCTTCAGAGATTCAGCTTCGTCTTTCGCAACACCTTCTTTAATTGCTTTGGGAGCGCTATCAACGATTTCTTTTGCTTCTTTGAGACCAAGTCCTGTTAATTCCTTAACAGCTTTAACCACTTTAAGCTTTTGTCCACCTGCTGCCTTAAGAATAACATCAAACTCTGTTTGTTCTTCTGATGCATCGGCGTCACCGCCTCCACCTGCAGCTACAGCTACCGGAGCCGCTGCAGGTTCGATACCATGCTCTTCTTTAAGGATTTCAGCTAATTCGTTAACTTCCTTTACGGTTAAATTGACTAGTTGGTCAGCAAATGATTTTAAATCTGCCATTGTATTCTGATTTTTTTGTGTTTGATTCTTAAATAATAATTAACTCTCTCGTTCGCCAAGTGTTTTCACAACACCTGCCAATAAATCTTTACCTGATTGCAACTGAGAAATAACAGTTTTGGGCGGTGATTGAAGAATAGCAATTACCTCCGCAATAAGTTCATCTTTGGACTTAAGCGCAGCTAATAACTCAACATTTTCATCACCAACGTAAACTGATTCCTGAATGTAAGCCGCTTTCAAAATCGGTTTATCTGACTTTTTTCTGAACTCTTTAATAAGCTTTGCTGGAGCACTCGCCACCTCTGCAGTCATCAAGGAAGTATTTCCTTTCAACACTGATGGCAAATCTCCGTAGTTCTTACCTTCTACCTTTTCAAGCGCTTTTTCAAGCAAGGTATTCTTGACTACTTTTAAAGTTATTCCTTGCTTAAAGCACTGCCTTCTCAAATTAGTAGTACTCAAAGCATTAAGTTCAGAGATGTCAGCCAAGTAAACGATTTCATGTTCATTTAGCGTCTCAGTCAATTCTGCAATTGCTCGACTTTTTTCTTCTCTGGTCATTCTCTTACTTTTAAATTTAATCTGTTCAAGAACAATTAAGCCACAGCAGCAGAGCCTAACGATTTAGGATCTACCTTCACTGAAGGACTCATAGTACCCGACAAAGCAACACTTCTCACATAAGCACCCTTCGCCGCGGTCGGTTTCAGCTTCAAAATAGTCTGTAACAATTCATTGGCATTTTCTCTAATCTGCTCGGGTGTAAAGGAAGCTTTCCCGATAGCACAGCTTATAATACCATATTTATCCACTTTAAAATCTATTTTTCCTGCCTTTACGTCTTTAACTGCCTTTTCAATATCCATTGTAACAGTTCCTGTTTTTGGATTTGGCATTAAACCACGAGGGCCTAGAACTCTACCTAATGCGCCTACCTTTCCCATAACGGAAGGCATAGTAATAATAACATCAACATCTGTCCATCCCCCTTTAATTTTGTCGATGTATTCATCAAGACCAACAAAATCAGCTCCGGCATTCTCTGCTTCTGCCTCTTTATCTGCAGTGCAAAGCACAAGAACTTTCACATCTTTACCTGTCCCGTGAGGAAGAGAAACAGAGCCTCTAACCATTTGATTTGCTTTTCGTGGATCAACTCCCAACCGAATTGCTAAGTCAACCGAACTGTCAAACTTCGTATCAACAATATCTTTCACAATTTTAGATGCTTCAGACAAGTTATGAGTCGCATTCAGGTCGAATTTAGATTCTGCCTCTTTTCTTTTCTTCGTTAATTTCGCCATGCTTTAAATCTTTA
The DNA here is from genome assembly GCA_913056155.1 of uncultured Cryomorphaceae bacterium. Classification (GTDB taxonomy): domain Bacteria; phylum Bacteroidota; class Bacteroidia; order Flavobacteriales_G; family Salibacteraceae; genus Salibacter. The sequence continues at coordinate 19,990 of CAJXMT010000015.1, forward strand.
AATCATTTTTTTACATTCACTCCCATACTGCGAGCGGTACCTGCAACCATTTCCATGGCTGACTCTACATTGAAGCAATTCAAATCAGGCATCTTGTCCTCGGCTATAGTACGAACTTGACTAGCTGAAAGAACGGCAACCTTCTTACGATTCGGTTCCGGTGATGCTGTTTTAAGTTTAGCAGCTTCCTTTATTTGAACTGCAACGGGAGGCGTTTTAACAACAAAATCGAAGGACTTATCAGCATACACGGTTATCACCACCGGCAATATTTTCCCCTGTTTCTCCTGGGTTCGGGCATTAAACTGCTTACAAAACTCCATTATGTTCACACCGGCGGCTCCCAATGCGGGACCTACGGGAGGTGATGGATTAGCAGCGCCCCCTCTTACTTGTAATTTAACTACCTTACTTACTTCTTTCGCCATTTTTTATTTGTATTAATAACACGTGGTTCAAAGGGAAGCTTTAAGCATTGAACCTCATTCTTTTTCAACTTGCATATAATTCAACTCGAGTGGTGTTTTCCTTCCGAAAATTTTCACCATCACTTTGAGTTTTTTCTTTTCTTCATTGATCTCTTCAATCACACCGGTAAAGTTATTGAAAGGACCATCAGTCACTTTAACCGACTCACCAACAACGAAAGGAATATTCACCTCTTCGTCACTATCGGCTAACTCATCTACCTTTCCTAATATTCTGTTGATTTCAGCTTCTCGCATCGGCACCGCGTCTCCTCCTTTAGTTGCACCCAAAAAACCGATCACATTAGATATATTTTGTATCACGTGCGGTATCTCCCCTTCAAGTGCAGCTTCTAACAGAACGTATCCGGGAAAAAAATTCTTTTCTTTGCTAATTTTTTTTCCGTTCCTTATCTGGAAAACCTTTTCTGTAGGTATCAAGATTTGGGAAACAAAATCCCCCAACTCAAGACGGTCAATTTCAGCTTCGAGCTGTTCCTTCACCTTTTTTTCCTTACCGCTGACGGCACGAAGTACGTACCACTTTTTATTAATTGAACTTGTCGTCTCTTCGCTCATTAGGAGTTTCTAATTTGAACTTTAATAAATCGCATCGTATATGAATCCGAGAATTTGTCCAAAACCCGCATCCATAACATAAATGATCAGCGATATTATAATGCTGGCTATCAAAACAAGAACAGAACTATTTTGAAGCTCTTTCAATGTCGGCCAAGTTACCTTATTCCTCAACTCTAAATAAGAGTCCTTTATATATCCTGTTACTTTTTCCACTCTAATCAAATTCAATTTTGCACGGGTGGTAGGAATCGAACCCACAGCCCCCGGTTTTGGAGACCGGTGCTCTACCAATTGAGCTACACCCGTATACCTCTAAGTATGCTAAAAGGTATCCCCGTAAAGGGACACCTTTTTGCTCTACTTTATAATAAAAATTATTCGATGATTTCAGTGATTTGGCCCGCACCTACAGTACGACCACCTTCACGAATAGCGAATTTAAGACCTGTATTAATCGCTACCGGAGCAATCAATTCAACATTTATAGTTAAGTTATCGCCGGGCATTACCATTTCACGACCTTCTTCAAGAATAATTTCTCCTGTTACGTCAGTTGTTCTCAAGTAAAATTGAGGACGATATTTGTTGTGGAATGGAGTGTGACGCCCGCCTTCTTCTTTCTTCAAAATATAAACCTCAGCTTTAAACTTGGTATGAGGAGTAATGGTATTAGGTCGCGCAATCACCATACCTCGCTTAATTTGAGCCTTATCAATACCACGTAGCAACAAACCTACATTGTCACCCGCTTCTCCGCGATCCAATATTTTACGGAACATTTCAACACCTGTGATAGTAGATTTCATTTTTTCCGCACCCATACCTGAAATCTCTACCTCATCACCTGAGTTAATTACACCGGACTCAATACGACCTGTAGCAACTGTACCACGACCTGTAATTGAGAAAACGTCTTCAACAGGCAAAATGAAATCTTTATCAACAGCGCGCTCGGGAAGAGGAATAAACTCATCAACAGCGTCCATTAATTCAATAACCTTTTCTACCCATTTTGAGTCACCTTCAAGTGCACCCAAAGCAGAACCTTGAACAACAGGAATATTATCTCCGTCATATTCATAGAAGGATAACAATTCACGTATTTCCAGTTCAACTAGTTCAAGCAGCTCCTCATCATCTACTAAATCAACCTTATTCATGAATACAACAATGGCAGGCACGTTTACCTGACGAGCCAAAAGAATGTGTTCACGAGTTTGAGGCATTGGACCATCTGTAGCTGCAACTACTAAAATAGCTCCATCCATTTGCGCCGCACCCGTAATCATGTTTTTCACATAATCCGCGTGACCCGGACAATCCACGTGCGCATAGTGACGATTTTTAGTTTGGTACTCAACGTGTGAGGTATTAATCGTAATGCCTCTTTCCTTTTCTTCCGGGGCATTATCAATAGTATCAAAATCGCGCTTATCTGACAATCCATCTGATGATAGCACAGAAGTAATCGCTGCTGTTAAAGTAGTTTTACCATGATCCACGTGACCAATAGTACCAATGTTTACGTGCGGTTTGGACCGATCGAAAGTTTCCTTAGCCATAGCTCTGAATATTTAGTTTAGTCTTTAGTATATTTATATAAGTCAAAAAAATTACTTCTCCCTGTGAGCCAATGACGGGAATTGAACCCGTGACCTCTTCCTTACCAAGGAAGTGCTCTACCTCTGAGCTACATTGGCAAAACACTTAAGAAAAACACGCCTTTTCAACATGATTTCTCAAGTGTTAAAATGAGCGGGAAACGGGATTCGAACCCGCGACCCTTAGCTTGGAAGGCTAATGCTCTAGCCAGCTGAGCTACTCCCGCTTATCAAGGAAGCTTCTAAAAGTGGGGAGAGCAGGATTCGAACCTGCGAAGGTGTACACCAACAGATTTACAGTCTGTCCTCGTTGGCCGCTTGAGTATCTCCCCTAAAAAAGAGCCAATGGAGGGACTCGAACCCCCGACCGGCTGATTACAAATCAGCTGCTCTAGCCAGCTGAGCTACATTGGCAATCTCTCTTTTATATGCTTCAATGAACTGCCCTTCTCAAAAAGGACTGCAAATGTAAGTATATTACCAAAACCCACAAAATAAATTTATTCTTTTTTCCACTAAAAGAACTGTCGTATTAGCACTCGACCCCCCGCGTATTGCAAAGTTATGAAAATGAGGCTTTTAAAAACACTCCAATTCCAAATAAATATCAAAAAATACAGTAATCCTGACTCAAAGAACTTCTTCCAAGTTGATACAACCTCCAATTCAAATGAATACCAAACATATCTATGATCTGGGATGTGCATTTTTATAAGCCTTTTTCAACTTCTCAAATGAATTATGCGTGTATACCTGGGTTGCACTTAACGATGAATGACCTAACAATTTCTTAATTGTCTCAAGGTCTGCACCCGCATTTAACATATGAGTGGCAAAGGTATGCCTAATAACATGCGGGCTCCTCTTTTGCAATGAAGTAGCCGCACTTAAATAATGCTTCACAATATTGTAAATCATTTTAGGGTAAGCCTTTTTACCACGAGAAGTAATTATTAATGCGTCCTCACACTTTACAGCAAGTTCATTACGTAAAGGCTTATATTGTTTCAAAACACCTTTTACATTTTCGCTTAAAGGAACAAATCGTTTTTTATTCCCCTTACCAAGAATTTCAATAAACTCTGTATGCTTGTCAAATAATTCGACGGTGAGTGAAAGTAGTTCGCCCGATCGCATTCCGGTTGAGTAGAACAGTTCTAAAACAAGGCGATTTCTCACTCCTTCAAAATTATCATCATAAATCTCCTCTACTTCAAACAATATATTCATTTCATTTTCAGAAGCAAATTGAGGTAATCTCTTTTCAGACTTAAGAAGCGAAATATTTGCAACGGGATTAATGCCGAATTTTTTGCGCAGGGTTACAAAGCCGTAAAAAGATTTTAGCGTCGATAATCTCCTGTTTATAGAAGTGGACTTAAGGCCTGCATCATATAAATATACGACCCACTGTCTCACTATTTGCGAGCTAAGCTCCTTATTGGAAAGATCCATATCACACTCTTTCAGCAAAAAAGTCGAAAAACTTTCTAAGTCCGATCGATACGCCCTCAAAGTGTGAGCAGAAACACCTTTTTCGTGCTCTAAATAATTCACAAAATCTTCAATCATAAAAATACCCTCAAAGATAAAGCAATAAAAGTGCTTTCTATGAGGGTATATTTTTTTTACTCAACGAGTAATTGTCAATATCTACTCTTCGGCCGTTTGCAATTTTTGCTTATAGATGGCCTTTAGTTTTTCTTCCCGCTTTTGAATAGACGGCTTTGTGTAACTCTGGCGATCTCGCATTTCACGCATTACTCCGGTACGCTCAAATTTTTTCTTGTATTTTTTCAGAGCCCTTTCTATTGACTCTCCTTCTTTAACCGGTATTACCAACATAATTTGTAGTCGTTTTTAATATGAGCCTGCAAAAGTAGAACAAATAAAAGCAATCACAAGCTAGATGAATAATTTATTTTAAAACCTCTCTAGAGATTACAAGTTTTTGAATTTCGGAGGTCCCCTCTCCTATGGTGCAAAGCTTACAATCTCGATAAAACTTTTCAACCGGATAATCCTTTGTATATCCGTACCCGCCAAAAATTTGAACCGCATCTTGAGCTACTCTGCAAGAAACCTCAGAGGCATAATATTTAGCCATAGCTGACTGTTTTGTAACTCTTTCTCCCCTATTCTTTAAATCTGCAGACTGCATCGTCAATAATTCAGCAGCCTCAATTTCAGAAGCCATATCTGCCAATTTAAAAGCAATGGCTTGAAAATTTGAAATGGGTTGCCCAAATTGTTCGCGCTCTTTAGAGTACTGCTTAGCCGCACCGTAAGCACCTTTTGCAATACCCACCGATAAAGAAGCTATAGAGATACGCCCGCCATCCAACACTTTCATGGCCTGGATAAAACCATCACCTACATTCCCCAAAACGTTTTCTTTGGGCACTCGGCAATTCTCAAATATCATTTCAGCCGTTTCAGAGGCGCGCATACCTAACTTATTTTCCTTCTTACCACCTTTGAAACCTTCTGTTTCGCGTTCAACAATAAAAGCAGTAATACCATGGGAGTCAAGTAAGTCCCCTGTTCTAGCTAAAACTACTGCCACATCGCCTGAAATACCATGCGTAATCCAATTCTTTGCTCCGTTTAACACATAATGGTCACCAGCATCTTCAGCAGTAACTTTCATGCGTAAAGCGTCAGATCCCGTATTTGCCTCGGTAAGACCCCAAG
>CAJXMT010000016.1 GCA_913056155.1 uncultured Cryomorphaceae bacterium
GTAGGAAAAAGTAAATCTGAAAAATTCATTACCATCGCTTCCTCGAGCAGCACGAGTAACGAGTACCGCTACATTTCGGCAGATGAACCGGAGTCGGCATTCAGGTTGTTTGAACACCGCGAGCCCGATCACGAATACAGCATTGCCCATTTTGACGATTATTTTTACATCCTCTCCAATAAAAATGCCCCTAATTTTAAACTGCTCAAAACGCCTGTTGAAAAAACCGGCACAGAAAATTGGGTAGAAGTCATCCCGCATCGTGATGAGGTGCTGCTTGAAGGAATCGATTTGTTTGCGGAGTTCTTGGTTCTGACCGAAAGAAAAAACGGACTTACACACATTAAAATTAAACCTTGGAACGGCGATGAGGAGTACGAGCTCCCGTTTAACGATCCGGCTTATGTGGCGTACACGGGCATTAATCCCGATTTTAACGCGCACCAACTGCGCTACGGCTACACGTCGCTCACGACGCCTTCATCGGTGTATTTGTTCGATATGAAAACGCGCAAACAAAAGCTGTTGAAACAGGTGAAACCCGAGGGCGGCTATGAGGCCGACGATTATCAATCGGAACGTATTTTTGCCCCGGCACCGGACGGAACGCCTGTGCCCGTTTCACTGGTGTACAAAAAAAGTTTGCGCAAAAATGAGCCGCAGCCCCTGCTTTTGGAGGGGTATGGCTCTTACGGTATTTCGTCTGATCCCATGTTCAGCTCGGTGCGGTTGAGTTTGCTCGATCGCGGTTTTATCGTGGCCATAGCCCACGTTCGCGGCGGTGAGGAAATGGGCAGGAAATGGTATGATGAAGGTAAAATGCTCAACAAAAAAAATACGTTTACCGATTTTATTGCCTGCGGTGAGCACCTTATTCAACAGGGATATACCACCAATCAAATGCTGTTTGCCGAGGGGGGCAGTGCGGGCGGATTACTCATGGGAGCCGTCATCAATATGCATCCCGATTTATGGAAGGGCGTAGTGGCGCAAGTGCCTTTTGTTGATGTGCTTACCACTATGCTGGACGAAAGTATTCCGCTCACTACCGGCGAGTTTGATGAGTGGGGGAATCCCAAAATCGCGGCGTATTATGACTACATTAAAAGTTACTCGCCTTACGATAACGTGGCGCCGCAAGATTACCCGCATTTGCTGGTGCTCACCGGCCTGCACGACTCACAAGTGCAATATTGGGAGCCGGCAAAATGGGTGGCCAAACTGCGCGATCAACGCACCAATGACAATTTGTTGTTGTTTTACACCAACTTGAGCGCCGGTCACGGAGGCGAATCGGGTCGTTTCAGGGCACTTAAAGAAACGGCTAAAGAATACGCATTTTTGTTGCACCTGGCCGATAAAATCGATGCTCGCGTTTCATGAAAAAGATAGGCACAGACGTTCAAAAAGCCGCAGGGTTGTTAAACGCCGGCAAACTCGTGGGGTTGCCCACTGAAACGGTTTACGGTTTGGCGGCAAATGCCTTGAACCGCGAGGCCGTAATGAGTATATTTACCGCTAAAAAACGCCCTGCTTTTGATCCCTTAATCGTTCATGTTCACGACGCCGGTGAGATGGAGAAATACGCTTATGTAGATGAATTTACCCGCCGCTTGGCCGCCCGTTTTTGTCCCGGTCCGGTGACGTTTATTTTGGCTAAAAAGCCGGTTGTTCCCGATGAGGTGACATCGGGTTTGGCTACTGTGGGCTTGCGTGTTCCGCGCCACCCCATCGCTTTGGAGCTGTTGTGTAAACTCAAATTTCCGTTAGCCGCCCCCAGTGCCAATTTATTCGGAACCACGAGTCCGGGCACGGCACGCGATGTGGAGGAATCGCTGGGTGAGGCGGTGAGCTTTGTGCTCGATGGCGGCGCGTGTGAGGTGGGAGTGGAGAGCACCATCATCAAATTGGTTGACGGCGAAATTGAGGTGTTGCGTTTGGGCGGACTCGCATTGGAGGAGATTGAGGAAGCGGCCGGCAAAAAAGTACAACGCGTAAAAACCTCCTCCTCGCGTCCCGAGGCGCCCGGCATGTTGCACAAGCATTACAATCCGGGCATTGCGGTGCGTATGGTTGATTTTGACGGTGATTTAAGCGAATTTGAGCACAAGCGCATTGCGGTTATTTCGTTCAGAACCCGCACTTTGGAAACGCCGGTGGTTGCTAACGAAGCATTGAGTAAATCGGGTGACGTTCGTGAGGCCGCCCGCAACTTGTTTGGCGCACTGCGTCGCGCCGGAAAATCGGGCGCCGATGTCATTTTAACAGAACTCCTTCCCGAGGAAGGATTGGGCCGCGCCGTGAATGATCGTTTGCGTAGAGCGGCTGTGGAATAGGTTTAAATCAAATCCCGCTTCAAGTCTTTTTCTTTCTTGATGATTTGCTCCAGGTTGCCGGCTTTGAGAATTTCAACGGTTTTGTTGCGTACTTCTAAAAATACATCTCTGATTCCGCAAGTTTCTTCATCTTTACATTCTTCGCAACGTTCGTAGTATTTGTGGGTAACGCACGGTAAAAAAGCAATGGGGCCGTCAAAGAGGCGCATCACATCGGCTAAATTGACTTCGGCGGGTTCTTTCAAAAGGTAATAGCCGCCTCCGCGCCCTTTTTTACTGCTGAGCACGCCTGCCTTTTTGAGGTCGAGCAAGATGGACTCCAAAAATTTTTGCGGGATGTTTTCCTCCTCGGAAACCGTACTGATGAGGACGGGGCCTTCACTGCGTTTTTTGGCCAAGTGAACCAGTGCGTTAATGGCGTATTTTGCTTTCTTGGATAACACTATTCTATATTTTCAGCGTATGGATTAACGTCGAAGATCTGCCGTCAAAACTACGGAAATTTTGCGGGCCTTAGGCCGGTTTCATAAAAAACCCCGTCGGAATTAACCGGCGGGGTTTTGATGAAAGAGCAGTGCTCTTTGCTCATGCTGCGCATTGAGACTTTCAGGTTCTGACCAAAAAGGGTCAAAACCGCACATTAATCTACATTATCATGCAGAAAAGAGTTATTGTCGCGCAATTTCCCGCGACCTTCTTGGTCTTGTTCATCTTTGTTTAAGCTGAATCTCGAAACTTGCGATTCAGAGGAGTGGGGCACATCATCCAGTTGAATTTTGCGGCGTTTGTAAGCGGGCACATTTTCCAACTCGGTTAATCCTTGCGGTTTGCGCAGTCGGTTAGTCCATTCCGTAATTTTGCGCATTCTGTCCCGCGCTCGCGATTGTTGCTCCTCAGTGCTGACTTGTTTTTCATCCCCTTGCTCTTTTTTTTCTGAGCGGCTTTCATTGCGTGAAGGCTCGCGTTTTTCGGGTTCTTCTTCTTTGTTTTTGATGAAGGGTTCAAACTCCTCGTTTTTTCGAGGTTGCTCGCGCGGTGTGGTGCGGTCGTTTTCCAAGTCAAATTCAATGGTTCCCGAGCGGCCTGACTTATCGTCCTTTTCATCTTTTAAGTAAGGCGTTTTGTCGTTTTCTTTTTCCGCGTTGTCCTTTTTTGATTTAATGGGTTCGTCAAAGGGCTTTTGGGGTTCTTGCTTGGGCGTTTCATCCAAAGTGTGCACTTTGCGTTGTGGCTTGGCATCGTGGCTCTTTCCCAAGTCTTCATTTTTGTTGAAGCCGGTGGCTATAACCGTAACGCGCAGTTGGTCACCCAAACTTTCATCAGAGCCGTAACCCCAAATAACATCTGCGGTTGCGCCGGCCTCATCTTGGATATAATCAGTGATTTCAGAAATTTCATCCATGGATATTTCGTGGTCTTCATTGCCGTATTCCATGTTGAGTAACACGTAACGCGCACCTTTGATATCGTTATCGTTAAGCAATGGAGAAGCCAATGCGTTTTCCACTGCTTTAACGCTCCTGTTTTCACCTTCTGCAGCGGCAGATCCCATTATGGCTACGCCGCTTTCTACCATGACGGTGCGCACATCTTCAAAATCCACATTTACGTGGCCGGTGCGTGTAATGATTTCTGCAATTCCTTTGGCAGCAGTGGAAAGTACGTCATCTGCTTGTGCAAAGGCGTCACTCATTTTTAAATTGCCGTACATCTCACGAAGTTTGTCGTTATTGATGATGAGGAGTGTATCCACGTGGCGGCGAATAGCTTGGATTCCTTCCTCGGCTTGTTGTTTACGTTTGCGACCTTCAAAAAAGAAGGGCATGGTAACAATACCCACGGTAAGGATGCCCAATTCCCGGCAGGCTTCGGCAATAACGGGAGCTGCCCCCGTGCCGGTGCCGCCGCCCATTCCGGCGGTGATGAATACCATTTTGGTGTTGCTCTCTAAAGAGTCGCGCACTTCATCAATGGTTTCGATGGCTGCATTTTTACCCACTTCGGGTATGGAACCGGCGCCGTTCCCTTCGGTGAGGCTGGCTCCCAATTGAATTTTGTGCGGTACCGGACTCGCTTCCAGCACTTGGTGATCGGTATTGCATATAATGAAATCCACGCCCCGTATGCCTTGGCGGTACATGTGGTTTACGGCATTTCCGCCGCCGCCGCCAACGCCTACAACTTTTATGATCGATGGTGAGTTTTTCGGTAATTCAAATTCCATAACTATATTGGTTTTATGTATTAAACATTATCGTCTTCAAAAAATTCGCTTGTTTTTTCTTTAATCATGCGCAAAAAGGCGTTCATCCCGCGTTTGGGTTTGATTTCCTCTTTTACTTCGTCTTCATCAGTTTGGTTTTTTTCCTTTATTTCAGAAGCATTATTTTTCTCTAAGCGTTCAAAGCCTTTTAAAATGAGCCCTACACCGGTTGAAAAACTCGGACTCGTGATTTTTTCGTTGTCTTGGGCCAAGTGCTCTGTAGGATACCCGATGCGCGTGTCCATGCCGGTCATGAATTCAAACAAGTGCGTAACGTGTTTCAGTTGGGCACCGCCGCCGGTGACCACAATACCCGCGATGAGCTTATCCTCATATCCCGAATTTTTGATTTCGTAATACACCTGTTCAATGATTTCCTCCATGCGTGCCTGAATGATGTGCGCCAGGTTCTGAATAGAAATTTCTTTGGGTTCTCTGCCGCGCAGGCCCGGGATGGCTACAATTTCTGTGTCAGAGGTCTGCTCGGCCAAGGCACTGCCGAATTTTACTTTCAATTGCTCGGCTTGTTTGCGAATAATGGTGCAACCTTCTTTGATGTCATCGGTGATGATGTTGCCTCCAAATGGAATCACGGCCGTGTGCCGAATGATATTTTCTTTGAAAATGGCAATATCGGTTGTGCCGCCGCCGATATCCACCAGCACCACACCGGCTTCTTTCTCCTCATGACTCAAAACCGAATCAGATGAGGCAAGCGGCTCCAAAATGAGGTTGGTCACTTCCAACTCGGCCTTTTTTACGCATTTGTAAATGTTTTTGGCCGCTGCTATTTGCCCGGTGATGATGTGAAAGTTGGCTTCTAATCGCGAACCGGCCATACCCAACGGATCTGAAATGCCTTGTTCGCTGTCCACCGTATATTCTTGCGGTATTACATCCAGTATTTGCTCGCCCGGCATCATGACTAATTTGTACATATCGTCAATGAGCTCGGTAATATCTACGTTGGTGATTTCATCTTCATAGGAGTTGCGCATTTTAATGCCGTGATGTTGCAAACTGCGTATGTGCTGCCCCGCAATGCCCACATTGACGAGTTCAATTTTCACACCTGAATTTTCTTCGGCCTCTTGAACGGCTTTTTGAATGGCTTCCACCGTGGGGGTAATGCGGGTTACTACCCCTCGGCTCACGCCAATACTCTCTGACTTGCCCATTCCTAAAATCTCGAGTTTACCGTGTTCGTTTTTGCGGCCTACCAAAGCGGCAATTTTGGTGGTGCCGATATCTAATCCTACTATTATTTCATCATTAAAGCTCATACAATTATCTTTTGGTGCAAACTACTTGGTTATCAAATTTTAAATTTATCGTGCTGTACTCATTCCACCCGGTTTTGTCCAAACCTTCAAAGTAGAATATTTTGAGTTTTCTCAATTTCTCGTTCAGTCGCTCGGTACTGCCCAACACAATATTGTGGTTTCCCACACGCGGAATAAGCTCAAAATCGCCGGATTTATCGACATAAATCTGATTAAATTGAGCATTCCAAAGTTCATCTTGGCGCAAATTCGTCGTCAAAGTGTACAAATCGCCTAACAATTTCTCACTTTTTTGGAGGTCATCACGCCCCTCCAATTGTGAATAACTCACCCCGTAATGCAGGTTATACGGCGCGTTAATTTCGCCGTTTGCTACGGGAACATGAGCTGTAAAATCCTCAGAAACAGGCATTAACTCGCCCTGTTTGTCAAGGTAATAACTATCGTCGTATTTTTGAAAAATTCTCAAAATGGGCACGCGTTGTTTGATTTCAATATGGAGTACTCCTTTACTCGTGGAAAATACTTGAGATTTAGCGATGTACGGATATGAGTCGAAAAATTCTTCTAACGAACGGATGTTAATATTTTTGATGCCGTCATCCCCACTCACATATCCCATGTGTGAAACGGCATCTTCCACCTCACGTGAAGTCACAAAAAAGTTACCTTCATCGGTGTTGATATTGACGCGCAATTGTTGAAATTTTACGTCGGCCAACTCTTTTTCCGTGAATGCAATCAACAGGGCAACAAGAGTTACGGCCAAAATAGAAGCAGCGGGTTCGATATACTTTTTCATGCGTACACCTCCTTTTTTATCATTTCACGCAAATCGGCAATATCACCTGCGCCTAAAGTGAGCAGCACTTCGGGTTGGTCAGTTTTAAGCTTTTTGCACACTTCTTCTTTTGAAATAAGCACGGCTTTGCCCGCTTTTATTTCGTTTATTTTTTCGGTCAGAACCGCACTCGAAATACCGTGAATAGGTTTTTCCCGGGCGGGGTATATTTCCAGCAGGTAGGTGGTGTCGGGTTCTGACAAAACACAGGCAAAATCATCCATGAAATCTGCCGTGCGACTAAAAAGATGTGGCTGAAAGATAACCGTTACTTTTTTTCCGGGGTACATCAAGTGAGCCGCAGAAACGGCTGCGCTTATTTCGCGCGGATGATGAGCATAATCATCAATATAAACGCCGGTTTGCGATTTTGCTATTGTTTCAAATCTGCGCTCAACGCCTTTGAATGCGGCTAATCCGCGTTTTATTTTTTCGGTTTGCCGGGGGAAAATCAGATGGCAAAGGACAACGGCAGCCGCGGCATTTTCCACATTGTGTTTGCCGGGCAGGGAGCACGTCAAGTCTGTTAGGGTGCCGCCCGGGGTATTGATGTTGAAGATGTTTTGTCCTTCTCGTACGCGCAGGTCAGTAATTTGATAATCGGCATTTTCTTCAAAACCGTAGGTTACAAATTCACGATCGGGCTTGAAACAAGCCGCTGCACGGTCATTAATGAGTAAAGGGCCTTTCACTAAATCGGCAAACTCGTGAAAGCTGCGGTGCATTTCGGCCTGACTGCCGTAAATATCTAAGTGGTCGGCATCTACGGCTGTAATGATGCCGATGTAGGGAGTGAGAAGCAGGAAACTGCGGTCGTACTCGTCGGCTTCAATAACGGTGTATTCTGCGTTTTCATCAAAAACAAAGTTACTGTTGAAGTTGGCGCTTTTACCGCCTATAAACGCAGTTACACTGCCTTGCACGGTGTGGATGAGCTGTGCGAGCATGGCGCAGGTAGTGGTTTTGCCGTGAGTGCCCGCAACGGCCGCTGTTTTGTTGAGGGAGGTGATCATTCCCAATACCTCGGCGCGTTTGAGTTGCGGAATGGTGGTGTTTTTAAGTTGACGGCGAATGGGCCTGTCTGCTGAAACGGCCGGCGTGTAAATAATTAAATCGGCATCGTGAAACCCAAATTGCGATTGATGGTCGTAGTCCATTGAGACGCCCGCCTGTTCCAGTTCTTTGGTAATTTTGGATTCGTGGCGGTCGTAGCCTTTTACATTTTTACCGCAGTTGAGGAAGTACTTGGCCAGGGCGCTCATTCCAATGCCGCCGGCGCCAACAAAATAGATGTTATGTATTTTGTCTAAATTCACGGTTGTGCGGTTTTCAGTACTTCATTAGCAATAATATCGGCTGAGTCGTAAACGGCTATATCGGCTATGTTTCGGCTCATTACCGCCCTTAAATCATCATCTTGCAGCAGGCGTTGTATTTCAGGCAGTAATTTTTCATTGAGGTCTTTATCTTCAATCATTTCAGCGGCCTTTCGCTTTTGAAGTGCCTCGGCATTTCGTTTTTGGTGGTTTTCAGCCGCGAATGGGAAGGGCACCAGAATAACGGGTTTTTGAACAAGTGATATTTCAGAAACGGCTATAGCTCCCGCTCTTGAGATGATTAAATCTGCGGCTGCATAGGCCAAGTCCATCTCGTTGATGAATTTGACGACTTTTACATTTTGGGGTTTGTGCTTTTGAACGGCTTTTTCAACGTGGGTGAAGGTTTGTTCGCCGGTTTGCCAAATCATTTGCAAATAACCGGCGTTGTTTTTTATGGTTTCCAGGTTGTTGATGAGTGCATTGTTGATGTTGAGTGAGCCCAAGCTACCGCCAACCACCAATACAGTTTTGAGAGTAGGGTTCTGACCAAAATGTTGAAGTGCTTTTTCGCGTTTGCCTTCAATGTTCACTACTTTTTTACGCACGGGATTTCCCGTGAGGAGTATTTTGTTTTTGTCAAAGTATTTTTCCATTCCGGGATAGGCCACGCAAATACGCTCGGCTTTTTTGCCCAACAGACGGTTTGTGATGCCGGGCAGTGCGTTTTGTTCTTGCAGGATGGTAGGAACTCCGGCTTTTGCCGCTGCTCTTAAGGTGGGACCTGAGGCATAGCCTCCCGTGCCCACTGCGGCGTGAGGTTTGAATTCTTTGATGATTTGACGAGCGCGCCAAGAACTTTTGAGGAGTTTAAAGGGGAACAGCAAGTTGCTGAAAGACAGGCTGCGCTTGATTCCGGTAATGCCCAGACCCTCAATTTTATAACCTGCTTCAGGTACTTTGGTCATTTCCATTTTACCCTTGGCGCCCACAAACAAGAATTCCGTATCCGGACGCTGTTCTTTGATGGCATCGGCAATGGCAATGGCGGGGTAGATGTGACCTCCGGTTCCGCCTCCGCTTATGATAATTTTAAGTGGCGACATCGGTTATGGGTTTGTTTTGTGATGATTGTTCGGGGTTTGTGTTCTCTTGTGTTTCTTCTGATTCTTCAACGGTGCGGCTCACGCTGAGGATAATACCCAGTGAGATGCAGGTGAACCACAAACTGGTACCTCCCATACTCACCAGCGGTAAGGGTTGGCCGGTCACGGGCAGCAAGTTGACGTTGACGGCCATGTTGATGAGGCCCTGAAATACTAAGCTGAAGCTCAATCCCAATACGAGGTAAGCGCCGAATGTGTAGGGCGTTTTTTGTGCGATGCGCACCGCGCGGTACAGCAAAATCATGTAAAACATGAGAATGATTAATCCGCCGATGAGTCCGTATTCTTCCAGCACTATAGCATAAATAAAATCAGAACTGGAATGGGGCAAAAAGTTGCGTTGCGTGGAGTTGCCGGGGCCTTTGCCGGTAATACCGCCGGTGGCGATGGCAATTTTGGCTTGCTCTACTTGATAATCGGCATTGGCGTCGGCTTTTTCGTTGTTGAGGTAGCGTTCCACCCGCTTGGTCCAGGTCTCTGCCCGGGGAAATACTTCGGGGGCAATTTTGGCTGTAGAGAATATGAGGATTATTGCGATGATACCGGCGGGTATAACGAGTGATAGGTGTTTTACCGGGATCCCGGCCATAAACATGAGCATCATGGCTGACATGAAAACCACGGCGGCCGTTGAAAAGTTGGCGGGCAATATGAGTGCGCAAACAGCGCCGGTGGCCACTAAGGCGGGCAGGAAACTTTTTTTGAGTTTCTTTATTTGGTGCGCTTGTACGGTGAGCAACCGCGCCAAGAAAAGGATGAGTCCCAGTTTGGCTAAGTCGCTGGTTTGAAAGGTTTGATTGATGACGGGAATGGTAAGCCAGCGCGAAGCGGCGTTGATGTTGGTGCCGATTAACAGGGTGAGTAATAAAAGGGGAATACTCACCCAAAATACCAATTGCCCGATGCGCGAAAAGTAGCGGTGGTTGACTTTGTGAATGAGGAAGATGAGTGCAAAACCCGTGACGATAAACAGGCCGTGTTTCAGGATGTAGTAAAAGGTGTTACCGTCTTGATAACGGTAGGCCAAAGTTACTACAGAGCTGTACACGAGTAGTATGGAAGACAGCGCCATAAACAGCACGGTGATCCATATTACTTTGTCGCCTTTTATATAGTCAAAAATTTTGTTCATCGGTTGCCTCGTTTTTACAACGACCTTACAGCAGATTTAAATTGATGGCCGCGATCCTCGTAGCTTTCAAATAAATCAAAGCTGGCACAAGCAGGGGAGAGCAGTACCGTTTCTCCTTTTTTTGTGATGTTGTACGCGATGGCTACGGCTTCACCCATATCTGCGGCTTCGTGGTAGTTTTCAACTTCTTCACCGAATGCCGCTTTTATTTTGGCGGTATCGGTGCCCAGTGCAATGATGTTTTTAACGCGGTGACGCACGAGTTCTAACAGTTGGTCGTACTCATTGCCTTTATCTACACCGCCCACAATCCAAGTTGTGGGGTTTTCCATGCTCTCCAGGGCAAACCATGTAGAGTTGACGTTGGTGGCTTTGGAGTCGTTGATGTAATCTACACCGCAAATGGTAGTTACGCGTTCCAGCCGGTGCTCCACGTTTTGAAAATCGGCTAAACTGTCGCGAATAATTTCTTTGCGAATTTCTAAAATTCGCGATGCAATGCCGCCGGCCATGCTGTTGGCTGCGTTGTGCTTTCCTTGTAGTGCTAACTTTTGTATTGACATTTTTAATTCCCCTTTTATATTAATTACTAATTGGTTTTCTGTTAAATAAGCCGCTCCTGGCTGTTGTTGATTGAGTGAGAAGGTGTACAACTGTGCTTGGGGTTGTACCGTTTGAATTTTGCGGGTGATGTTTTCGTCATCTGCATGGTAAATCAAATGGTCTTGAGCCGTTTGGTTTTTGCAGATGTTGAACTTCGCCGCGATGTAGCGCTCCATTTTGTAGTCGTACCGGTCTAGGTGATCCGGTGTGATATTGAGTATAATTGCGATGTAAAATCGCGCTTTTTCAATACGCTCCAGTTGGAATGAGCTCAACTCCAAAACAAAGTAATCGGGGTCACCGTCACATAGTGCTGACGCAAAACTCCTGCCCATATTTCCCGCAGTTTTCACGTTGAGTCCCGCTTTTTTGAGGATGTGTCCCGTGAGCAGTGCAGTAGTGGTTTTGCCGTTGGTGCCGGTAACGGCAATGAGTTTTGCGTTGCTGTATCGTGCCGCAAAAGCGACTTCATCAATGACCGGAATATGCAGTTGATCCAATTTTTGTACAATGGGAGCTGTGTCGGGTATTCCGGGACTTTTGATGACTTCACTTGCATTGAGGATACGCTCCTCGCTGTGTTGCCCTTCTTCAAAATCAATTTCAGCCTTGGTAAGAACTTCTTTGTATGCATTTTTCAGTTTGCCCGATTCGCTCAGGAAAACATCAAATCCTTTCATTTTTGCCAGTCGAGCCGCTCCTGTGCCGCTCTCTCCGCCTCCTAAAATAACCACACGCTTCATGCTACCTGAGTTTCAGTGTTACGATACTGATTACAGCCAGTATGATTCCTATAATCCAAAATCGCGTTACAATTTTAGATTCGTGCAGTCCGGTTTTTTGGTAGTGGTGGTGAATCGGTGCCATTTTAAAAATGCGCCGACCTTCCCCGTATTTCTTTTTGGTGTATTTGAAATAGCTCACCTGCAGCATTACCGATAAGTTTTCTATTAAAAACACACCGCATAAAATCGGCAGTATCAATTCTTTTCGGATGGCCAGTGCAATTACGGCAATGATGCCGCCCAGCGCGAGTGACCCCGTGTCGCCCATGAATACTTGAGCCGGAAATGAGTTGTACCATAAAAACCCGATACAAGCCCCTACAAAGGCTGCCGAAAACACCACAATTTCACCGGTGTCGGGTATGTACATGATGTTGAGGTAATCGGCGAATATGTAGTTTCCCGATACAAAGGCAAATCCCGCAAGTGCCAAGCCTATAATTCCGGATGTTCCCGCCGCTAATCCGTCAATGCCATCTGTGATATTGGCGCCGTTAGATACGGCCGTAATCACTATAATTACAATGGGTATGTACAGCAGCCAGGCCCATTTTTTGTAGTGTTCTCCTAACCATGACAGCAGTTCGCCGTATTCCAATTCGTTGTCTTTTACAAACGGAATGGTGGTTTTGGTTGAACGGTGTGTTTCCCATCGCTCACCTTGTACATCTATAACTTCTGCGGTGGGGTTTGCGGTTTGGTTATCGCTGAGTTTTTCACGCACAATGACATCCTCATGAAAGTAAAGCACGGAACCGGCGATGATGCCTATTCCTACCTGACCAATGATTTTAAATTTTCCTTGTAACCCGCCTTTGTCTTTTTTGAATACTTTGATGTAGTCGTCAATAAAGCCGATGAGACCCAGCCAAAGGGTGCTCACAATGAGCAAAATCACATAAATATTGTCGAGACGGGCAAAAAGTAAGGTGGGAATAATGATAGACGCTATGATGATGAGCCCGCCCATTGTGGGAGTACCCTGTTTTTCTAACTGACCTTGAAGTCCCAAGTCGCGAACCGATTCGCCTACTTGTTGTTTTTGCAGTAAACGAATAATGCGCTTGCCGAAGATCATGGAGATAATGAGCGAAAAAACCACGGCCATGGCGGCTCTGAAAGAGATGTACTGAAACACCCCTGTGCCGGGAATATTCAATTCATTAAAATAGTCGAACAAGTAGTATAGCATAATTAACTGTTCTGTAGTGCGTTATTTAATTCTTCCATGTCGTCGAAATGATTTCTCACTCCGTTTACCTCTTGGTAAGTTTCGTGACCTTTACCTGCGATTAAAATAATATCGCCCGGATTTGCCAAAGCAGCGGCTGTTCGAATGGCTTCGCCGCGTTGTGTGACCGCCAGTGTTTTTTTTATTTTGGAGGGGTCAAGTCCTTTTTTCATGTCTTCAATGATGGTGTCGGGATTTTCTGTTCGCGGATTATCACTTGTGAGTATCACCCTATCGGCCAACTTTGCGGCAATTTTGGCCATGACGGGCCTTTTGGTGGCGTCACGATCGCCTCCGCAGCCCACTACGCAAATCACGGTTTCATTGCCCGTACGTACATCATTGATGGTTTTGAGTACGTTTTCCAGTGCGTCGGGCGTGTGAGCGTAATCTACAATACCGTTTACACCTTTTTCTGTTTTAATATGTTGAAAGCGCCCTGCCACGGGATTGAGCGAGCTTATTTCGGTCAGAACCGTTAATTCTTCAGCCCCGAAAGCATCTGCAATAGCGTAAACACTCAGTAAATTGTAAGCGTTGAATTTACCTACCAGCTTAGTCCATACATCTTTTCCGTTGATGTTGAGTTGCAAACCCGTAAATTGATTTTCAATGACTTTGGCTTTATAGTCTGCCAAGGTTTTCAAGGCAAAAGATTTTGTAGCGGCACTCGTGTTTTGCACCATGATTTCGCCGCGCCTATCGTCGCGATTATAAATGGCCACAGCTCCGGCACTCAAGTCGTCAAAGAGTTTTTTCTTGGCGGCAATGTAGTTGTCAAAGGTTTTGTGGTAATCGAGGTGTTCGTGGGTAATATTGGTGAACACGGCCACGTCAAATTGCAGTCCGGTAATGCGGTGTTGTGCAATAGCGTGGGAGCTCACTTCCATAAAACAATGCGAGCAGCCTTCGTCTGCCATTTGTGCCATTAACTTGTTTATGCTTAGCGCATCCGGAGTGGTGTGCGTGGCACTGATTTCTTCTTTGCCTATTTTGTTGACTACTGTAGAAATTAATCCGCTTTTATGACCCAAAGCGGAAAACAAAGCGTGACTCATGGTAACAACAGAGGTTTTGCCGTTTGTACCCGTAACACCGGTGAGTTTGATTTTTTCGGAGGGATTTCCGTAGTAGTTGGAGGCCATATATCCCAACGCCTCGGCGCTGTTGCGCACTTTGACGTAGGTAATGCCGTCTTTGGGTTTTTCGGGAATTTCTTCACAAATCACCGCGGCCGCCCCCGACTCAATAGCCTTTTCAATGAATTGATGACCGTCTGTTTGCGTACCCCGAACGGCTACAAAAGCCGTAAACGCCGATACTTTTCGGGAGTCAAACTCAATGCGGTCAACAGCTACATTGGTGGAGCCTATGACTTCTTCAAGTCGTGCTTTGTACAATATGTCTTTGAGTAATTTCAAGTCAATCTCAATTTTATTTCGGTTCCTTTTTGAATTCCCGTCCCCGGTGAAAGGGATTGAAACTTTACTATTCCTTTTCCTTCAGCACTAACACGTAAACCCATGTTTTCAAGCAAGTAAACGGCGTCTTGTAATGCCATGCCGCGCACGTTGGGTACCAAATTGTCAATGATTTCTTTTTCAAACACCTGTACGGTGTCTGTTCCGGTTCGTGTGTAAATCCACTCGGCACTTTTATTTTGAGCGCTGTAATGAACTCCAATTTTGTCGAATACTGTGCTGAGGGTTTGAAAATCTCCATTTTTAGATACGGGAATATTGACTTTTCCCTCTGTAAGCATGGGTTTAAATTCGTTGTGGAAGTTTACGCTTGTGGAATACACTTTATCCGCGATTTCCTTAAAAATAGGACCGGCTACCAAGTTTCCGTAGTACACGTTGCGCGAGGGTGCGTTAACAACCACAATGGCTGAGTATTTGGGGTCGTCTGCCGGGAAGTACCCGCAAAACGAGGCTTGATACAGTACTTTGTCATAGCCGCTTGCGCCTTTGGCAATTTGTGCCGTTCCTGTTTTTCCCGCTATTTGGTAATCGGCAGCGCTTAAATTTACGGCAGTGCCGTTTTTCACAACTTCTTCCAGCATTTCTCTCGCTTTGGAGATGGTTTCTTTTGAAGCTATTTGTTTTTTGAGAATTACCGGCTCAAAGCGTTTTACGGTTTTGCCGTGTTTGGTTACTGAAGAGGTAAAGCGCGGCTTCACCATAGCGCCGTTGTTGGCTACTGCATTGTAGAATGTGAGTATTTGCAGCGGTGTGAGTTTAAGTTCATAGCCGTGCGACATCCAGGGTAATGTAATGCCCGACCAGCTTTCGTCGTCGGCATCTTTGATGTAGGGCATGCCCTCCCCGGGTATTTCAACGCCTGTGGGTTCATTGAGGTGAAAATCCTTGAGTCGGTCAACAAATCGTTGGGGTTCTGACCGGTAATATTTATCAATGATTTTGGCTATGGCAATATTTGAGGATACCGAGAAGGCTTTTTTTACCGTGATGGTGCCGTAACCGCCTTCTTTGGAGTCGTACATGGGAGTTTTGTAAAACAAGTGTTTACCGTTGCCGGTTTCAATTTCACTTTCCGGATCGATGAATCCGTCTTCCATAGCGGCCATGTAAGAGGCGAGTTTCATGGTGCTGCCGGGTTCACTTCCCGCTCCTACGGCGTAATTGTAACTTTCATAATAATTTTGGTCAGAACCGCGGGTGAGATTCGCAATGGCTCTGATTTCACCGGTATTGACCTCCATGAGCACCACACACCCGTGGTTGGCGTCGTGTTTTTGGAGTTGCTTGAGTAGAGCACTCTCCGCCACATCTTGAATGTTCACGTCAATGGTGGTTACTAAGTCAGCGCCGTCTTCGGGCTCTATTTCATTGGCATCGTTTACAGGCATCCAAACGCCGCCCGCGATTTTTTTCATGAGTCTTTTGCCGCCGGTACCGCTGAGGATAGTGCTGTAGGCGCCTTCTAATCCCACAGACTCCGACTCGCGATCATAACCGATGGTTCGGGCCGCCAATACGCGGAAAGGCTTTTGCCGCCGGTTTTGTTGGATGTAGATAAAACCGCCTTTATATCGCCCTTTTCTGAAGAGGGGGAATTGACGCAATGCTTTGAGTTGTTTGTACTGCACATGGCGCTTGATGAGGTGGTAGCGCTCTCCGTTATTTCGCGCATTGACGAGCTTGCGCTTGTATTGAAACGGTGTTTTGTCTTGAAACAGGTTAGACAAACGCAGTGCCAATGAGTCGATGTTTTCGTTGAAAACCGCATCGGTAAGTGCCTCGGCGTTGGGGTCAAAGCGCACTTCGTAAATGGGAACTGAAGTAGCCAGTAGTCGAGATTTGTGATCGTAAATATTGCCGCGTGCCGCATCAATAGTGTGGTATTTTAAAGTGAGGTTCTTGGCTTTTTCGCGCCATTCATCGCCTTGAACAAACATAATTTGCCCGGTTTTCAACACGATGCCCGTGCTAAAAAGCGCCAGCAGGATGTACATGGTGTACACCCTGATCATGTTTCGTTTATGTTCACTCGCGTTATTCATTAATCAATGTCGTAGGCTTTGCGTTCTGCTTTTGTAATGACTATTTTTTTGGGCGGCTCAAATGATTCGATGAGTCCCATTTCTTTGAGGTTTAATATTTTGATGAGCTCACTTTGCTTGGTGGTGTACATCAACTCAGATTGGGTGGTAATGTACTCGCTGCGCAATTCCTTCATCTCATTGCTCAGTTTATTGATGTCTCTTACAGATCCCTCAGCCACGTAGCCGTTAGCGATATACAGCAAGGCGAGCAATGCGAGGAAAAACATAAAGGGCAGGTTGCGCACGACGTTTTCTCCCGCGAGGAAGTTCCCGCTCAAAAAGTCGATGACGCCACGCTTGATTTTCAAGCCGTTTTTCTTGCCTTGGCTGTATGTTTCGGGGTTTTTAACCATTTTTTTCTGCAATTCTCAATTTGGCGCTTCTGGCGCGCGGGTTTTCTTCCAGTTCTTCAGGTGCAGGGGTTATCACTTTATTTTTTATTGGGGTGAGTGGTCTTAAAATATTTCCGTACAAGTCTTTTTCTTGTTTGCCCGTAAAGTTTCCGCTTTTAAAAAAATGCTTAACGGGTCGGTCTTCAAGGGAGTGGTAAGCGATGACACAAAACCGCCCGCCGGGTTTAAGCCCCTCTGTAGTTTGTTTAATGAGTTGGTGAAGCGCCTCCGGTTCGTCGTTTACTTCCATGCGAAGTGCTTGAAAAACCTGTGCGAAAAACTTGGCACTTTTGCCGCGGGGTGCAAAGCGCTCCAGTGCTGTTTTGAGTTCGCCGGTGGTATTGATGGGCCGATTGGTACGAGTAGAAACCAATGTGCGGGCAATAGCGCCGGCTTGTTTGAGTTCGCCGTAATGCTTAAAGATGTCGCGCAGCTCTTGTTCGCCGTACGCGTTAACAACTTGCTTAGCTGTTTTTGGGGACGTTTGCGTCATGCGCATGTCGAGCTCGGCATCAAAACGGGTGCTGAATCCGCGCGGGGCATCATCAAATTGTCTTGAGGAAACGCCTAAATCGGCGAGTAAACCGTCAAACGGAACAGCGCCGTAAATTTTGAGGTAATTTCTCAGGAATTTGAAGTCGGCTTCAATAAGAGTAAAGCGCTCGTCATTGATTGTGTTTTCCGCGGCTGCTTTGTCGCGATCAAAAGCGTAGAGTTTGCCGTTTTCGCCCAGTTGTTCCAATATAGCTTTGCTGTGGCCGCCACCTCCGAAAGTAACGTCAACGTACGTTCCGTCGGGCTTAATGGAAAGCCCGTCAACAGCTTCTTTAAGCATTACCGGTTTGTGATACATAGCGTTACTCTTCGTTTTTATTATCGGTTTCTATTTCGCCCATCACGTCTTCAGCT
The DNA here is from genome assembly GCA_913056155.1 of uncultured Cryomorphaceae bacterium. GTDB lineage: Bacteria > Bacteroidota > Bacteroidia > Flavobacteriales_G > Salibacteraceae > Salibacter. Next base: position 17,826 of record CAJXMT010000016.1, read on the forward strand.
AGGGATGCAAAGTCGTCTTCATCGGCGTTCATCACCTCTTCGTATTTGTTTTTCGCCCAAACTTCAATTCGGTTGGCGTAGGCAAAAAGCACAATTTCTTTACTGATTTCAGCCGTTGCGGACAGGGTTTTGGGCAGTAACAATCTGCCTGTATTGTCCAGTGCCAATTGTGTGGCGCCGTTGTGAAATTGACGGTAAAACTTTCTGTTTTTCGCCACAAAAAGATTGAGTTTTTTGAATCGGGCGGTTTCGTTTTCCCACTCATTCATGGGGTACAATACCAAGCAACCCTCAAAGCCGCGATTGATCACAAACCGCTCTTGAGCGGCAGGATCAAGCTGCTTTTTGAGTCCCGAGGGGAGCATAAAACGCCCCTTGGAATCTACTTTGCACTGATATTCACCTATAAAGTTCGACATACTGATCCCTTAAATTCAAAGCGTAAAAGTACGGCAAATTTACCACTTTCTACCACTTTCTCCCACTTTGTTGATAACTTTTCGGTTTACGGGGTGTTTTTAAGGGCTTAAAAATGACACGAATGCCACATGAATAAAGGAATTCAAAGTAACGTGTAAAGGGGTGGGAGAATAATGCGATGCAGTGGGATTTGTGAACAGAAGAATGTGGATAGGACACCGGGGTGATGAGAAGTTGTTGATTCCCGCTAACTTGAGTTGGAGGCAAGCGTAAGGGGGTGAAATTGTGCGCGCCGCGTATTGAATGCTCTTTGCTTGAACCGTAAATCTTGATTCTAACGCCGCTAACTCGATTGACGTGTTAGCGAGTCCACCTCGACCTCGACCTTGACCTACGGTGGGCACTTTAGTTCGAGTTGTTATGACAAAATATGTGTTGAGCACCGGCGTGCGCTTTACTCCTTACGTTTATCCCCATCTTGTTGGTGGACTTCACGATTTACGAAATCGTCCGGTAACTCCAAAACAGCTGCAATTGTCCCCAATTTCCACCAACACGCGTACCCAACTCGTTGGTTGTAAGTTGGGGACAAGTATTGGCGGATCTGTCCCCAATTTATTGGTGGACTCCTTGAACCATACAGCGAGCATCGCGAGCTGCCATGCCGAAAGCGAAGCAATCCGGATACCGGCCAAAATATTATTTTGCCGCTCGTCAAAACAGTGGAAACTTTTTTGTGTTTTATAGTTTCCGTCGAGTTGAATGATTGTACTTTTGCCGCCGATTCGAAAATAACGAGGTCAAGAAGGGACTATAGAGTGGAGAAAAAGAGAAAAATAATATTGCAACACGCAGCAGATGCCTTTATGAAGAGCGGCATCAAATCCATAACTATGGATGATTTGGCCATTGACTTGCAAATGAGTAAAAAAACCATTTATAAGTATTTCAAAGATAAACGCGAGTTGGTTCAAGGCTGTATTAAAATGCGGTTTGATAACCACCGTATTTACATCTCACAAGTGCAGGCCCAAAAGCTCAATGTGATTGATGAGATGTTTGAAATAGGCAAGTTTATTACCGATGAATTGCGCGAGCTCCACCCCAACATTTTTCATGACTTACAGCGCTTTTATCCCGAGGCGTGGCGTTCGTTTTTTAAATTTAAGAACGATTTTGTTTTGGAGGTGATCTGCGATAATTTGAAACGCGGTGTGGAGTCTAATTACTACAGGAAATCGTTGAATGTGGAAATCACGGCCCGACTTTACGCCGGCATGACAGATTTGATTTTTGAGGAAGAGCGATTCCCCGCCGATGATTTTGAAAAATCCGCGGTTTATTTGGAGGCCTTCAGCTATCACTTGCACGGCATTGGCACGCCGGCCGGCATCACTTACTTTGAGGAAAAACTGAATAATGACACATTTAAATAATATAAATATGAAGCTACTGAAAATAACAGGTGTTGCCATGTTGGTTCTTATTTCGGTCAGAACCCGAGCCCAAGCCGAGTTTACCCTGCAACAGGCTATGGATTATGCGGCGGAAAACAGCTACATGATGCAGCGCGCCGGAATGGATGTGGATATTGCCGGTAAAAGAGTGAAGGAAACGACCGGTATGGGACTGCCGCAAATATCGGGAAACGGCGAGTTTCAAAATTTCTTGGATATTCCCACTGTGTTGGTGCCCAATTTCGGGGGCAATCCCAATGAATTGATTCCGGCACAGTTTGGTACAGAGTATAATATCACCGGCGGATTGCAAGCCAATCAATTGTTATTTGACGGTTCCTACATCGTAGCGCTGCAAGCTGCGCGAACGTACCGTGAATTGAGTGAAAATGCTTACACAAAATCCAAACAAGAGGTGAAGGCGGCCGTGGCCAAGGCTTATACGGCTGTAATTGTTGCCGCTGAGAATCAAAAAACACTCGAGGGTAATTTTGAATCGCTGGAAACGGTGTATAAAGAAACAAAGGCGCTTTATGAAAGCGGTTTTGTGGAAGAACAAGATGCTGACCAGTTGAAAATATTGATGAGCAACAATAAAAATCAGTTGAATCAAGCGGCGCGCCTCAATGAAATTTCATTGAAAATGCTCAAATATCAAATGGGTATCCCGGTAGATTCCAATATCGTACTGGTGGACAGCCTGAACAAAGTTGTGGGCTTTGGAGCAGATCCCGCCGCAACAACAGAGGATTTTAATGAAAAGGCCAATATCGATTACCGCATTGCCCTCACCAACCAAACAGCTAAGGAGCTGGAATTGAAAAATCAAAAGGCGATGGCGCTGCCTAAGCTCAATGCCTTTTTTAATTACCGGCAACAGTTTTTTAGTAACGAACTGAATATAGGAGCTGACAATGTTTGGTTCCCGGCCACGGTTTGGGGATTGAATTTGAGCGTTCCTATTTTCACCGGGCTGCAAAGGCATTATGCCATTAAACAATCGCAAATAGAGTTGGAGCAATCCAACTTGGAACGCATTGAGAAAAGTGAAGAACTGAAACTCGAATTTGATCGCTATCAATCTGATTTTAAATTCGCATTGGAGCAGTATAAAAACAACAAAGACAATATGGAACTGGCGCAAAAAATATTGAAAAAAGAAACGCTGAAATTTAAGGAGGGTGTTTCCTCAGGGTTGGACTTGGCTCAAGTGCAGCAACAGTTTTTTCAAACACAATCTGAATATGTGCAAAGTATCAACAGCTTGATTGAAGCAAAAACCAATTTGGATAAAATTTTAAATAAATATTAATGATGAAGTATATCGCACTTTTCGCGAGTCTGGCTCTGCTGACGGCTTGCGGTTCTGACCAAAACAGTTCAAACAATGTTGAGGTGGAGAAGTTAAAATCTAAAAAAGACAGTTTGTTGGCCGTTTCACAAGGTATTGCCGGTGAAATAGAGGAAGTGAATGCGCTTATTGCCAAGCACGATTCTACCAAAAAACTGACTAAGGTAACGGGCGCAGAGGCGCAATTGGGAACATTTGCCAATTATTTTGAGGTGTACGGAAATGTGGATTCGAAAGAAAATGTGCTTGTACCCGCTGAAACTAACGGTGAAATTGTGAGTATTCAAGTTCGAGAGGGAGACCGCGTAAATAAAGGTGCGGTGTTGATGCGCCTCGACAATGAGGTGATTCAACAAAATGTGGAGGAGCTGGAAACGCAGTTGAAATTGGCTGAGGATGTTTATCAACGTCAAAAGCGCTTGTGGGAAAATAATGTGGGCTCTGAAATGCAATACCTCGAGGCAGAGACGAATGTGAATACACTGAGAAACCGACTGGCAGGCTTGAAAAAACAGCTGGATATGGCTGTAGTGAAAGCGCCTGTTACGGGTACGGTAGATAAAATTTTCCCCAAAGAAGGTGAGTTTGCCGCGGCGGGCATGCAGTTGGTGCGGCTCATTAATTTGGATGAAATGTACATTGAGGCCGATATCGCAGATCGCTACAGCAGGGTGGTAACCGACGGTAAACGCGTAAAAGTGGTTTTTCCCGAGTTGGACATCACCATTGATACGGTGATTACCCGCGTGAGTAAATTTATTAATCCGGCCAACCGAACTTTTGAAGCGCTTGTGCGCATTGACAATCAAGAGCGGTTAATCAAACCCAACGCCTTGGCATTGCTGAAAATTGAAAGTATGTATGTGGACTCGGCCGTAACGGTTCCCGTGCGTACTTTGCAGGAAAGCAGCACGGGTGAAACTTTTGTTTATGTACTCAAAAAGGAAAACGGCTATTACCAAGTTGTGCGCAAAAGCGTGGTGGCGGGACCTTCGTATGCGGGTCGCATATTGATAACCGACGGACTCCAAGGCGGCGAAATTTTGGTGGATAAAGGTTCCCGGCGCGTGCGCGACGGGCAACTTGTAGAAATAGATCAGTAAAGCTCAATGAACAGGCTTTTAATAGTTAACAGCATTAGATTACCATGGCAGATATAAAAGATCAAAAAACCGATAGGGAGTTTAAACTCACTTCCGCATCGGTAAAAAACCGCACTACGGTGAGTGTGGTGCTTTTCATTATTTTGATTGGCGGCATGTTGGCGTACAACAATATGCCAAAAGAGAGCTTTCCGGAGGTGAATGCCCCTGAAATATACGTGGGTACGCCGTATCCCGGGAATGCGCCTTTTGATATTGAAAGGCTGATTACGCGTCCCATAGAAAAAGAGATCAATACCATCTCTGATGTAGATGAAATCAATTCTACCTCGGTTCAAGGGTATTCCACCATACAGGTGAAGTTCAATTTTAATGTTTCGCCGCAAGAGGCTTTGCGCAAGGTGAAAGATGAAGTGGATAAGGCAAAGGCCGATAAGGATTTCCCCAAAGACTTGCCCACCGAGCCCGATATTTTTGAATTGAACTTTTCTGAGATGGTTCCGATTATGAATATCAATTTATCGGGAGAGTTTTCTCAAGACGAGTTGAAAAAATACGCTGAATATCTCGAAGAAGAGATTGAAAACTTACAGGAAATAACGGGTGCCGATATACGCGGTTATACGGAGAAAGAAGTCTCCGTAAGCTTGGACATTCACGCTATGAATGCCCGCCAAGTGAGTTTTAATGATGTGGCACAGGCCATTTCCAATGAAAACACAACCATTAGCGGCGGTGATGTCACCAATGATAACTTTCGCCGCTCCATCAGGGTAGTAGGGGAGTTTGAAAATCCTGAAGATTTGGGCAAGGTGGTGGTGAAGCACGAAAACAACAATATTGTTTATTTGAATGATATTGGCGATGTGGCTTTTGTACAAAAAGAGCGCGACAGCTATGCACGGCAGTATTTACGGCCGGTGGTGATGATTGATGTGAAAAAAAGAGCGGGCGCCAACCTCATTGAAGCTTCCAATAAAATCAATGACATTCTCGAGAAAGCAAAAAAGGAAGAATTCCCCGAAACGCTGGAAATCTCGGTAACGGGCGATCAAAGCGACCAAACCAAAACGCAAGTGGATGAATTGGCTAACTCCATCATTTTTGGGGTGATTTTGGTAACGGCCGTATTGTTTTTCTTTTTGGGATTGCGCAATGCCCTTTTTGTGGGAATTGCCATTCCGCTCTCCATGTTTATGTCGTTTTTTATCCTCAATATTTTCGGGGTTACGCTCAATACGATCGTGCTTTTTGCATTGGTTTTGGCCTTGGGCTTATTGGTGGATAACGGCATTGTGGTGGTGGAAAATATTTACCGCCTCATGGATGAAGGTCATCCGCCGCTTAAAGCCGCCAAAATAGGCGCCGGCGAAGTAGCTTGGCCTATTATAGCTTCAACGGGAACCACACTGGCCGCCTTTATTCCCCTGGGATTTTGGCCCGGCTTAATCGGTAATTTCATGCAGTACTTACCCATTACACTTATTATTGTACTCACCTCCTCGCTGTTTGTGGCACTGGTGATTAACCCGGTGTTAACCTCTGTGTTTATGAAAGTGCGTGAGGATGACAGCCCTGCACCACTCAAGAAAACCCTGATTTATATGGGATTGATAGTAGTGGGATTGGCTTTGGATTTGGTAGGCGATACATCGCCCGTTGTCGAGATTGGTGCCGCCTCGGCCATATCGGTAATCCTGTTGCTCATGCTCAAAGATTTTGTTTTTATCTCCTCCGATACACCTAAAAAACGAGCACTGCTGCCCGGCTTTGGTTTGGTGGGATTGGCATTGATTTACTTTGTTTTAAATCAAAACGTATCGGCCAACTTTATTGGTATTACCGGCACATTTATTTTACTCAACAGTTACGTGCTCTTTCCCGGGAGCCGGTATTTTCAAAAGCGAGCAATTCCCGCCATGGAAAACTTTTACGATCGATTTATCTCCTACGTACTTTCCGGCATCAAGCCGTATGTATTTTTGGTCGGAACCCTGTTCCTTCTGCTTTTCTCCGTGGGACTGATCATGACCTTTTCGCCCAAAGTGCTGTTTTTCCCCGAAAACGAACCGCAGTATTTAAATATCTATATTGAAAATCCCATCGGTACCGATATTGAATACACCAATGAGATGGCGCGTGAAATAGAGGAACGCGTTTTGGATGTAATTGATAAGTACGAAGCTGAAGACCCTGAAACCGGCGAAAAAAAGAACTTTTTGGTGGAGTCGGTCATCGGGCAGGTAGGTCAAGGCACCTCAGATCCCGCCCAAGGTCAACAATTGGGGAATACCCCGCACAAGGCACGAATCACTGTTTCCTTTGTCAAATTTCAAGATCGGCGCGGAGTAAAAACCGGTGATGTACAAACCGAAATTCGCAACGCCATTCGCGATTATCCCGGCACTAAAATTACCGTTGATAAAAACCAAGCCGGGCCGCCCCAAGGTTTGCCCATTAATATTGAGGTGCAAGGCGACGACTACCTCAAACTCATGGATGAAGTAATACGCATGCGCGCCTTTATTGAGGAGGCCGGCATTGAAGGCATTGAAGAGCTCAAAACTGATGTGGAGCCCGGCAAACCCGAGTTGCTCATCAATGTTGACAGGCGTAAAGCCCGCAGACTCGGACTGTCAACAGCTCAAATAGGCGATGCTTTGCGCACCTCCGTTTTTGGTGCCGAGGTTTCTACCTATACTGAGGGTGAAGACGATTATGAAATCAACATGCGCCTCAAACAAGATATGCGCAACAACATTGATGTACTCATGAATCAGCGCATCACCTTTAGAGATCCCTCCACCGGGTGCATTGTGCAAGTGCCCATTTCCGCTGTAGCAGATATTTCTAAAGTAACCACACTCAGTGCCGTAAAACGAAAAGACTTGGAACGCGGGATCACCTTGAGTTCCAACGTTGAAGAAGGGTACAATCCCAATGATGTAGTTAATCAAATTCGCGAGCGACTGAAACACTGTGATTTAC
>CAJXMT010000017.1 GCA_913056155.1 uncultured Cryomorphaceae bacterium
GACGGAATCAAAGGAACGGATAATGACGCTCGATTAGGTCCCATGCGCGCCGTTCAAAGCGGACAAATCTCACATACCCAAATGAGAACGGCCGTTATTTTTTTTATCATACTTTCTATGGCTTCGGGCATCACTCTCTTGTGGGTTGCTTTCAGAACCGAACTCCTGTATGCACTACTTTTTCTGGCATTGGGATTAGCAGCCGTTTGGGCAGCCGTAAAATATACCGTGGGGGATTCTGCTTACGGATATCGCGGTTTGGGCGATTTATTTGTGTTTTTATTTTTTGGCATACTGGGTACGGGCGGTACGTACTTTTTGCACACACTGCAATTTTCGCCATATGTACTTTTGCCTGCCGGCGCCGTCGGGCTTTTAAGCACGGGTGTCCTCAACCTCAATAATTTACGGGATATTAAAAACGATAAGGCCTCGGGTAAAAACACGGTTGTGGTACTTATCGGTTATGCGAATGCCCGTATTTACCACCTGTTTCTTACCCTGCTTCCCTTTGTTTTTATGTCGCTTTATGTCGCACTCAACGGTTACAATGAAACGGTCAACTACCTTTTTTTAGCTGCCTTACCCTTTATCCTGCTGCATATAAAAAATCTATTTTCTGTTCAAAATCCACGCGACCTCGACCCTATGCTCAAGCAACTGGCTCTCACCTCTGTACTATTTGTTATTTTGAGCATTGCGGGAATTCTACTGTGATAAAAAAACCTTGTACGCAACAGAATCCACCCTCCGCACCAACAATTAATGAAGCACATTACCTTTGCATTTGAAAACTCGAAAAATGAGCCAAAAAACCACCATTTTAGCTATAGAATCCTCTTGTGACGATACCTCTGCCGCAGTAATCCGAGACGGTAAAGAGCTGAGCAATGTTGTGGCGGGTCAAGAAGTCCATGCCGAATTCGGAGGTGTTGTTCCCGAATTAGCATCGCGCGCTCATCAAAAAAACATCGTTCCCGTTGTGGAAACCGCCCTCAAGCGTGCCGGCATATCGCCCGCGGAACTCAACGCCGTTGGGTACACACGCGGCCCCGGCCTATTGGGCAGCCTTATGGTAGGTGCTTCATTTGCCGCCGGATACGCCGCTTCATTAAATATTCCCGTGATTGAAGTCAACCACATGCAAGCGCATATTTTGGCTCACTTTATACAACCCGCCGGGGAGAATCATCACATCAAACCGGAATTCCCCTTTTTATGCCTCACCGTATCGGGAGGGCACACCCAAATGGTGCGCGTAGATGATTACTTTGACATGACCGTTATGGGCGAAACCCGCGACGATGCAGCCGGAGAAGCCTTTGATAAAGTAGCAAAACTCCTGCAACTCCCCTATCCCGGAGGTCCGTTTATAGACCGGTTGGCTGTTGCCGGTGACGCCGAGTCGTTTGATTTCCCGGCATCCAATATGCCGGGCTACGACTTTAGTTTTAGCGGTTTAAAAACCTCGGTACTGTACAAAATACAAGCTGAGCTCAAGAAAGATCCTGATTTTATTCAGAACCGAAAAGCCGATTTAGCAGCCTCAGTGCAAAAAGCCATTATAAAAGCGTTGATGCGCAAACTGAAAAAAGCCGTGGCAGATACGGGCATTAAACAAGTGGCATTGGCGGGAGGTGTTTCGGCAAACAGCGGTTTGCGAAAAGCTGTTGAAGAATTGGCCGATCGGGAACAAGGACAGGCTTTTATTCCCCCTTTTGCTTATTGTACAGATAATGCCGCTATGATCGGCATCACAGCTTACTACAAATTCATTACAGGTCATTACGACGGTATTTACAAACCGCCTACACCTAACTATCGTTTAAAAAGCCTTTAAATGCCGTTTTTCCCTTCTATTTAAATGATTTAAAACCGCAATCGAAAATGTTGCTTTTTGTATTGGGGGTTGACTACGACCATCCCCATTTTGAACAAGTCAAAGGTGAAGGTAACACGCCGGTGGTTTTTAATTGCTTCCCAAGCACGCGTCATTCCGCGCGACCAGTGAATATCGTCAAAAACAAATAACGTTGTGGATTTCGCGTGATGAAGCAGTGTTTCAAAATAGTTCAATGTAGATGCTTCGCGGTGATTACCATCTATAAAAATAAAATCATAAACCCGTCCTTGTAGGGTATTTGAAGCTAGAACATCCTCAAACCGGCCGTTGATTAAATTCACGTTTTGCACGTTGAGCCTGTTTAAAAATTCGCGGGCAACGGCTTGTGTTTGCTTACAGCCCTCAACGGTATCAATTTGCGCTCCCGGCGAGGCTGTGGCCAAGTAGCCTGTAGTAATGCCGCAAGAAGTGCCCAACTCAAGCACATCTTTAAAATGATAGTGATTCATCATGCGGTAAAACAACCGCAAATACTTAACGGGTGTACCCGCTGTTGCAGCCATTTCCCCCACTACTCTTTTATTGGAATTGAATTTGCGCGAACCCGCACCGTAATCGGTGATCGCAATTTCGCGCGAATCGCTGAGAATTTTGTTGCGCCAATGCTCTAATTTGGGATAACTGTAATAGTGTTTATCGGGCTGCAATACCTGGGTAATAAAGTCATACACAAACGGCGAGTGAATACCATGCGCTGAGCGTGCGTTTAGTGCATATTTGAGGTATTCTTTTGCGGCGTGCATGAGCAGAGGAAATGGGGTTCTGACCAAAAAAAACCGCTGCAATAAATTGAGCAAGCGGTTTTTGGATGAATTTTATTTGTTTACTTATTAAAACCTTCCACCACCTCTTGACTCACGCCCGTATTGGAAAAGCCGCCGTCATGATAGAGGTTTTGCATAGTCACCATTTGGGTTAAATCACTAAACATGGTGATGCAGTAATCGGCGCATTGAGCTGCGGAGGCATTGCCCAAAGGTGACATAGAATCGGCAAAGTTGATGAAGTCGTCAAAGCCTTTAACACCTGTACCCGCTGTGGTGGGTGTGGGAGATTGCGAAATGGTATTGATGCGCACTTTTTTCTTTTTGCCGTAGTGATAGCCGAAACTGCGCGCTATGGATTCTAAAAGCGACTTAGCATCAGCCATATCATTGTAATCGGGAAATACGCGTTGTGCGGCTATATAGGTTAATGCCAGTACGCTGCCCCAATCATTAATGGCGTCTTTTTCCATTGCCGTTTGCAATACGCGGTGCAGTGACATGGCTGAAACATCCATGGTTTTGTGATACCATTCATGATTTAACCCGGTGTAGTGTTTCTTTTTGCGCACGTTGGGCGACATGCCGATGCTGTGCAATACAAAATCGAGTTTACCGCCCAAAACTTCTTGTGATTTATCAAAAAGTGCACCCAAATCATCGTTTGAAGTAGCATCGGCGGGGGTGATTTCACTGCCTCTTTTTTCTGCCAATTCATTGATAGCACCCAACCGCATTGCCACGGGAGCGTTGGTAAGTGTGAACTCGGCGCCTTCCTCTTTGGCGCGTTCGGCTACCTGCCAAGCTATGGAGCGCTCGTCAAGGGCTCCGAATATAATTCCTTTTTTTCCTTTGAGTAAGTTGTTTCCCATTTCAAATAATATTTTGTGTGCCAAAAGTAAGCAAACGGCGAAAAACGGTAATGCAGTTTAAGCAATCTGTAGGGTTTAAATCAATCCGCTCTCGTACTCGCGCACTTCGTCAAAGGCCATACCGTTGATGTAGCCCAACAACTGCGATGAAAACTTATTGTAAAACCGCCTGGATTTATAGGAGAGCGCCCAAGTTACGCCGCTGCCGGCATTGGTAAAAAAGAGTTCATCGGCGCGTGGAAGCAAATCGGGTGTAAGGGCATCCTCAACCACTTCAATTCCGCCTTTTTGAGCCAAATCAATCACTTGTTTTCGCATAACCCCGGGAATGCATCCCGATTCTAAATCGGGCGTGTACAGCTTTTTGTTCATCAGTAGGAACAAATTACTACTCACGCCTTCGCAAAGCTCTCCGCGGGTGTTGAGAATGATGGCTTCGTCGAGTTTGCGATCGGTTTTGAACTTTCCGGCCATGACGTAAAGTAAGCTGTTAGCGGATTTCAACCGGGCGAGTTTAGTCGCCGGCTTTAAGTGATTTTCAAAAACATCCACCTTCGCACCTTTCGCGTTAAAAACAAATTCTTTTTTGGCCGGCTTTAACTGAATTACAAAACCGGCATCATTGCGCTCAGGGGTGTATTTACCCTCACCGCCGCGATACACGTGGAACCGCACTTGGGCATTCTTGAGTTGTGAGGCTCTCAACAGCCGCACAATTTCACGGCGTATATTTTGCTTTTGAAAAACAGGTCCCGCTTCCAGTTGCAATACTTCCATCCCATGATACAAGCGCTCGAGGTGGTCGTTAAAAAACACGGGATGTTCATCGATTATACGCATGGTCTCAAACAAGCCGTCACCGTATTTAAAGCTGCGGTTATCTGTTCTGATTACGGGTTCTCCCGATTTTACGATTTGTCCGTTTATATTGATGTATCCGCTCATTACAGATGCTTAACGATGAATTTTATGGAAGTGTTGGGCTCAATCAAAAAAGAATGAATCCCCATTTTTTCGGCGGCCTCAACATCTCGGCGACTGTCGCCAATCATGAATGATTGCGAAAAATCAATATCGTACAAGTAGCCGGCCTTTTCAAAGAGTAAGGTGCCGGGTTTTCGATCCAAAGATTTTCCGGCAATCTCGTGATTGGGCGAAAAAAATACAGCGTCTATTTGCGCGTTTTGCCGAGCAAGCAACTCGCGTAAATGATTGTGCAACCGGTCAACATCCTCAATACGGTAAAGTCCTTTTGCCACGCCGCCTTGATTCGATATTACAATCACCTTTACCCCGCGCTCATTGATTTGTGCTATCGTTTGGGCAACATCGGGCAACAGTACAAAATCGGCTATTTTAAAGGTGTATTCCCCTCTCTCCCGGTTAATTACTCCGTCTCTGTCTAAAAACACGGCTCTATTCATCCCAAAAGTCCCGTTATGCCTGTCCAAATTTCACGAAAAAAATCGAGTGCCAATGAGGGTTTGAACAGTACCGTAGCCACAGCTCCAAATACAGCGCCTTTAAAGTGAGCGTCGTGAGCAATATGATCATCTGCATTTTCCATTCGGCTCTCGTAAAACAAATACAAAACGCCCAAAATAATAGCCGGTATGGGCAACACCGCAAAAAAGTAGAGCTCGCGCAAAGGATAAAGCACAATGTAACTGAACAATACGGCAGCCACCGCGCCGCTTGCGCCTACAGATCGATATTGAAAATTATCATGGTGCTTTTTCAAAGCCGGCAGTGCCGCAACCGCAATAGCTCCTATGTACAACACGGCATAATACACATATCCGGCCGTACCAAAAAGCGACAAAAATGAATTTTCCACCGCTGTACCAAACTGCCAAAAAACAAACATATTGATGAAAAGATGCCCCCAGCCGGCATGTATAAACGCATGCGTGAGGATTCTGTAATACTCTTTGTTGCGCATGACCGTGTAAGGATGCAACTCCCATTTTCTGAATTTGGCCGGGTCATTCATTGCCATGATGCTCATAATAACGCATACAGCCATGATGGAATATGTAATCATATATTGTTTTTAATCGTGCAAAAATAGCGGTTATTAGCGGAAATACAGAGTGTACCCCTTCTTTTCACACCCCGGGCTCTGTCTTTTTTGGTCAGAACCGAAAAGACTTCATCCTGTTATTTTAACCTAAAATTCGGCGTTAATTTCAATTTTAAACGCTCCGTTTCACTCATGACGGTTTGTACTTCGGACTCTGAGATTACTCGGGTTCTGACCGATAAAAAGCCCTTGTAATTATACTTTTGCAAATTGTTATAGTACAATCTCAATTCAATAAAAGAAAGGATTTTTTATGGTTCAAGAAAGGTACAAAACCTTTGGTGTAAATAATTTTAGGAAAATTCCCCAAGTCACGGAATATTTAAATGAAGAACAACAATTTGCTATTGAAGTGGTTGGTAACGTGCTGCCTTTCAAAGTGAATACTTACGTTCTCAACCAACTCATCAATTGGGAAAATGTACCCGATGACCCGATTTTCATCCTCACTTTCCCGCAAAAAGACATGCTGAGTGCAGCGCACTTTGAAGCCGTTGCCGATGCTTTAAATAGCGAAGTTTCCAAAACGGAATTAAAGGAAATCGTGAATGAAATCAGACTTCAACTCAACCCGCATCCCGCCGGACAAATGGAGCTGAACGTACCGGAAATTGACGGATATAAACTCACGGGCATTCAACACAAGTACCGCGAAACGATGTTGTTTTTCCCCAATCAAGGCCAAACCTGTCACGCGTACTGTACATTTTGTTTTCGCTGGCCGCAATTTGTGGGCATGGATGAACTGCGGTTTGCCATGAAGGAAACCGATTTAATGATCAAATACCTCCAAGCGCACCCCGAAATTACCGATGTACTTTTTACGGGAGGTGACCCCATGATTATGAGTACAAAAAGACTGGAGCGCTACATTATACCGCTGCTCGAAGCGGACTTGCCCAACTTAAAAACCATTCGAATTGGTTCTAAAGCGCTGGGATATTGGCCCTACCGTTTTACAACAGATCGCGATGCCGATGCGCTTATTGATTTATTTAAAAAGGTGAAAGAACACGGCGTGCATTTAGCGTATATGGGACATTTTAACCACCCGGCCGAGCTTGAAACCGAAGCCGTTAAAGTTGCAGTTGACCGACTGAATGAAGTCGGTGTACAAATTCGAACCCAATCGCCCATCATGCGCAACATCAACGCCACTCCTGAGGCTTGGGCCACAATGTGGCGCAAACAAGTGGATATGGGCATGATTCCTTACTACATGTTCCTGGCCCGCGATACGGGCGCTCAAGATTACTTTGCCGTTCCGCTGGTGCAAGCACACCGCATTTTCAAAAAAGCTTATGAGGGCGTAAGCGGTATTTGCCGCACGGTTCGCGGCCCCAGCATGAGTGCCGATCCCGGTAAAGTTCAGTTGTTGGGCGAAACGGAAATTGCCGGTAAAAAAGTAATGGGCTTGCGATTTATTCAAGGGCGAAACCCGGAATGGGTCCACAAACCGTTCTTTGCCGAATACGATGAAGAGGCCGTTTGGCTTGACGATTTAAAACCGGCATTTGAAGACCGTTTCTTTTATGAAGAAGAATTTGATGCCATCAAGCAAAAAGAAGCCGTTGTGCCCGAGCCGGCGGAAGCTGCTGAGTAAATCAGCATCAAACCCTATATACTCAAGGCAGTTTCAGCATTGAAACTGCCTTTTTTTTATCGAATTAAAGTTACTTTCCCCTGCTCTACCGTTTCATCACCGCTTTGATTGCGAAAGGTGATTTTGTAGATGTACACACCCGGTTGTGCATCTTTGCCGTTGGCTTGCTTGCCGTCCCAGCCGCGCTCTAAAGCGTTACTCTCATAAATTAAATTACCAAAACGGTTGTAAATATGCATCTCATATCCGTTTAGGTCGCCAAATGAAAGAACAGGCTTAAAAACGCGATTGTGAACACCCGCAGGTCGAAATGCATTGGGAATAAACACTTGGGTGTTATCTGAAAGACAAACCGTATTCGAAAAAGACTCCACGTCATCCGCATTGAGAGCGCGAACACGGTAACACAGTTTGCCCTGAGTCATAAATGCCTCAGGCGATTCATCAAAACTCAAATCACCGCCCGCACCCGGCGTGTAAATTACAGATTCAGATTGATTTTCGTACTGTACAATGCGAAACAGTTCATACCCCAAAAGTGCATTGGTATCTGCCGTACCCCAACCTGCGTAGGGCGTCCATGAAAGATCATTGCGAAATTCATCTCGATCCAAGTCGCCCTGTAAATACATCGTTTTAGATAGGTTGGATACCGCAATAGGAAAGTCGCACGAATCATACATCACCACTTTGTACCAATAATCGGTTTGATTTACCTTGGCTTCACTATCTTCAAACTCCAGCTCGGCCAAACCTGAATACTCGGCTCTATCCACCTCAATAAATACACCGCCGGAATCAATGGCGCGCTCAAGCGCAAAATAATTAGCTTCTATATCGGGATCCACTAAAGCCTTAGCTTTTACAAATGCGTTTTCCTCAACCGTAACATATTCAATGTGATGGGCAGTAGGCGCCACAGTGCCTGTTCCTGTGGGACAAGTTAAGTTTGAAGTCGTGGTTTTTGTACGATCGGCGTCACGACCCACAATAACGTAACAAATATCTTGTCGTACATCCACATCTGTATGCTCATATGTACTGTCAGAACCGGATACGGTCGTGAGTAAAGCGAACGCACCGCCATTGACATTGTAATGGATTTCATATTGGTCTAAGTCTGTCCATCCCTCATAAGATGACCATTCCAATTCAATGCGCGCCTCACAAAAATCGGGCACGGCTTCAACAAAAATACTTTGATGCGCCGGCAATGCTCCCGGACTCACATTGGCCGTGGGCGGCAACCCGCGCTCGCAAGAATCAAAAGCAGCTACGGTGTAACGCTGTGCACCGTTAAATCCCGAAGCCAAACTATCAATGTAGGTGGTATTGGGCTTCCCGAAAACCGAATCAACGATAATCCAGCCTTGGTCCCAAAATAAAATTTGATAACCGCGCGTATCGCCGGCCTCGCTCTCACTCCAACTCAGCGCTATATTTCCCGAGGCCGTATCAACGGTAACACTGTCAATAGTAGGAATATCGGGCGGGTAAATATCTTCAAAAACCTCCTCAGCCACTTTGGAAACCGAGCGGCAACCGCTGTTATCAGTTGTTTCAATTTTGTACTGTATGGTTTGTTCACACACCTTAAAGTCACCGTCATCAAATTCCTCATCGCCGTAATTAGCTGTCCCGCGCAAATTCCAAGGACCTGTGGTTCCAATTCTTCGATACACCTCATATTCACCGCTATTTGAGGGTAAATTGGGCGTAATTTGCGTATTCCACTCTAAACTCGCTGTAGTGTCGGTTTGCGCCACAATAGCGGGCATCATCACGCGCAGTGTCTCTGAGTACAACTCCACCGGACCGCTCGGTGTATTGTAAACGGCGGTAATAAAATAATACTCTGTATTGTTTACGATGTTGGGGGTGAAATTCGTATCGGTTGTAGCCAAGGGGGTAACTACAGAAGCGCTGTAAGTACCTGTTAAGTTTTGAGAAACATTGACTTGATACTCTTCAAAATCATTATTGGGATCGGTGGCCGGCAACCAATTCAACACAACGCTTCCGTCGGGCTGTACGGCCAAACACCTCAGCTCCGGAGGCTGTTGTGCAAACGTTGCAATCCCGAGCATGTACAATGCAAAAAACATTATGATTTTATTCATAAATAATGACTTACACGCGTTAAACGAAGAAAAGGCAAAATCGTTGTCGCACGGGACTGATTTTTTCACAAATTTGATGGGGTTCTGACCAAAACAGTTTTACTTATTTTATCAAAATTCCATTTCACCGGCGCGCAAAGCATTTCGTGCTGTGCGGTATTCATTCAAAATAGCATCAAAAATTTCACCGGCCTTTTTTACATCGTGAATTTGAGAACTTACCTGCCCTATTTCCAACTCTCCCTCATCCATATCGCCTTCAAACATTCCTTTTTTAGCACGCGCCCTGCCCAATATGTGTTTCAACTCCTCCGCATCGGCACAGCGGGCATAAGCCTCTTGAACGGTGTGGTAAAACGCATTTTTAATGAGTCTTACCGGGGCTAATTCTTTAAGGGTCAGAACCGTATCACCTTCAGCCGACTCGACAATTTTATTTTTGAAATTTTCATGTGCCGATGACTCCTCACTGGCGGCAAATCTACTGCCGATTTGCACCGCCTCGGCCCCCAGCGCAAAAGCGGCCAACATAGCGCGGCCCGTTCCGATGCCGCCCGCCGCAATGACGGGAATATCAACGGCATTTACCACGTTGGGCACTAAACACATGGTTGTAGTTTCATCACGACCGTTGTGACCGCCGGCTTCAAATCCCTCAGCCACCACAGCGTCAACACCCGCAGCTTGTGATTTTTGCGCGAAAAGTGTTCCCGAGACTACGTGAACGACTTTGATTCCGTGTTCTTTAAAAAGCGGCGTTAATTTTTTAGGACTCCCCGCAGATGTAAAAACAATGGGCACTTTATGTTTTATAATGGTTTGAACATGTTCCTCAATATTGGGGTAAAGCAGCGGGATGTTGACGGCAAAAGGTTTATCGGTGGCTTTTTTGCACTTGATGACATGCTCTTCAAGCACTTCGGGATACATCGATCCCGAGCCGATAATGCCCAAGCCGCCTTTGTTGGAAACAGCCGATGCAAGTTGCCAGGGACTGCACCAAATCATGCCGGCCTGTATAATGGGTTTCTCTATTCCAAAAAGATCACAAATCTTGTTTGCCATATGCTTTGTTTTCTGTTGGCAAAGGTAAGGGTATTTGTGCGTTTACGAATAGTTGTATTGATCACGAGAAACTGAAACTTTCAAGAAAAAAAAGTATCCGGTAAACGTAATTTGCGGTTTTACGATAACATTAATCAGTGCCGAGTTGGATCGCGTGCAACCGAGTAAATACAAAGTAAACACAGGCAAAAAGCTTCGAGATGTGGTCGAGAAAAAGGCTTGAATGAGCCTATTTATCGCACGCTTCAAAGAGCCGAAAACCTACTCTTCTAAAAGGGAATGTTTGATTTCGGTGCTGCGCCTCGCACATGCGGGAAACACTGGGGTTAACAAAAAAACTCGCATTCCCAAATTTTTATGCTCCCCATGTAAGGCCCCGGCATTGTGTAACATCGGGACTTTTTTAGTGAGGCTTTTATGTCTATCTTGATTAATGTGAGGTGCCGGAATTCATGTCACTCGTGAATATCGAACCACTTATTTGTACCGCCGCAAAGCCAAATGGCATTGAGTCCGTACTCTTTTAAAAGTTTAGCGCCCTCTGCTGACCGACCGCCTCCTTTGCCACAAGCGGTTACAAATTGAACATTTTTGTCAAGTTGTGTAATGCTGTTTTTTAACTCCTGAAGTGAAATATTCAAGGCATTGGGAATGTGTGCCCGGTCGTATTCTTCCTTGCTTCTTACGTCAATAATTTGAATTTTCTTGTTGGCTTGAAGTGCCTCTTTTACTTCTTCAACTTCAATACATGCTTTGATTTTTTTTATTTGTTCGGGCATACGGAACTTAATGATTAATGAAGATAAAATAGTGAGCCCGGCAATGAGAAAAATGGCGTATTCAATACCAAATAAGTCGGCAGTAATACCCGATATTACTGCCCCAAAAGCATACCCCAAATCTCGCCAAAGTCTAAATGAACCAATACTTTCAGCTCTTTGTCTCGGGCTTGTTGCTTGCGCAATGGTAGAAAGAAAAGTGGGATAAACCAATGCTGTTCCTAAACCCAAAACTGCCGAAATGGAAGCCAATACATAAAATTCGTTACTGAATGGAATCAATAAAATGGCTAAACCTTGTAAAAGCATTCCCCAAAATAGCATGGCTTTTTTTGAATAATGGTCAGACATTTTCCCTGTGAAAAGTTGACCTACACCCCAAACCGTTGGGTAAATAGCTGTTATGATTCCAATATTTTCGTTGTTGTAATTCAGCGATAAAAGTACCATGGGAAGCAGTCCCCAAATCATTCCGTCATTGAGGTTATTGATAAGTCCTGCCTGTGTCACAGAACTCAGTGTTTTGTTTTTAAAAGTGGTTTCTAAAAACACATTGTCAAGTTGAGCGGTGCTATCTGTTGCACTTTCTTTATGAACAAATACTCGGGTGTCCTTTACCCATAAAGCTGTCAAAATAAAACCAACAATAGAAATGAAAATTCCAATGTAAAATGGATAGGGCGTAACCCCATATTTATTGGCTGCATAGCCTGTCAAAAAAGCAACGATTCCCACTGCAAAATATCCTGCAAACTCGTTCAACCCCATTGCTAAACCACGGTCTTTTTCACCCACGAGGTCAATTTTCATCACTACAGTACTGCTCCAAGTCAAGCCTTGACTTATTCCCAAAAGTATATTGGCAAAAATCACGAAACCCCAATTGGGGGCATAAATGAGCATAAACGGAATGGGAATTGCGAGTAACCAACCAAACAGAAGCAAATTTTTACGCCCAAATTTATTGGCGAGTCGCCCGGTATAATAGTTGGCTATTGCTTTAGTAATTCCAAACGCTGTAATGAATGAAAGTATGGCAGTTTTAGAAGCCACACCAAACTCCAATTCAGCAAACTGCGGAAAGATAGAACGCTCCATTCCAATCATTCCGCCAACGAAAGCGTTAACGATGACTAAAAGTGTAAACTGCTTCCAATTTTCCTTCAATCCGAGTTTAATTTGATCTGTGTTCATTTTGCCCAAAATTTAGGATGCAAAGGTCAGTTTAGAAAATCACAAAACATTTTACAAATGATAAATAATCACTTCACATCTGCCCGTATTCGACTGAGCGAAACCTGTGTAATTCCGAGATAAGTGGCGATGTATTTTAGTGGAATTTTTTGGACATAATCAGTAGTTTCCAAAAGTTCTGCATACCTTTCTTTAGCGGTTTTAAATTGCAGACTTTCAATTCTTTTTACTGTATTGACGTACTCTTTTTCAATGAGTAAGCGAAAAAGCCTTTCAATGTCATGGTGTTGGTTATACAGTTTAAATAAGGATTCTGAATCAATGCTTAGAACGGTGCTTTTATCAATAGCTTGTATGCCTTTTGAAGTAGGTTTGCCTGTAAAAAGGCTTTCTGCCCGAACAATAAGTTCATTTTCAAATGAAAAATGTTCGGTGATATCGTTTCCGTCTTTGTAGTAAAAAATTCTTGCACAGCCATCTTTAACAAAATAAACGGTTTTGCATCTACTGCCAATTTCTTGAATAATTTCGTTTTTATGATAAGCCTTGACATTCATAATTTCATGTAACACGTTTTCGGCTTCATCAGATATTTGATAGATGCTTTCAAAAAATGAAAAAATATCCATTAGTATTTGTAGTTTAATGTGTTCAAGGCCCTGCTGATAAGCGCCAATGATTCTAAACTCCCCAAATATTCACCTTTCTCAAAATCTCCTTCTTGTTGCGCCATTGTGTTTGTAAGATGAGCGAAGCACACAATATTTTTGTTTTTTGCTTCTGCAAAAGCATAAGGTGCTGATGCTTAAATCTCTACACAGATAATTCCTTGCGCTTTCATCGCTGTAATTGAAGATGGTGTTTCGCTATCCGGTGCGTCATTTATGATGATTATGATGCGCAAGGGGCTAATTGGGTAGATATAGTTGCATTTGACCCATTTCCATTTCGTCCAAATGCCCCATTTTACTTTCGTCCTTTGTGATCAAGTGCATATGTAAGTAGGAATCATGATGTGTAAAAACTCCTTTATGTTCGGTAGAGAAAAATCCAATTATTTCTGCATCTTCATTTTCAAGATTGTAATTGGTTTGACCTTGATGAGCTTCGTCCGGTGATGAAACTGTAGTGCCTTCCGGTAAATTTTGAATATGAATGATTGCACTCGAAACTTGCCCGATTAGTTTAAAAGCAAAAGGTCTTTTGAAATCAGTTGTTTTGTCGTCAATGAATTTTTCTAAATCCTGAATGGACTTCACGTCGGCCGGTAAATCCATTTCATTCCATTCCGTTACGTTTCCATAAACAAAGAAAGGGGCAAAAGTATTAAACGTCTTTTCAACGGTCATGGTCAAGTCCGAAGTCACTTTTGATACATAGCTCTTTCCATTATTTATTAGCAATTCACCTGTTAAGTAGCTTACAGGACCAAGTCCATAAAGTCCGGTTTTACCTGAAATGGTGTCAAGGTCAATGCTCTTTCCTAATTCGCCTTTCCACATTACATTTTTCATTGCACCTACAATTTTAATGTCGGGATAGGCTTGTTTTTCTTCTGTGTTCTTTTCTTTCGTTGTCGAATTGCAACTTATTAGTCCCATTGTCAAAAGTACGAATGTGATTTGTTTTATTGTCACCTTTTTGTTTTTTAGATTACTACTGATCCATTATTTACGATGCGTTGCTACTCACAAGAAGCTATTGTGCGCAGTTTTTGCCGACGGCAGTATTTTTTCACTTCTTATTACCAAATTCCATAGCTTTCCCCTTCACTTGCTCATGGAATACTCCATGGTCATAGACTAAATTTCCATTTACGATAGTCTGCTTTATTGCAGTTTGAAAGGTCGTGCCTTCTAATGGAGACCATCCGCATTTATAGAGTAAGTTGTCCTTGGAAACAGTCCATTGACTGTTCAAGTCTACCAAAGTTAAATCGGCATAATACCCCTTTCTGATAAACCCCCTCTTCGTTATGTTGTATAAAACAGCCGGATTATGGCTCATTTTCTCAACGATTTTTTCTATCGAAATCAAACCTTGTTTGTAAAATTCTAACATACAATTCAGCGAATGTTGCACCATTGGCGCACCTGACATTGAATTAAAGTAGGTTTGTTGCTTTTCCTCTAAAGTATGCGGGGCGTGGTCGGTGGTAATGAGATCAATTCTATCATCAAGTAATGCCTTGAGCAGGCCTTCTTTATCCTGTTTTGTTTTTATAGCCGGGTTCCATTTAATAAGCATTCCCAACTGCTCGTAATCAATATCTGAAAACCAGAGATGATGCACCGATACTTCTGTCGTTATATTTTTTTCTTCAAGCGGAATGTCATTCCGGAACAGCCGGGTTTCTGCCTCCGTTGTCAGGTGCAAAATATGCAAACGGGCATTGTGCTTTTTCGCTATTCCAATTGCCCGCTTGGTAGCTTCATAACAACCTTCGGTACTTCGTATAACGGGGTGGAATTTTGCCGGTATATCTTCGCCGTGCGCTTCTCTAAAAGCGTGCTCATTGGCTTCTATAATTTCTTCCTTCTCTGAGTGAATCGCAATGATGGCACTGCAGTTTGCAAAAAGTTTCTCCATTTTTTCGGGACTGTCAGCCAGCAGATTCCCCTTCCGGGTAAAGTACAAGCCGTCATCAGAAATACCAATAAATTGGTCGGTATCCATCTTAATGACGTCATCTATATTCTCTCCGTTTACACCCAAAAAAAACGCATAGTTCGCCAAAGATTTTTGGGAAGCAATTTTGTATTTTTCTTTGAGGCGCTCCGTTGTCAAAATATTCGGAACGGTATTCGGCATATCAATAAAAGAAGTTACTCCTCCCGCTATGGCCGCTTTACTTTCGGTATAAAAATCACCTTTATGTGTGAGTCCCGGGTCCCTAAAGTGAACTTGGCCGTCAATAACCCCGGGCAATAGATGTTTTCCTGTCCCGTCAATTACTTGATCATTTGGCTCCCTATCAATATTTCCAATTTGGTCGATTAATCCGTCCTTGATCAGTACATCAGCAACAAATGACTTTCCTTCATTAACTATGTTCGAATGCTTTATTAAAATACGCCGATTCATTCTTGATTTTTTATAATGATTGTCGGTTTTTTTTCATTGCCCTGAACGTCAGTCCCGGCCTTATAAATGGCAGAGCAAGCTGCCTCAAAACCTCGTTTCATTCAACAAAAATAAGTCTTACCGGATAGTTTGAAGGTACCGGAGTGTATTTAATTGAACGCTTCATGCAGGGGCCGGTATGCGATTGGTAAAAAGCCTGAACTTTTATAAATGAATAAGCCGTATTCTATTTCTTTTTCCGGCAACGTACATAAACGTACCCATTTTACTCATTTGGCCTTCCATGATTAACTTCATCTTCTCCCTTAAGGTTGCCGGAACTTCAATTTCCACTTCATCGAAATATACGAAGGTTGAGTCATTTATTTTACTCAAGGTTTTATTCCATTCTTGTTCTGTAGAATCCACTTCATGGTAATATCGGTTCCCATCCAGGAAAATTTTGAACTGCGCAGTATCCGGCACTTTGGTTTTAGCAATCAGTTTTACCAATGAGTATTCAAACTCGGTACCATCAGACAGCCTTGATTTGAATTGGGTTTGTTTTACTTTCAGCTTATATGAATACCCCCAATTGAATTCAAAGCCTTCTAAAAATTCCACATCAGAATCAGTGGAATGCAATGTCAGCCTTTTAAAGTGTTCGTAGTGTTGAAATGATAAATAAGGTTCAATGGTTATAGATATAAACTCTTGACCGTAAAGAACATTATTCAACAAAAGCAGCGGGAAAATAAGTGTTAGTTTCATTTGTTTTATGTTACATATCAAGTCATTTCATGGCAACACTGCAGTTCATTCTACAAAAACAAACAATGCTGATTATTTGGTCAGTGTTGTGCGGTGTTGTGTAGTCGTGTAATCCTAAAAACGGCCGTAATCGAGCTATTTCTCGCGTTCAAATACCGGCAAAAACGTGAAGCCTTTTTGAGCTTTTTGGGTACTTGATGCTTTAGATTGAACGGCTGTACTTATTTTTTCACAATTTTCTTCGTGACATAATACTTATTATCAAATACCAATGT
Source organism: uncultured Cryomorphaceae bacterium (assembly GCA_913056155.1). Taxonomy (GTDB): domain Bacteria; phylum Bacteroidota; class Bacteroidia; order Flavobacteriales_G; family Salibacteraceae; genus Salibacter. The sequence goes on from CAJXMT010000017.1 coordinate 16,493, forward strand.
GATAAAGTATTGCCCCGCGGAAAGGTTTTCATCCATCTCCGAATTTAGTGTGTTTTCTCCTTTATGGAAACTTTCGTTTGATATCCTTTTCACGATTTGCCCGGTGATGTCGGTTATAAAACCACTCACCTTAACGGTTTGATTCACAACAAAATTAACAGAAACCAAGTGGTTAAACGGATTGGGAAAGACGGTCACATGATACGGGTTGTTTCCATCGATCTCAAATTCATTTACCGCAGCCGGTATGGCTGTGAGCCAAACTTCATAAACGGTAGGGTCTGCTGCCGTTGTATTGGTTTGATTATTTGCAAAGGGGTTTAATGTAGGGCTGCTTATTCCGCCAAATATATGACCCGCCATAAATGCAGTTTGAGTAATTCTATCGGCTTTCAACACTTTGTTGGAATAATGAGGCAAATCTAAATTGGGGATAAACTCTGCACTTGCTCCTTTTAAATTTGGCATCTCAGTAGGCATTTGGTATTCAGTTAGGTTCCCTTTTTTATCTCGGGTTAATCGGCTGATTGTTTTTACGAAAGGGACTAAATCATCTTGAATTAAGTTGCCGTTTTCGTAATAATAACGGCTCATACCACCGAAAAAAATAGAATGCATATTATTCTCGGCACTATCATACATACACAATACGGGACTGTGGTAGTTGCTCAAATATTGATTGAATGTTGTAATGGGGGTATGACCATCGGCAGTAATATCAACAGGATACAAAAAGGGCAAGTCGGCATTAATTTGAAAAACTCCTGAAGATATGGTCAGTCCCTGTTCTCCATTCGGAAAAATTTGCGGCAAAAGGTTGTAATCCCTTCTTCTTAAGTGAACGGCATCTGTTATTGCTGAATAGTTGTTATAACTAAGCTGCGTTCCCGAATTGTCAATTGAAAATATTCTGATCTGATTGGTATAAGATTGTGTATATGACGGATTGCCCCTCGGATTATAGCGACCGTCAAAGCGATGACCTCCCACCAAATAGAATTCCCCGTTTAATTTTTTTAGATGACCGCCTGTTACCGCAAAAATTGGGTCTTCAATCTGTTTGAAATAAGAGGCTATGGGTTGGTTGGATTGAATAGCATTCATCAGTTCACTGACATGAACAGAAGTGAGATAAGGATACGTGATATGATCATTTGCAGAAGGTGAAAAACCATAGCCCCCGATGATATACAACGAATCGCCGTCTTGATAAAAATTCATATTGGTAGATTGCAACTGTTCTTTGATTCCTGTTGGTAAACTGTTTACAGAAGCTGACCAAATTTGATTATTGGGTACATCCACGACATACATGTCTGTATTGTTTTGTGACTCCGGAAATGCATTGGAAGGTTGTCTTGCGTGCAAACCGTCTTTTCGGCCTCCAATGATGAGCCACTTCCCTTGATGTTGTGCATAAGCATAGGAATGAAGGCCGGGCAAATGATCGACCGTAACGGGCACTAATGACAGCGCGTAATTAAAATTACTTTGACTCTGTGCCTTCATACTTAGTATGAAAAGTAAGATTGTAATGATTTGAAATATTCCCTTCATTTGTATTGGAATTCTCATTATTTTTGAATTTTCGGTTCGCGCTGCACCAAAGAGGTGTTTATCAAATTGTGCTTAAAGCACTACAAAAATAATAAAAAACGGGTGATTTGAGCGACTTTGTATTGAGGGGAGTTGACAAAGTTCAAATGAAATGGAATATTTCATTCGCTGAGTTCACAGGTATTACTACTTAATTCCACTTGTATCGTGTAATGATCGAAATGGTATTTCTTCAAAGCTTCTATTGCGCTCTGACGAACTTGATCTATTTGATCAAATTTCGTAATTTCCTCGAGAAGAAGGTGTGTGGTAAACACATGTTGTTGCCCGTCCAGCGACCAAACATGCGTATGGTGAATCGATTTCACATGGTTCAATTCAAGCAGTTTTGTTTTTATTTCATCGGGATCTATACCCTCCGGTACTCCTTGCAGTAATAAGTGCACCGTTCCCCACAGCCTCTTGCCTACTCCATACAGTATATATGAGGTCACCACAATAGAAAGCAACGGGTCAAGAAAATACCAGTCTTTAAACTGCAGCACGACAGAAACAATCAAAACAGCCACCCACCCCAAAACATCCTCAAGCAAATGCCAACTCACCACCTTTTCATTAAGAGAAGTTGAGTCCTTAGTTCGCCATGCCGCATAACCATTGGCGGCTACTCCTATAACGCCCAAAACGAACATCCATTCAGACTTCACGGCCTCGGGATGCTGTAAGCGGCCTAAAGCTTCAATAAAAATATAAATAAACCCCCCCATTAAAATCAATGCATTTACCAGTGCCCCAAGCAGACGAAAACGGGCATAACCAAAGCTAAAGCGGTTTGTGCGCGCTTTCCGTGAAGCCTTTTTCTCCAAATACCAGGCAAGGCCCAGAGAGAGGCTGTCTCCAAGATCGTGCAAAGCATCGGAGATGATCGCTACACTGTTTGTGAAAAAGCCGCCCACTATCTCCAGGCAGGTAAAACCGATATTTATGAAGAAGGCAATTTTTAGGTTTTTGGTACTGCCCCCTTTGTGATGTGCATGATCATGTGCCATTAACTTATATATTTTGAAACTTACTACTGCACCTTTCTCTCGCCCGCATCTGCCTGCTTTTTCAGCTATTGAGGGTGTTCGTGACAAATTTGAGGAACACCGTGCGGTATGTGCTTTTCATCCTTCACAAGCCTGCAGCAGTAGGCAGTGACAGTAAAAAATGTAACCCCACTTAACTATTCCTGCATGAACGAGAGAACCGGAGAGCCTTAAACCCCACCTCTTTTGTTCAGAACCCATGCAGCCCACTTATACGCCGCAGCAGCCGGTAAGTTGCCGCTTGAAACGTCAGCTCTTTTTGTGTAGAAATTGTTCATCAACCATTCACGAACTCACCGGCGCCCTAAACCGGACCCGGGTTTACTCCATTTAACTTGAACTAGCGTTTTGCTGCTTTGCGAAGGCGGGCATTTTACCACTGAACCTCATTCGGAGAACTAAAATTTCGGCTACCACAAAACTGTCTGCGGTGCACGAAACCCCGCCATTTGGGTAGGTGCTGTTAGCTGTTGTTTTTTCTTGTCGCATTTATTGAATACACCATTGGTATTTTATCACCTAAATGTTCTATTCTAAATTTTTTCGGTTCAAATTCTATTGTCTTATTGAAGCAATTGTAAGGTGAGTAGTCAAACTCCTCTAGCAATTTTATTTCAAGTCCGTTTTTAATCAAACTGTTTAGTACTTCGCTTATGCCGTGATTCCACATTACATATGATTGTGTTATATCAGCTTTTTTGTCTGCATATGTTCCTGTTTCAGTTTCTAAAATTGATCCTGAATTAAAATATCTATAGCCTATTTTTTCAAAATTGTCGTCAAACATCCACACAACCGGGTGAAACTCTACAAAAACAAATTGTCCATTTGGTTTTAGAAATTTAGAAACGATTCTTGCCCATTTGTCTAAGTCGGGTAACCAACCAATAGTTCCGTAACTTGTAAAAACAATATCAAATTTTTCATCTAAATGGTTGGGTAGTTCATAAATGTCGCAACAAATAAACTTCGTATTAGATTTAGTGTCTTTTGCAATTTGTTTGGCACTTTCAATTGCTTTGTCTGACAAGTCAACACCTGTAACTTCTGCACCAAGTCTGCTCAACGAAATGGAATCTTGTCCAAAATGACATTGCAAATGCAAAATGGTTTTTCCTTTTATGTCACCAAGTAAGTTTAATTCTATATCATTTAGAGAGGAGTTTCCTTTCAGAAATCCGTCAAGATCGTAAAATTCCGATTTTAAATGTGCGTTAGTTCTATTGTTCCAAGACTGACGATTTATCTCTATATAATTTTGTTCCGGTTTCATTCTTTCCGGTCGGTTTTTCAAAAATAACGGTCCTTGCATATATGCAGTAGCGGCAAAGAAGCGATTATTTTTCAATTTTAAATACAAATTTAGCAAAAAAACCGAACATTTTGTTTCAATCACAAACCCCGCTATTGCTTATATGCAATGTTGGTGGCAGTATTTTAATTCTTTTCGAATGTCAAATAATCAGTTCCTTCATTTCCACTACTAACGTCTATTAATTCAATTTTTGTTGCTGTATGTGAAATAAAATCCCAATCATCATTTAAATCCCCAAAGTCATTGGTTAAGTTGAAATTAATATTAAAGTCCAAATCATCTTGACTATCATCATTACTATTACTGTCTGTTATACTCCAAGTTCCGTCATAGTTATTGGTTCCATTGTTTGCATTTAAAATTCCTGAACTATTAAAGGTAAAGTTGTAACCTGTAAAATGATTTGTTTCGTCTGTTCCAGAGTCATTAAATAATGTAATTCTCCAAGTTCCGTCTTGAATATTATTTTCAATGTTTGTTTGCGTATTTCCAGAACTATTACAGTTAACCGAAGGTGTTCCTGTTTCAAAAGTTAAATAATCAGTTCCTCCATTTCCTCCACTCACATCTATAAGTTCTATCTTGTTCTGTGTTGAAGATATTATATCCCAATCATCATTCAATTCTTCAAAGTTATTTGTAAGATTAAAGTTTATATTGAAATCTAATTCATTTGAGCTGTCATCGCTACTGCTATTTGTGACACTCCAAGTTCCTGTATAAGTATTGGTGTTACTTGTGGCTACTAAACTGCCATCACTATTAAATGTAAAGGAATAACAAGAAAAATAACCTGTTTCATCTGTTCCAGAATCGATAAATTTAGTAATGATAAAAGTGTTTCCTTCAACTATTTCGATAATTTCTTGTGGATTATTATTATTAATATCATCATCATTAGAACAAGAATTAAAAATGAATAATGTTGCTGCTGCTAAGTAAAAAAAAGGCTTTATTGATTTCATATTTTTTTAATTTATTTATACTTAATTAACGGTTTATTTATGTTTATATTGTCACCAACGGCAGTTCGTCTATAAACCTCGTTTTATCCACCAAAAATAGGCAAAATCGGGTAATTTGAGCGGTTTTGAGCGACGTTGATTTCGAGAGGAATCGGTGAACTCCCAATAAAATAACGGCTTAAACACGATTGTATGAGGTCAATTACGTCCAAAATAGTGAAAGCCGCCGCTTTTGCGACTTCTATGAAGTAGTTTTCCAAAATTTCGGGCGTGACAAGGTTGAATATGCGCCTTAAGTTGTAGGCTGTGAAGATGAGCCCCACATCAGCTTGGGCATGTTTGATGGTTTTCTTGGTCATTATGTATGAAAAGCCCCATTGCCTTTTTATGGTGCCAAAGGGGTGCTCTACAATGGACTGTCTTTGGCGATAAAGCTCTTTGTTTTGTTCTATTCGCTTTTTGTTTTCCTCGATGAGATGTGCATGTTGCGGCCTTTCAATTAATCGCCCGTTTTTGTTTTTGGTACATTGCTCAAAATGTTTGCAACTCAAACACGCTTTTGTTTTATAATGCTTGACTTTATTGATGGTTTTTCCTTGCTTCTTTTTATAGTAACTGCCGTTGGTGGTGAGTGCTTGATTTGCCGGACATATGTACCGGTCATTTGTTTTGTCATATTGAAAATGCGCTACATCAAAGCTGTGATCAGGTGCGTGTGAGGCTGTGCCGGGTATGGCCACTATGGTTTTTATTTTGCATCCGGCTGCATATTCAAATTCTGACCCGGTGTGATATCCTTTGTCAAAGAGCGCTGTAAAATCATTATTCTTGAGGATGTATTGCGCTCTTCTTACCATAGCGCCCATGGCTTTTTTGTCGTTTTTGTTGGTGACAATGTGGTCGATGATGATCATGTTTTTCGCATCAACGGTGGATTGAATGTTGTAAGCAACTTCAGTAATGTTGTTGCGGGTAATCATTTGTCTGCTGTCGGGATCAGAGGTTGATATTTGGGTGATTTCTGAATTTAAAAGGTGTTGTCTCATTTGCTCATATTCCTCCTTCCTCTTGTTGTACCGGTTTATCTTTTCATTTGCTGCTTTGGTTATTTCAGGATCTCCGTCGTTTTTAGCTAAAGCTTTGTTGTACTCCTCAAGTTTGGTATCAATGTGTTTGATGTGCAGGTTTATTTTCTTTGGATTGAAGTTGTTCTTTTTGGAGTTCTGAGCTCTGAGTTTTGTACTGTCGCCTGCTATGAGCTCTCCACCTATCAACTCAAAATGCTCAGCTAATTTAATTGTGGCTCTGAATACCTTTTGAATAGCTCTTCTGTTGTCTTTTCTAAAATTGGCAATCGTATTGTGGTCGGGCGATAAACCTCTGAGTAACCACATGACTTCGAGGTTCCGGCTACATTCTGATTCGAGTTTGCGCGAGGAACGAATACGGTTCATGTAACCGTAAATAAACAGTTTGAGTAAGTCAGAGGGGTGGTATGCCGGCCGACCGTTTTCTACAAAGTCAACTTTAAAACTAAAGTCCTTGAGGTTGAGCTGTGATACAAACAGGTCGATGATCCGCACTTCATTATTTGCCTTAATGACATCTTCTAAACAGAATATTTCTGTTTGACAGCGATCTTTTCCGTGTATGAATTTCATACTGTAAAAGTACTGAATACCAAAACAATAACATGTATTTAAAACACTAAGTAATTAACATCCAAATCGTTGATAACGATAGGGGTTTTTAGACAGTCTGACGTGTCGCAGCTAAGAAACGTGGGGCTTTTCGGAGCGATTACCTGTCCACCGAAACCGAAGTTTGTTAAATGCACAAACCTTTCGTAATCCCTTGTCCGCCCTATGTTTTTTAGCCAATGTTAGCATTCGTTTTTTCTTTTTTTTCATTCGAGATTTGTCCTGTTTCAAGGTTCATTCGTTCTCCAATTCTTGTCCAAACAGTACCGATATTTTCATTCGATTTCTCTTTGTCGTTGGTGAAAATTCCAACGAATTTATAGTTGGTTAAACCGAGAATGTCTTTGTAATGAAAGAACACTACTCTTGTATGTTTTCCGTTTGAATGGTCACGATAATGTTGAACTTTCTTCTCGCTGTCAGAATGGGTTTCTGTTATTGTGGCATTTATCTCGTCAAAATTGTTTTGCCAACCGCTTCTTGGTCTTTCGGAAGGCCACCACAATAAAAGGTCTGGAAAATCTGGGTGTCCAATTCCACCTTTTCTTAAAAATCCCCTTTTTGTCTTTTTAGGGTCAGCACCAAACAACAAACAAATGTTTTCTATCGTGTGAAATGAGATTTCGTCCGTTATTGAAATAATTCCCTTTTGTTTCCAATAATTGGGATTATGCTCATTCTCTGGTCGCCAAGGTTTAAAAGTGCCTTGCTCTTTTTGCTCACGGACTTTCTTGTTAATCTCAGCGACTAAACTGTCTATTTGCTTGTGAATACCTTCGAGATTTTCTCTACAGTCAATTACGAAAATTTTATGTCCTGTATTAGTTTCAATTTGAGATTGACGTAAAAGGTCACGATTGATATTTTCTTCACTGTGATAATGTGCTGGCTCATTTACTTCAACGTGAAAGCCAAACTGCGGAAAATAGACATCTGTCAATGCGTATTTCAATTGTTCACGAGAAACATATTGTTGAGGAGTCATTTTCACATCGTAGTCGTTAAGTAAATGCCAAATGCGACTTATGACGTAATGCTCAATTCGTTTCTTACTTGTCCGCTGAAATAGTCGAGAAATGTAGTCAAGCTTGTAACCCATATTAAGCAGATTGTAAGTCTCCTACTGGTTTAAAACCTTCGTTTTTCTTGAAGTCCATTCTGTGTTCAAAATTGCTCATACTATCAGAAGGGTCTAGCAAATCAAAATTCAGTTCATCTAATTTCGGACGATTGATATTGACTGAAACAATTGTTTGTTCTTCAAAATTTCCCGTTGCCGAATTCATCAATGAGCCTTTGGCGTTTACCTGAACTTCGTTTACAGTTGGAAGAAGCTGAAAAGTTTCTTTGGCAATTTTGAGAATACAACTGCAAACGTAGTCTTGATAGATTTCATTGAAACGAGAAGGTGGCAATTGGTCTTCTTTGACTTCAACTCCTTTTCTTAATAGTTTCTTTGTCGTGTTTGGAATAACGTCTTCACTATGCACATAAAAGTCAACATTGACTTTCTCGGATTTTACGTCAAATGAAATGTCTGAGCCATATTCTTGAAGGTCTTCAAATGGATTGAAGAAATTTAAGGCGTAGGTGTATGATTGAGGGTTTTTATTGAGTACTCCGTT
>CAJXMT010000018.1 GCA_913056155.1 uncultured Cryomorphaceae bacterium
TACCACTGCACTGGACATTTGCATACAATTAGCCGAGAACGGTTTGCTGGCCAAACCCACACACGGCAACATCATTCGATTTGCACCGCCTTTGGTGATGACTGAAGAGCAACTGCACGAGTGTATCAAAATTATTACCGATACTATCTCGAATTTCGAAAAGAAATAAGAGGGTTACAAGGTGTTTATATGCAAAAGCCGGCTTTTCACAAAGCCGGCTTTTTTATTGAGTTGTTTGGAAAGTTGAATGCCCTTTACAATATCAAACTACTGAATCACCACCTTTTCCGTCAACATCCCTTGCTCACCGAGCACTGACACGATGTAAACACCGCCGGCAAAACTTGAAACATCTACATCAAAAACGCCAAAACCTCTCATGCCGTGGGAACGGGAATAAACCGTTTTTCCGGACAGCGTAGTCATGCGTATTTCCACATCACCGCCAAATCCTTCCAAATCAACTGTTAGTCTGTTCTTCGCCGGATTGGGATACAACCTCAACTCGGGATTAATGCCCGAAATAATTTCATTTTCAACGCTCAACGGATCATCAGGATTCCAATCTTCATTGTAAGCGGGGTCGCCCTCTGTCATATCGTAGCCGACGGTAAAGCTGTATTTAAAAAACGTACCAAATTCGTTGGGAAACGTCTCTAAAAAAGTGGGGTCGTTGGTATTCAAACCCAAATTCGTTAAACGCATATTCCCCCCTTGCACGGTATTATCGGCCCAAAAACTCAATCCGTCACCGGCCTCGTCATAAATATAAAACTCGTAACATCCGTTGGTGAGATTGAGCGTATCATAATACTGCGTCAGGTTTTGCAATTGGGTTCTGAATATAAGTGTGTCCCCGCCCACTTTGCGCAAATAATACCAATTTTCATTTGCCCTGTTATTCGTTTGTAGTCGCAACACCACCTCCCCGGGATGTACGGGAGCCGATTCAAAGCGGGCGCTGTTTTCATTGTTGTGCGCTTGTTGGTCTTGCTTTCCGTTGGCACTCAGCAATTTTATGGTCAGAACCGAATTGGAGCCGGCGTAAAAATTTTGAGGCGGCATTTGTAATTCAACCGTGTCGCGCTCTAAAAACGCCATACTTACGGCGGCGGAATACTCGTATTTTTCACCGTTTTGGAGTCCGTAATCAAACCGTACCGAAGTTATTTCATCGGCACCCACATTGCGAAACACCACCTTGGGATTGGCACAAGTGGGATTATCACGTGAAAACCGATCATAGGTAGTGGGTGTTAAAATACTCTCCACCTCTACATCGGTTTGAAAGTTGGGTTCTGAATATTCAAACAAATGCGTTTCGGACCAATAGTGAATATCAAAACTAGAGCCTCCGTTGTAAGTGTAATTTTGCCAATCTAAGTCGATGGCATTCATAGACACCGCATTTACCGCTTGCGACACATCGGCACGGTGCACTTGAGCTGCTCCGCCGGGACACCATCCCGCGCGGTTGTAAATCCACGTACCGGTTTGCGGGTAATTGGGTTCGGCGCCGCAGCCATCGTCCCAAATATATGCTCTAAATTGCTCTGTACCGTTCACTTCTACGTTAAACCATTTGCGGCAAAACTCGGCGCAATTATCGGGATTACCGCCGTTGCTGTTGCCAAATCCGTGACCTGTTGCGGTGTGTTGCACAACCGCCGCTTTGGTCTCTGCGTTGATATTCACCTCAGCTCCCGAAGTGTGAGACTCAATGGGGTCATTTTGAAAACCGTATTTAAATCCGCCCCCGCCGCTGCGGTACAATTGATGAAAACCCATTACATCTCGTGGCGGTGTTCCTTCAATGAAGTCAAAATATACGGTGATGGTGAAACCGTCTTGAAAACCGCCGTAATAGGCATTGATTATTTTTTCTCCTTTTAATAAATCGGCATAATCCGTAACATCAAAACGATATTCGTGAAACCAACCGTTATTTTTATTTCCCGCATAGGGTGTAATCACTCGAGCCAGCTCTACCCGTTCAAAGGTGCTGTCTGTAATGGGATTCCACACTTCAATATTGGTTTTGTAATCCCACTCGCTACACCCGTTTTGCGGACATCCCAACACGTAATACATTACAATTTTGCTGTACTCACCGTTTTGCGGAAATTGAGCCGTATCCAAAAACGTTTGCGGATACCCTTTAAAAAGCCAGTGCGTTTCATCGTGCGAATAAACACGAGTTGTATCGCCGGAACCGGCTTTCAAATTTAGATTGGAGAGCAAGCCGATAATCAAGAACAACAGCGTAATTTTTTCTTTCATAAATGTAATTTTCGCCAAAGGTAAATTATTATTTGTGTCATTGGGTGCCTGAACTGTATTGATAATCAAAATGCGACTTACTTCAATTAAAAAGTATATTTAAGGCAGTTTCATTTAGTGTTTCGTAACGAGCCTCCAATTAGTGAGGTGAAAAAAGTTGAAAAAAGCAAATGTTGTACTCAATAAAAAAGTTGAAAAGCGAAAAAGCTGAAACACCGAATCTCCCCACGGCGTATTTTAACGCAATTGACGGTGCGTCACCTCATCCGCGCCTACGGCTCTGACCAAAACAGATACTCGAGAAAAAAGTTTGCGCAACCGTCACGTAATGAGAAAAAAGTTATTACTTTTGCAGCCCTTTTATAAACACATATTTTAAATCAAATAGCATGTACGCAATTGTTGAAATAGCAGGGCAGCAGTTTAAGGTTGCAAAAGACCAACAGGTATTTGTACATCGTTTAGACGAGAAAGAAGGTTCAAAAGTTGATTTTGACAGAGTTCTACTTATCGATAACGACGGCAAAGTAAATGTTGGCGCCCCGGTTATAGACGGCGCATCAGTGAGCGCTAAGGTGTTAGAGCACATGAAAAGTGACAAAGTAGTTGTTTTCAAAAAGAAACGACGAAAAGGTTACCAAAAAACACAGGGTCATCGCCAGTATATGACCTCTATCCAAATTACGGAAATCAGCGAAAAAGGCAGATCGAAAAAAGCCGCTCCCAAAAAAGCGGAAAAGCCCGCCAAAAAAGCTGAATCTAAAAAGGACGGCGACGATAAACCCGCCGAGAAAAAAGCAGTGAAAAAAACGGCGTCTAAATCCAAGACCGAAGCCAAACCGGCTGAGAAGAAAGGAGACGCCGCGAAGAAACCCGCTGCTAAAAAGACTGCTGCCAAACCTAAAGCCGACGAAAAAAAGGCTGAAACGAAAAAGGCAGCTCCCAAAAAAGAATCAAAAGAATCTAAGTAATAACGCATAAACTTATTTGTTATGGCTCATAAGAAAGGTGTAGGAAGTAGTAAAAACGGTCGCGAATCAGAATCGAAACGCCTTGGCGTGAAGATATTCGGCGGCCAAGCCGCTAAAGCGGGAAACATTATTGTACGTCAACGCGGTACCAAACACCGCCCCGGCGCAAATGTGGGAATTGGAAAAGATCACACCTTGTTCGCATTGAACGACGGTATGGTTACTTTTAAAAGACGTCACGGAAACAAATCTTTTGTTTCTGTTGAGCCTTTTGAAAACAACTAAAATCCTCGGGATTAAATAGGAAGTGAACGCTTTATTACAGGCGCGTTTTGTGCTTTCTATCCCGTTACAACATTAAAAATCCCGCCCGATTACGGTCGGGATTTTTTTGTTTATCACACATTCGTTTTTTAACCGGTTACGGTTGATAAATGCCCGAAAAATCACCACCTTCGCAGTTCAGTTTTACACTTTCAATAATACGATACATCATGCTTCAGCTCAGCTACGTTCGAGAGCACAAAAACGAAATCATAGACCGACTCAAAATTCGAAATTTTGACGGTGAAAAAGTGATTAATGAAATTGTTGAACGGGATGAAGTTCGACGTCAATCACAAACCGAGGCCGATGCGCAACAAGCCGAATTAAACAAAATGTCCAAAGAAATTGGAGCCGCGTTTAAATCGGGAGATCGCCAAAAAGCCGAAAAACTCAAAGCCAAAACCGGCGAGTTAAAAACGTCAACCAAAGAACTTTTTGAGCGCGTTTCTAAAGCCGAGCGCCAAATCAACAACCTGCTGCTTTCTATACCCAACGTGCCCAACGCACAAGTGCCGGCCGGCAAAAGTGATGAAGACAATGAGGTGATTGAGGAGTTTGGTCAAAAACCGGAATTAACAACCGATGCCAAACCGCACTGGGATTTAGCCAAAGAATATGACATTATTGATTTCGAGCGCGGCGTTAAAGTAACGGGAGCGGGATTCCCCATTTATACGGGAAAAGGTGCCCGGCTGCAACGCGCCTTGATCTCCTTCTTTTTAGATGAGGCAGAGCGCGCAGGCTATAAGGAAATAGTACCGCCGTTATTAGTCAATGAGTCTACGGGAATTGCCACCGGCCAACTCCCCGATAAAGAAGGTCAAATGTACCACGTACAGGAAGAAGACTTGTACTTGATTCCCACCGCTGAAGTGCCCATCACCAATATTTACCGTGATGAACTCCTCAAAAAAGAAGATTTACCGGTGAAAATGTGCGGCTACACACCGTGTTTTCGTCGTGAGGCGGGATCGTACGGTAAAGATGTGCGCGGACTCAACCGCCTCCACCAATTTGACAAAGTAGAAATAGTGCAAATCACACGACCTGAGGATTCGAACACCACCTTAAACAACATGGTGGAATACGTGAAATCACTACTGGCCAAACTGGAACTCAACTACCGCACATTGCGCCTTTGCGGCGGCGATTTGGGCTTTACCGCTGCCCTGACTTTTGATTTGGAAGTGTACAGCGCCGCACAAAAACGCTGGTTAGAGGTTAGCTCCATCTCCAACTTTGAAACCTATCAAGCTAACCGCCTCAAATGCCGTTTTAAAGATGAGAACAACAAAACCCGATTGGTACATACGCTCAACGGCTCGGCTTTGGCGTTTCCCCGTATTTTGGCGGCTCTGATTGAAAACAACCAAACGGAAAAAGGTATAAAAATTCCCGCCGCCCTTGTGCCTTACACCGGGTTTGAATACATCACCAAATAACGCAACATGAAAAAATTGATCATCTTTATTTTGGTCGGAACCACAATCATCGCCGGTTGTGAAAGCAGCGTTCATACCGCAAAAATTGAACGTATAGACAGTTTGATTACGATGTTAGACACGTCGCTTCAGCAACTGGAAACGCTGGATGCTAAAAAAATTGCCGAGGCCAAAGAAAAGGCAGAAAGCGACTTGCACTTTATTCAAAAAAATTACCCCGACAGTATGGGCTTAAAATTAGCCGGTAAACTGGGTAACTACAAAATCAACCGCAAGTTGCTAAAGGTTATTCTGGAAAACGGTGACGGCCTCCAAAGTGAAATGGAGTACAGTATTCAACAACTCAAAGATTTAAAACACGATTTAAAAGCCGACCGTATTGACAGTGCACAAGTGCAACAATACATACGCACTGAATGGGAGGCCGCCACTACCTTAATGCAACGCTACAACCTCATAGCCGGCAAGTACCAAAAAGGATTGGAGCGCCACGAAGAATATGAAAAAACCGCCGACTCCATCATTCAAGAACTAAACCGAAGAGGAATTCGTTAAACCCCTATATGAACTTTCGCAGCGCACTACCTTTTGTCCTCTTTATACTTGTTGCATTTGTGTCACAGGCACAAAATGTAGATCGTCAATTGGCCGATCAATACTACAACAACAATGAGTACGACAAAGCCCTTATGTACTATGAAAAGCTGTATGACAACACCAACGACCCGTTTTACTTTCAGCGCGTTGTAAAGTGCCTGCTGGAAACCGAAGACTACGAGCGCGCCGAAAAAATGATGAAAAAAGCCGTGCGTAAAGGTTGGGGAGGTACAGACATGCAAATGGATTTGGGGAAACTCTACCGCGATACCGATGAAGACAAAAAAGCCCAAAAAACGTGGGAAGATATCATTGACAACCTCGAGGGCAACCGAAATGAAATCATCAATATAGCGCGCGACTTTGCCCGCATGGGTGAATTCCAACTCGCCCTGGACACCTACGATAAAGGCAAAGAACTCATTCGCGGCTTTTACGCCTTCAACTATGAAATTGCCGAGGTTTACGGTCAAATGGGCAGGCACGAAGAAATGATTGACCTCTACCTCGAACTTATTGAGGTAAACCCCGGTTATGAGCGCAGCGTGCGCAGTGTCCTCAACCGCAATATCGACTTTCAAGAAGATCACGAATTGGTAGATGTGTTGCGCCGGCGACTCCTGAAAAAAGTGCAATCCAATACCGAAAATCAAATATTCCCCGAAATGCTCATTTGGCTGTACATGCAGCAAAACGACTTTTACGGAGCCTTTACCCAAGCGCGAGCATTGGATAAAAGAAATAATGAAGACGGCTCCCGATTGATGGATTTAGCCAAAATGGCGCGCGCCAACAGTAAATACGACGTAGCCCGAGATGCCTACGCCGCAGTAGCCCAAAAAGGAACGCGCAACCGGCATTATTACAGTGCTGTGCAAAATCGATTATCCGTAGAAAAGGAAAAGCTGGATCAAGACCCCGAGCCCGATCAAGCACGGTACAACGCATTAAAAGACGAATACCTCAAACTTACCGGGGACTGGCCTAACTCAGACCTCAAAGCGCAAACCCTCATAGAGCTCACACAAATTGAAGCCTACAAACTCAATGCACTCAGCACAGCCATTGACAGACTCGAAAAAATCATGGAATTCCGCGGCATTCGCGAAAGCACCAAAGCGCGCGCAAAAATAGCCGTTGGCGATTACTTGTTAATCGCCGGTAAAATTTGGGATGCCTCCCTCTACTACATGCAAGCCGAGCGCGCCTTTAAATACGATGACTTGGGCGATGAAGCCAAATACAAAGCTGCCAAAGTCTATTACTACACCGGTAACTTTGACTATGCCCAAGCCCAACTGGATGTACTCAAAGGCTCCACCTCCAAACTCATTTCAAACGATGCCATCTACTTGGCCAATCTTATTCGCGACAACACCACCATTGACACGAGTTACGTTCCCATGGAAATGTACGCCGCTGCCGATTTGTATTTAGCACAAACCAAGTACGACAGTGCCTTACAAATGCTCAATGCCCTTCAAAACGAGTTTCCCGGTCACAGTTTAGAAGACGATATTGAATTCATGCGCTACAAAATTTACATGAAAAAGTACGAGTATGAAAATGCTGCCAAAGCCTTGGAAACCATCATAAAATATCACACACAGGGAATTTTGGGCGATGATGCTGTTTACCGTTTGGGCCGTTTGCATGAGGAAACCCTCAACAACGAAACCAAAGCCAAAGAGCTGTACGAAAAAATACTCATCGACTTCCCCGGCAGTTTACACGCCACCGATGCCCGAAAACGTTTTCGGCGTTTGCGCGGTGATCAAATCAATTAGTTTTTTATTTTTTGGTCAGAACCGAATAGAGATTGCAGTCGCCGCGTGGTTTGTGGTTTTTGCTGAATCTATTGTGCATAATACGGTGAAAGCTTAAAGGTGAAGGTCGTTTCCACGTCAGTGACGGGAGCGGCGTTTGGAACACGCTGCGACCTTTGCATGGGGCAAGGAGCGTGGAGCATTGGGCATGGACGATTGGTGGTGGCCGGGCGATTTTCGCAAGGCGGTTAGCCGGTGCTCAACGAATGGTTTTATTTCTTGCTCTAGCTTTTGTACAAGCCGCATGAAAGGTGAAAGCTCAAAGGTGAATGGTGAAGGTCGCTTTGTGCGTGAATCACATTAGCGGCATTAGAAACAAGATTTACAATTCGAGCAAAACCGGCGGGGACGCCGGGATAAGCGCGACGTAGCGGGACGCAACGCCGAGCAACAGCGATTTCGTAAGGCCCACCAACTAGCGTTGGGGGTAAACGTAAAGAGTGAGGCGTGTAGTTGGTGCTCAACGCATAATTTGTAGTTCTTGCTCGAACTAGTGTGCCCAACGTAGGTCGAGGTCGAGGTCGAGGTTGACTCGCTTTGTGCGTCAATCGTGGGAGCGGCATTTGGAACACGCTGCGCCTCTCTCCCTCGTTTGTAACGAGGGAGGCGGAGAAGTGCGTCTGCAACGCACAAACAAAACTCACCTATAAAACAATATACAAAAAAAGCCCGCAAACCGAGATGGTACAGCTTACGAATGAGCGCCTTCGCTCTCTCCCTCTTCCTCACTCTGGTTTCAAGGTGTCGCCTCTATGAGGCTCAGGAAATACTTCTGATTCATGATTTCTACAAAAATGTCGCCTCTACGAGGCTTATCTCAATCTGCAGCTTTAACCGCTAATTTTCCTTCAACCTCTCTGCCGCGTTTATAACCCGGCAGGCGGAGAAGTGCGTCTGCGACGCACAAACAAAACTCACCTATAAAACAATATACAAAAAAAGCCTTCTAACCGATATTGTGCAACTTCCCAAACAGCGCCCTCGCTCTCTCCCTCTTCCTCACTCTGTTTTTAAAGCCGGCGGCGCTTTCGGTTCTGACCAAGAATATGTTAATGAGCTTCCAGCCAGTCCGCTCCCAACTGAGCATCTACATCAAGGGGAACCTCAAGTTGAACGGCGCCCGACATTTCCTTTTTGACCAGTTCCATGAGTTTTTTCTCCTCACCGGCGGCCACATCAAATATCAATTCATCGTGTACTTGCAGCAACATTTTGGAGTTGAATTTTTCTTTTTTCATGGCTTCAAAAATATTGATCATGGCTATTTTAATGATATCGGCAGCGGAACCCTGAATGGGCGAGTTGATGGCGTTGCGCTCGGCAAAACCGCGTACGGTGGCATTTTTAGAGTTGATATCTCTCAAATAGCGCCGGCGGCCTTTAATGGTTTCCACGTAACCGTGCTCGCGAGCAAACTCAATTTGCGCATCCATGTATTTTTTAATGGCCGGGTATTGCTCAAAGTAATTATCGATAATCTCCTTGGCTTCACCGCGCGATATATCAATACGTTGAGACAAGCCAAAGGCTGATATACCGTAAATAATTCCAAAGTTCACGGTTTTGGCGTTTCCGCGCAATTCGCGGGTAACCTCATCCTGCTTTACGCCGTAAACGCGAGCGGCTGTAGAAGCGTGTATGTCTTTTCCGTCTTTAAAGTCGGCAATCATATTTTCCTCTTTGGCCAGTGCGGCTATCACGCGTAACTCCACTTGAGAGTAATCTGCCGCCAATAGTTGATGCTTGTGATCGCGAGGCACGAAGGCTTTTCTGATGAACCGGCCTCTTTCGGTTCTGATGGGTATATTTTGCAAATTGGGTTTGTCTGAACTCAATCTGCCGGTTGCGGCGCGCACTTGATTAAAATTGGTGTGAATGCGTCCGGTTTTACTGTTGATCAACTCGGGCAGCGGATCCACATAAGTATTTTTGAGTTTCAATAATTCACGATACTCGAGGATGAGACGCACAATTTCGTGATTTCCTTTTACGGCGTTCAGCGCCTCTTCACTTGTAGCGTATTGTCCGCTCTTAGTCTTTTTGGGCTTATCGCTTATTTTGAGTTTATCAAATAATATTTCACCCACTTGCTTAGGCGAACCGATGTTGAACTTTTCCCCGGCCACTTCATATACCTTTTTTTCTATTTCCTCAATTTCACCGGCCAGGCTCTCCGATAAGTCCCCCAGCTTGCTTTTATCCAACCTAATACCCTCGCACTCCATAACAGAAAGCACCTCAACAAGGGGCATTTCGATATCATAAAAGATGGTATCGGTTTTGGTTTCCTTCAATTGCTTTTCAAAAATCTCATACAACTGATACGTTACATCAGCATCTTCACAAGCGTATTTTGAAGCCTCCTCTACAGGTACCTCGCGCATACTTTTTTGATTCTTCCCCTTCTTACCAATCAGCTCACTAATGGGTTTGGGCGTGTAATTTAAATACTGCTCTGCCAGTACATCCATACTGCGGCGATTGTTCTCGGGATCGATTAAATAATGAGCTACCATCGTATCAAAAAACGCTCCCTTTACCTCAACGCCGTGATGCCGCAACACATTTAAATCGTACTTTATATTGTGAGCAATTTTGAGTTTTTCCTCCTGAAAAACAGGTGTTAACACCTCAAGTATTTTTTTGCGCTCCTTTGCATTTTCAGGCACTGGCACATAATAGCCCTCGTGTTTGGCATAGGAAAAGGCAATACCCACCAGCTCTGCCTCATGGGCATTTACCGAGGTGGTTTCCGTATCAAAACAAAAAGCTTTGGTTTGCTTTAATCTGCCGGCCAAATCTTTTAAATCGGCCTCACTTTCAATGGTTTTGTAATTCACTTTTATATCCTCAAGGGTCTTAAATGCATCCGTTTCATCATTTTGGTCAGAACCATCCTCCTGCACTGCAGAAAACAAATCGGGTTGTGCATCGGGCGTTAATTCCTCCCCTAAAATACGTTTGCTCAGTTGACGAAATTCCAACTCGGCAAAAACAGGTTTGAGGATTTCGTGGTTGAGCGGACTGATGACGTACTCTTCGGCGTCGAATTCTACCGGCGCATCGATGAGAATGGTGGCCAGCATTTTGCACATTTCAGCTTGTTCTTTGAACTCAACGAGGTTTTCTTTTCGCTTGCCCTTAAAATCTTCAATATTCTCGTAAATTTTTTCCATGCTGCCGTAATCGGCAATCATTTTTTTAGCGGTTTTCTCCCCTACTCCGGGTACGCCGGGAATATTATCCACCGAGTCGCCCCAAAGGCCTAAAATATCAATAACCTGTAACACATCTTTTACTTGAAACCGCTCTTGAACCTCGGGAACGCCCCAAATCTGGGCGGCATTTCCCATTCTGCCGGGGCGGTACATAAAAATGTGTTCTGATACCAATTGAGCAAAATCCTTATCGGGGGTCATCATGTAAACGGTGTAGCCTTCCTTCTCAGCTTGCTTGGCCAGGGTTCCTATCACATCATCGGCCTCGTAGCCTTGTGCCTCCACGGTGGGAATTCCAAACCCCTTACAAATTTCTTTGATGTAGGGAATGGAAATTTTGATATCCTCGGGCGTTTCTTGTCGGTTGGCTTTGTACTCCACGTAATCATCAGTGCGGTTGGTAGGTCCGCCGGGCGGATCAAACACAACGGCAATATGAGTGGGTTTTTCGTTTTTCAATACATCGTTCAGGGTGTTGGTAAAACCCATGACGGCCGAGGTATTCATGCCTTTGGAGTTGATACGCGGATTTTTGCTGAACGCGAAATACGATCGATAAATAAGTGCGTAGGCATCTAAAAGGAAAAGTTTTTTGTCGGTATCTTGAGTGAGCATGTAAAAATATTTTGTGCAAAATAACGATATCCGCGGGAATAGTGAGCAGGCAAAACCGGGAAAACGCCGGTAAACTTCGAGCGATTGTGTAAAAGTTTACCTTTGCGCGTTCAAATGAGAATTGTACAAAAAATCATAGATTGGCTTCAAATAGCGGCCATCGGCGTATTCACCGCTTTTTTCGCGTTTTTGGGATTCATCCTGCTCCCGATGGGTCAAGCCAATGCCCTTCGCATTGCTTCTAAATTATGGTCTAAGTGCTTATTTGGAGTAACAGGCGTTAAATTGGAGGTCAACAATCCGCACTCTCGTCAATTTTACAGCAAGAATAAATTCATATTTGTGAGCAATCACGAAAGCAATTTTGATATTCCCGCGCTTTTTTCTGCGATACCGGAAGCCCTTTTTTTTATCGCCAAAAAGGAATTGCAAAAAGTACCTTTTATGGGGTGGTATATGTGGGCGGTAGGCATGATTTTCATTGACCGCGGAAACCGTGAGAAATCCAAAAAGAGCATGATCAAGGCGGGTGAACAAATCAAGCGTGGTAAAAATGTGATGTCTTTTCCCGAGGGCACACGCAGCAGAACGGGTAAAGTAGAAACATTTAAAAAGGGGAGCTTTTTGCTCTCACGCAGTACGGGCATTCCGATTATACCGGTTTCAGTGAAAGGGGCTGCGGAGTGTATTCCTGCCGGTAAATTTGAAATACACCCCGGCACCATTCACGTTCACATCGGCCGACCCATCCATCCCGATGAAATGAGCGATTTAAACCCCGCACAGTTCGCTGAGGCTGTTCGGCAAAAGGTGTTGGAGTTGAGAAATGGGAAATAAAAAACCGATATAAGTTCACTGTAAATCCAACAATCGGTTACTTTGTATACATTTAAAAATGAATCGCATTAGCTTTTTGTAATTTTCATGACTCCAAACGGGGTAAAACGACTTCAATAATTGAGCCTCTCATTGGTTCACAATTTTCAAGGTTTCTGTTTGGTTGTCACGGGTAGTGACCCGCACCAAATAAATGCCCTTGGTATCCATGTGTATATTTTCTTGCAGGGCGTTTACCTTATGTGAATAAACAATTTGCCCCGTAGTGGTAAACACTTCAATTTGTGAAATAGATTCCTCTTTGGATTGAATGATGAATTCGCCGGTGGTTGAAGGGTTGGGGTAAATTTTTATCGTATTGGTTTTTTTATGTTTCTCAGGAACCGATGATGCGGGGTATTCATCAACGTCTTTTAAATTCACTTTCATAACAAAAGCGCCTCTGCCCCCGGGTGAACGACTACCTTGAACGTATATTTGATCACCTGTATTTGCAAAATGTGAATTTTTCCATTGCATTACTCCTTCAATTAATGTGTCATACAATACTTCAAAATCAGAAGGTCGGACTTGTGTGAATTGGTTGCCGACAATAAAACTATCTGCATTAATTTCCCGGTGATAAGTACCAAAGAGTAAAATCCCTTTTTGAGGATGAAATAAATAACAATCAAAAGAACCGGAGTTTGACAGGCTGTCTTCGTGATTGAAGGTTGATTCATTTATAACGTTCCTCTTCCTTATCAAGTCGCCTTGATAATCGAAAAGTTGTAATTGACGCACATTAACACTGCGTTGAACTGTACCTCTAGGTCTATTTCTTAAAACATAGAACCCGTTTGAATCTATGTTCTTTATATCATTGGGAGAACTCATAGGATTAGGCTCAATAGAATATGCTCCTGATTTATCAAAAGCTAAAAGACCCAACGTGGATTCCCGGTATTCTTTTCCGTTGTAATAGATGTCATTTGTGCGACTATTAATCCACGATGCACTTAAAACAGAGTCCTTTCCCAATACTTCCCCGGTAGTGAGATGTACACGGGATACAGTTTCTGACATGTACGATATGGTTAAAGTTGTGTCACCTACATGCAGCCAAGTGCTTATATTGGGTTCGTACTCAAATGCGGGAGGCAAATCGGCACTTGCCCAAATCAACTCACCGCTATTGTCAAGTTTGGTGATGCGCGGTGGCGGAGTAAATGCCGAATAGATTTCTTCCGCATACAAATAAATATTGTTCTCCGCATCCGTGCGTAAATCCCAAAAATGCCATTGATGATGGGAGTTATTACGAACGGGTTCCCCGGAAAAAGTTTTGTGCCACAACACATTGCCCAACGTATCCATTTTCATGACAGAAGGGTTGCCGCCGCTTAAACCGGCAATGATTAACTCCCCGTTATTGTTCATCACCGTTTTATTCACGTCAATTCCCCGGATATTCCCGTTTATATACTCAACACTTTGCGCTTGCAAAGCGCAAACGCAAAGTACTGAGTAGATAACCATTGAAATCTTTTTTAATAATTGATTTCTCATTGGTTCACTATTTTCAAAGTTTCTGTTTGGTTGTCACGGGTCGTGACGCGCACCAAATAAATGCCCTTGGTATCAATATGTATATTTTCTTGAAGGGCATTGACCTTTTGCGAATAAATCATTTGCCCCGTAGTGGTGAATACATCAATTTGTGAAATAGATTCCTCTTTGGATTGAATGATGAATTCTCCCGTGCTTGAGGGATTGGGGTAAACCACAACTGTATTGGTATTTGCTTGAGGTTCTATCACTTCTATACCTGAAATAACATCATTCTCCTGCAACAATGAAGATTTAAACCAACAGTAACCCAAAATAGTATTATCTGAAATTTGAGCAGATGTTTTTGCCGGATTTAAATCGTATTGATCCTGAAAAACATTTTCTACAAAACCCATTTGTTTGGGATAATGAGGCGCTAAGCTATTTAATGCATTGCCGCTGTAGTCGTTGCAAAAATCGCAAGGAATGGAATCCGGATCAACTTCAGCACAGCCAAAGTTACCGTCACCATAATAAACAGGTCTATCCTCTGAACAGCGGGTATCGCTGTGGTATTTGGCGTTAAATACGGGTACAATTACCGTGGTGTTGTTATCACCGCCCAAACTATTATCAGCAAACAGCTCCAGTTTTTCATGAAACACTTTGCCGGGACTGCTTTGTGTGGAATTGTACAAATCACAAGGATTGCTGTTGTATGCATACAAATATACTCGATCTGCAACATTATCAATTGAATCCACTCGATCTTGAGCGGAGTAATTAGAAGCTCCCCAAGTGCCTCTTTCCGTGCGATCTTGACAAATGTAGTTACCTGTGGGGCAAACATCTGTATCCAACAGGTTTTTTACGACTTTAACTAACATGACTAATGCGTCCAATTCAAAATCAGCTTGCTCTCCATCATTTGTATCCCACCATTCCCACTCATATAAGTGGGCATCAAATCCCATAGCACAGGAACTTGGTTGGGGCAACGAATTACAGGAAGTTGTCGCGTCCGGGTCACCTCCACCGGATACCACCATGCCAAATCCGGTGCGCATTTGAAAAACATACAGGTTAAAAACGTCCACTACCATTTTATCCAAAGTTGAAATTCTACCGTCAACGTCTTTTGGAAAAAACAATGTATCCTCTCCGTATTCCTTATATTCAATATACTGTGGATTATACAAGAAATCATCCATATAATCTTGAAAAAACTCAGTACAATAATCCCCAAACAAATCCATATACTTTTCATAATTGTAGCCGGATCGGGTTTGATTGATGTGAAAATCATAAAAACTACCGGCAAAGCCTGCACTGTCAGTCCCTTTATCCACTGCCGCCACAACCTCAAATCCATATTCCGTTTTGGCTTTGTAAATAAAGCGGGACAAATGCCATTCTATTGTTTCTCGCTCGCCCATAATGTTATCATTCATGCCTTCATTCGGCCCATCATCCGGTTCCGGTTTATAATTTGAATCCGGATCCGGGTAATTCATAATCACTCTATTCCCGTACTTCAACAAATTATCAATATTATAAAGAATCAACTCATCAAACTCTTGTTCCACCGCCCAGTGTAAAAATTCGTCTTCTCGTTCATAAACACAATCCCCGTCACCGTCAACAGCAAAAATAACCCCGGGTTCATCTGATAATGAAAAACGATCACGATCAACTATATTTGAAGTATCATTAAACCACTCTGTCATCGCAAAACCACCTTTACCATTTATCATTCCATTGACAAAAAGTGAGCGAAATTTTTGTTTGGCGCCTGCACTCACGCCGTCGAGTGAATCGCCCATTTGCAGGTTAACGGCTTCAATTCTATCTTGAAAAGAATTATCATAATCGCCGTCGGCTTCACTGCGGCAACGATCTTGCTGTGTAAAAGGATCAGAGTTTACACCCGAACATTGGGCTTGCATTTTCACGGAATAAAATCCGCTAAATACCAATGCAGCGGCTACGATTAAACTTTGTTTTAGACGGCCTGTTGCGGCCTGTTGTAGAATTAAACATCATAGTAAGTTATTAAGAGTTTAAAAAATATGAATAAACGCCAAATTTAAATGCTTCCCGGTTAACAGCCAAAAAAATATGAAATTTTATTTGGTAAATGCGTAAAAAACTTTTATTCCATAAGCTTTGAGGGTTCTGACCAAAAAGAGGGCTGTATATAAAACAGCGGTCCAAAATACGAATCCATTCATGACGCCTGCAAGCCCGTATCACAATATGCTTCACCCCCAAATGTCAACGTCCAAAGTGCCTGCAAACAAAAATGCCCCGAGCTTTCACCCGAGGCATTGTACTTTAACAATGTAAGCTGTTACTTCAAAACATGCAGTTCCTTGCCTACTTCTTCAAAGGCTTTTACCGCAGCATCCAAATGCTCTTTTTCGTGAGCGGCCGATAACTGCACCCGAATGCGCGCCTGACCTTTAGGTACTACCGGATAAAAGAACCCGATAACGTAAATCCCTTTTTCTAAAAGCCGGTCTGCAAATTTTTGTGAGAGCGAAGCATCGTAAAGCATAATGGGCACGATAGCTGAGTCGCCGTCTTTGATTTCAAAACCGGCAGACTTGATATTCTTTTTAAAATAATTCACGTTGTCTTCCAACTTATCGCGCAAATGCGTGCTTTCGCTCAGCAAATCAAAAACCGCATTTGAGGCGCCCACAATTGAGGGTGCCAATGAGTTGGAGAACAAATAAGGGCGCGACCGCTGGCGCAACATTTCAACAATCTCTTTACGGCCCGAGGTAAAACCGCCCATAGCACCGCCCAATGCCTTGCCCAACGTACCGGTGATAATATCCACGCGACCCATCACGTTGTTGAGCTCGTGCGTGCCGCGACCGGTTTTGCCGATAAAGCCGGTAGCATGGCAATCATCCACCATTACCAAAGCATTGTGCTTCTCGGCCAAATCACAAATTTGATCCAGTTGTGCCACATAGCCGTCCATGGAGAAAACGCCATCTGTCACAATGGTTTTAAATCGAGCGCCCTCTGCAGCTTGCAACTGCTTTTCCAAATCCTCCATGTTGTTATTCTCGTAGCGGTATCGCGCCGCCTTACACAAACGCACACCGTCAATAATTGAGGCGTGGTTGAGTGAATCGGAAATAATAGCGTCTTCCTTAGTCAAAATGGGTTCAAATACCCCGCCGTTCGCGTCAAAAGCCGCTGCGTACAAAATGGTATCTTCCGTACCCAAAAAATCGGCAATTTTGGCTTCCAACTCCTTGTGGATATCCTGCGTCCCGCAAATAAACCGCACCGAGGACATACCAAAACCATGTGTATCCAGCGCTTTATGAGCCGCCTCAATCACCTTGGGGTGAGAGCTCAATCCCAAATAATTATTGGAACAAAAGTTCAAAACCGTTTTCCCCTCCGTAGTTTGTATTTCGGCTCCTTGCGGAGTGGTGATCACGCGCTCTTTTTTAAACAAGCCGTCGTCTTTAATTTGTTGTAATTCCTTCTTTAAATGTTGTTCTAAATCTCCGTACATATTATCTTTTTTTGGTTTTACAAAGGTAAATAATATCGAGTGCATGCCGGCACCTTTCTTTTTGCATACGGTGAAGCGGGAAACAACCCCGGACTCACTTCTCACCGTCTCGATCCCACCCCCCTATTTTCCGCCCCACTATTTCCCGTTCTCGGAATTCTACTTTCTATTCTTTATTCTCCGCCTTCCCAATCTCCAATCTCCAATTATCTATTCTCCGTTATCCAATCTCCACCCCCGCTCACTCAAACCTCAAATGCCTGACAGATTTTTTATTCTCACGAATCTCTTTTAAAGAGTCTATTCCTATTTTTATATGTTTATCCACAAAATTGGTGGTAACATGTTCATCGCCCGCGGTGGTTTTAATGCCCTCCGGAATCATGGGTTGATCAGAGACCAACAACAAAGCGCCGGTGGGAATTTTATTGTAAAAGCCCACACTAAAAACCGTAGCCGTTTCCATATCAATGGCCATAGCCCGCAGCTTTTTTAAATACGCCTTAAACTCCTCATCGTGCTCCCACACCCTTCTGTTTGTGGTGTAAACCGTGCCGGTCCAGTAATCCAAACCGTACTCGCGCACCGTGTGTGATACGGCACGTTGCAAGGTAAAAGCCGGCAGCGCGGGCACCTCGGGCGGAAAATAATCGTTTGACGTTCCCTCACCCCGAATTGCCGCAATGGGTAATACAATATCACCAATTTTATTCTTGCGTTTTAAACCGCCGCACTTTCCCAAAAACAAAACCGCCTTGGGTTCAACCGCCGCCAATAAATCCATGATAGTGGCCGCATTGGCACTTCCCATACTAAAATTAATCATGGTGATACCGTCGTGCGTTACGTTGGGCATGGGCTTTTCAGCACCGGATACTTTTGCACCGGTCAAATCGGCAAAAAGTTGAACGTAGTTTTTAAAATTCGTCAGTAAAATATATTTACCGAAGTCTTCTACCTTTGTGCCGGTATAACGCGGCAACCAGTTTTGAATAATTTCTTCTTTTGTAAGCATATTCATTTTTTTATGGAGGACTTAAATTTACCCTCGTATTCATTTCAATTTCGTGAGGACACAAAGAAAACCCAAATTTTTGACCAAACACGAAAAAAGTACTACATTCTTACTCCCGAGGAGTGGGTGCGCCAAAATATTATTGAATATTTGGTACGCGAAAAAGGTTGCCCGCGCTCCCACATAGCGGTTGAGCAAAGTCTCACGCTCAATACCCTAAACAAGCGAGCCGATTTAATAGTTTACAACAATGTACTGCAGCCTGCTTTGATAGTAGAGTGTAAAGCACCGGAAATTAAAATCACCCAAAAGGCATTTGACCAAATCGGCAGGTACAACATGGTATTTAAAGTTCCGTATTTAATGGTGACTAACGGACTCACCCATTATTGTGCACAAATAAACTTCAACGACAATCAAATTGATTTTTTACGCGAAATTCCGCATTATGAAAAATATTAAAAACCCCCTTCTTCTACTCATCCTATCGGTGATTTTTTCATCGTTTGTATTCGGTTCTGACCATAAGCCGGGAACATTAATCGTAAAAATAAAGCCCCAATACCTCAACCTGTGTCACGATACCGGCGTTGCCATTCCCGGGTTTTATGATGAGTTTCTCGGTCAGAGCCCTACCTTCATTCGCAAATTCCCCAACGCCGTGCCCCCCGTTTTTCGAAACGCACAAGCCGGTGTGGAGTTGAGAACCATTTATGAAATCACACTTCCCGAAAATACGGATTTAAACAAACTCATCAATGCACTTTCCTACTCACCGCACGTAGCTTATGCAGAAAAAAAGTACATCAACAAACTCACCTTTACCCCCAATGATTCGCGATATAGCGATCAGTCGTATTTACAACTCATTAACGCCGAAGATGCTTGGGACATTCAACAAGGCGATACTTCCATTGTCATAGCTGTTGTAGATAACGGCACCACCTTGGAACACCCTGATTTACGCAATAAATTAGCCCTCAATTACCCCGATCCCATCAACGGCAGCGACAGCGATAACAACGGCTATGTTGATGATTTTTACGGTTGGGATTTTGTAAACAACGATCACATTCCCGAACACCGCGAAGGTGACGATCACGGCGTACACGTTGCCGGAATTGCCGCAGCTGAAACCAACAACGGCACCGGAGTGGCCTCCATAGGTTTTCAAACGCGCTACTTACCCGTAAAAACAGGTGAGGGCAGTTTCATCACCTACGGTTACGAGGGTGTGGTTTATGCCGCAGACCGAGGTGCCGACATCATCAATTGCAGCTGGGGCAGCTTTTCCCCCTCGGCATTTGCCCAAGATGTAATGACCTACGCTACCGTAAATCAAGATGCACTGGTGGTTGCCGCCTCCGGGAATAACGGACTCAACACGCCCTTTTTTCCCGCCGCACTTGAAAACGTACTTTCTGTAGCATCGGTTAGCAGCAACGGCACCGCATCCGGTTTCAGCAATCACGGCTACTGGGTTGATATTGCCGCACCGGGCCAAGATATTTTAAGCACCATACCCGGGGGGTACAAACCCATAAGCGGAACTTCAATGGCCGCCCCCGTAGTGGCCGGAGCTGCGGCACTGGTAAAGGCGCAGTTCCCGAATATTTCCCCGGGGCAAATCACAGCCCGCCTCAAATCTACCTCCTCGGCATTTAACAACCTCAACCCCGGCGATCCCTTGTTCAATCGCATGGGAGCGGGTATTGTAAATCCGCATCAAGCACTGCAAGGCACTTTAACGCAACCTTGGTTTGAGTTGGCTCACGTTTTGGTCTCAGACAGTATTGACGATTTCTACACAGCAGGTGACACGCTTCGCTTAACGGCTTCTTTTGTGAATTATCTCGATACCTCAGAAGAAGTGGAAGTAAAAATAACCCCGAATAATCAATTAACGCCGCTTACAGACAGTATTCAATACGGTATTTTTACTACATCACAACAGCGCGACAACCGAAACGAACCTTTTGAACTCATCATTAACCCCACCCAACAGCGCAACGAAATCGTGACCATTACATTTGAGTTATCAGACGGCAGCCACACCCAAGAATTTTATTACGACCTCATTATAAACCCCACCTTTATCAACGTCAACGTCAATCGTGTGGCTACCACAGCTACATCAGTAGGCCGTGTGGGTTATAACAAACGCGAAACCGATGCCGGTTTGGGTTTCATCTTAGGCCAAGGCCGGTCAATGTTATACTCCGGCGGTTTTATGGTGGGCGGGATAGATTCCAACGGCGACACTATGGTTGTTGATGTAGTGCGCAACAATCCCAACTTAGACGATCGGGATTTTGAACCCGTTTCCTTCATCAATCGCGACCTCAACGCCCCCGAAACTTTTTGGGCACAAAATGTTTTCAGCGATACGGTAACCTCACAACGGCGCAATGACAGTTTGGGATTGGAAGTGAAACAAACCGTTACCGCTTACAACGACTTTGGCCACGACCAATATGTATTTTTTGAATATGAAGTAAAAAACATTAGTTCGCGTACTATAACCCGGGTAAACTTAGGCATGTTAGCCGATTGGGATATTGCCAACCCCAACCGCAACAGCAGTTATGAAATGAACACCTACAAAACAGCCGTTACCAAAAGTACCCAAACTCCGCTTTACGGTGCCGTACAACTCACGAGCGGTTTTGGCTTTAAAAGCTACGCTATTGACAATGTAACCGGCGGAGGAGGCGGAGTGGAAATATTAGACGGCTTTACAACACGTGAAAAATTTACAGCTCTCAGCACATCGCGACCCAATGCGGGCATAGATGAAAACGGCAGGGATGTACTTCAAATCATATCATCGGGTCCCTACGTTTTTGCTCCCGGCACTACGCGTAAAATCGTATTTTCCTTTTTTGCCGCCCATGATGAAAACGACCTTATTCGCCTTGCAGACAGTGCCTCAATACGTTATACCGGCCGTGCCATAACATCGGCACCGGCGGTTTCGGGTTCTGACCAAAAACAAATGAAAATTTACCCCAACCCCACCGCCGGCGTATTGCATGTACAATCAAACAACCGGGCTGTTCGTGAAATTACCATTACGGATTTATCGGGAAAATCTTTATTAAATCGTCGTTTAAACACTATGAGAACCTCTGTTCATACAGATTTTTTACCGGCGGGCATGTATTTTATTACGGTTAAAACCGAACACATGAATGAGGTACATCGCTTTTTAAAACAATAGAAAAGTACTTACTGAAACACGCAAAAAAAATACGTGTTGTAGTTTTGCAGTTGATTTTATTCGTACTTTCGAAAGACCAAAAAACAATTTATGCCGACATACTTAGATTTTGAAAATCCAATTAAAGAGCTCCATGAGCAAATGGATAAAGCCGTGGAAATTGCTGAGGCCGGCAAAGTGGATACCTCAAAAACGGTAGCTGAACTAAAGGAGAAACTAAAAGCCACGCAAAAAGAGGTTTACGCAAACCTCACAGCTTGGCAGCGAGTACAAGTTTCACGACATCCCGAAAGACCTTACACCTTGGACTACATAGAGTCCATAACGGGCGGTAATTTTATTGAATTGCACGGCGATAGAAACTTTAAGGACGATAAGGCCATCGTGGGCGGTTTTGGTCAAATAGACGGTAAAACACACATGCTCATTGGTCATCAAAAAGGCATCAACACCAAAATGCGTCAATACCGCAACTTTGGCATGGCCAATCCCGAAGGTTACCGCAAAGCATTGCGTTTAATGAAATTAGCCGAAAAATTTAACAAACCCGTTATCACATTTATTGACACGCCCGGAGCCTATCCCGGCTTAGAAGCTGAGGAGCGGGGTCAAGGTGAAGCCATTGCACGTAATTTATTTGAAATGGCTCAACTTCAAGTGCCTGTTATTTGTATAATTATAGGTGAAGGAGCCTCAGGCGGCGCATTGGGAATCGGTATAGGAGATAAAGTTTTAATGCTGGAAAACACCTGGTACTCCGTTATTTCACCCGAATCATGTTCGTCTATTTTATGGCGAAGTTGGGAACACAAAGAAAAGGCCGCCGGTGCTTTAAAACTCACCGCCGATGATATGAAGAAAAACAAACTCATCGACGGAATAATATCTGAACCACCCGGCGGAGCTCACAGTGATCGAGAACAAATGTTTAAATCAGTGAAAAGGGAAATTAAAAAATGGGTAACCAAATTAAGTGCTGAAAAAAAGGACACTCTGATCAACTCGCGTATTCAAAAGTTTTGCGAAATGGGCGTTTATAACGATTAGTTCTTCTTTTTGTCCGCAATTTTTTCCCTCGGCGCCATTCACAATTGTGGATGACGCGTTGTATAACTTGTTTACAACAACATTTGCGTTTCCTTCCTCCCTGTGATCAAATTGAGTTAAATTTGTACGCACTCTAATGCGGGAAACACACAGCCGTAAAACGCTCTACTGCAATATACTGAATTATTAAAACCGCTCTTTATGGCCGAAAAACTGTCTGAAACACTCAAATCAAAAAGAAAATCGTCCAATACCAACGCCAAGCAACTTGCACAACAATTTGATTTGGGTAAATTACCTCCGCAGGCTATAGATTTAGAGGAGGCCGTATTAGGTGCTCTTATGCTGGAAAAAGAAGCGGTAAACGAGGTTATTGATATCCTATCCAAAGACAGCTTTTACAAAGATGCCCACCAAAAAATTTACAATGCGGTATTAACGCTTTTTGCCGAGTCTAAGCCCATTGACATTCTCACGGTAACCGAGCAACTCAAAAAAGAGGGTGAATTGGAAGCCGTAGGCGGTCCTTTTTTTATATCTCAACTTACCAACCGGGTAGCCTCAGCGGCCAACATTGAGTTTCACGCGCGCATCATTGCTCAAAAATATATTCAACGCGAACTCATTCGAATCTCCTCAGAAACCATAAAAGAGGCCTACGACGAA
>CAJXMT010000019.1 GCA_913056155.1 uncultured Cryomorphaceae bacterium
GAATTTTCTTATACCAGTAACGATGGCACCCCTTTAAATTTAATTATTAATCAAGGACAAGTTGAAAATAACTTTGACGAGTTTATTGTACTTGATTCAGATGGAACAACCGTATTAAACCCTGATGAACCCTATGGTCCAAATGATGATGGTATATTAGATGGTATGTTCTTTCAATCCACAGGAAGTGTAATCTATCTGCAGGTAGACCCTGATGGCATTTTCGATTTACTCTCTGAAAAAAAGACAATTGATGCATTGGTTTGTTCCGGTTCTGACCAACAAGAAAATTTTGAAACGTTTAAAAAACAGTTTATTTTTATCGAGGCTGCAGGTGGTGTTGTTTTTAATGCTCAGAACCAACTACTCGTTATTAAAAGGTTGGGAAAATGGGACTTACCTAAAGGAAAGCGGGAGAAGGGAGAAAGCATTGAGGATTGTGCGGTAAGAGAGGTATCTGAGGAGTGCGGTATTCCCGAGCCGGCTATTATGGAAAAATTACCCGAAACGTATCATGTTTATAAGCTCAAAGGAAAATACGTTTTAAAATGTACTTACTGGTTTAAGATGAAAAGTGAAGGAATTCAAAGGTTAAAGCCGCAAACTGAGGAGGATATTAGTGAAGTTAAATGGATGGAATTAAATGATATTCAATATTTTAAATCGAACACCTACGCATCTATTGGAGATTTGATAAATGCAATTGACCTGTAATTTTCACGGTTGTAGTCCGGAGATTTTATAAATTTGAAGACTTTAGAAAATGTATCACGTGCAATAAATAAGATATGAATTTAAAAATCAACTCTTTTGAAGAATACAAGGAGCAATACAAACGCTCAGTTGAAAATCCCGACCGGTTTTGGGATGAAATAGGAAAAACGTTTCAATGGCAAAAACCTTACGATAAAGTACTGGATTGGAATTTTACCGGCCCGGATGTAAAATGGTACTTGAACGGCAAACTCAATATTACAGAGAATGCCATTGACCGCCACTTGGAAAAACGAGGCAACAAACTCGCTCTTATTTGGGAACCCAATGACCCGCAAGAGCGCTTTGTGCGTTGGACATATCGCGAGTTGCACGGCAAGGTTTGTGAATTTGCGAATGCACTCAAAAATCAAGGAGTGGAAAAAGGTGATCGTGTGGTTATTTATATGCCCATGATTCCCGAACTTACCGTTGCGGTTTTGGCCTGCGCCCGCATAGGAGCCGTTCATTCTGTTGTGTTTGCGGGTTTTTCTGCCCGTGCCATTGCCGATCGAATCAATGATTCCAAAGCCAAATTAGTCATCACCGCAGATGGTCAAAATAGAGGAGCCAAGCAAATTCCACTCAAGCGCGTAGTGAATGAAGCACTTGAAAATACGGAATCGGTAGAAACCGTAATCGTGTATGATCGATTGGGCTGGTCGCCGCAAATGAAAGAAGGCCGTGACATCTGGTGGAATGATGCTATTGAGGGTATGGAGAAAGAGTGTGAAGCCGAGCAAATGGACAGTGAAGATATGTTGTTTATCCTGTACACTTCAGGCTCCACCGGTAAGCCCAAAGGAGTTGTGCACACCTGCGGCGGATATATGGTGTACGCGGCATACTCGTTTCAAAATGTATTTCAACCTGAGGAAAGTGATGTGTATTGGTGTACGGCAGATGTGGGCTGGATCACAGGACATTCCTATATTATTTACGGACCGCTGATTTCGGGTGCTACCACCATGATGTTTGAAGGTGTTCCCACATACCCCGATGCCGGAAGGTTTTGGCAAATTTGCGACAAACACGGTGTTAATCAGTTTTATACAGCTCCCACCGCGATCAGAGCTTTAATGGGTAAGGGAGAAGACCATGTGCTTTCCTATAGTTTAGACTCCCTCAAAGTACTCGGAACGGTGGGTGAGCCCATCAATGAAGAAGCTTGGAGGTGGTATTACAACTTAGTCGGTAAAGAGCGTTGTCCCATTGTAGATACCTGGTGGCAAACCGAAACCGGCGGCATCATGCTTTCCGGTTTGGGTAAGCACTCGCCCATGAAACCCGCTCATGCGGGCTTGCCGCTGCCCGGCGTACAACCCGTATTGCTGGATAACGACGGCAACGAGATCACCGAAAACGAAAAAGAAGGTTTGTTGTGCATGAAATTTCCGTGGCCGGGGATACTCAGAACCACTTACGGTGATCACGAGCGCTGCCGAAACACCTATTTTGCGGCATTTAAAAATCATTATTTTACGGGAGACGGTGCCAAACGTGATAAAGACGGACTCTACCGCGTAATAGGTCGGGTTGATGATGTGATCAACGTATCCGGCCACCGTTTTGGAACTGCCGAAATTGAAGAAGCCATTAACGCCAATAAAAACGTGGTGGAATCGGCTGTTGTCGGTTATCCGCATGAGGTGAAAGGGCAGGGCATTTACGCCTATGTAGTGTGCGATAAAATGCCCGAGGATGAGGATGATGCGCGCTCCTCAATTGTAGGAACCGTTGTGGATGAAATAGGCAAAATTGCCAAACCCGAAAAAATTCAGTTTGTAACGGGGTTACCCAAAACGCGGTCGGGAAAAATTATGCGCCGCATTTTACGCAAAATCGCCGAGGGTGAACCCGATAAATTAGGTGATACTTCTACACTCCTCGATCCCGACGTCGTGGAGGATATCGTCAAAAATGCCAAGTAATCGTTTACTGTTTTTGGTCAGAACCCCGTACAAATAAAAGTGCGGGGTTTTGTTTTTAATAGTTATTGAAAGATGCAACACCGGTTCTACCAAAGATCCAAAGTCGATCAAATCAAAATCATTTTTGTAGTTGTCGGATTACTCTCCGTTATGTTATTCGGTTTTGTCTTGATTTCTTGGGGGGTGAAAATGTATTGGATAGCCTTTTTGGCGTTTCCGATTTTACTTTCTGTGGCGGCTCCGTTTATCGATACACCGTCATTAGTGAAAAGCGGCAAACTCATTTATTGCTCCAATCTATTTTTGATGGAAAAACCCAAAAATGGTGCGATTACCATTCACGGCGGAACGCTTTTCGACTATGTTTTTGTATTGAATCAAACCATGAGCGGAAATCAAAGAACGCGCTATATTCTGCAACAGTATTTTGAAGGGTTGTTGTTTTTGATTGAAGAATACGAAGCCGGAAAGCTTGAAAATTACCGGGTCAAAGGCACTACCTACCTGTTAAACCGGCGCACCGCAAAGAAAATAGGATTTGAAATTACCCGAACTGATGTTTTACAGCAAATTATCTTGATATACAATTTCCTCAATATTCTTATATCAAACTCTATTGCCAAAAAGAAATTCGCTATTCCCAATTTGTGCAACACGGCCTCGTTCCGGACTCGGTTGAGTGAACTTGCAACTCACAAACAAATCATTGAAAAATGGAATCATAAATTGAAGATTTAAAATCGAATTTATAGCAGGTCATTTTTTCTATTTCATTACAATTTATCGCTTTACGTATAACCAATCCGCACAAGCCCGGAGAATAAAATATTCATAACAATTTCTTCATCCGCCGGTGCATTATTGTTTAGTAAACTTGCATTTCAATTTTACAATATGAAACGAAGAGATTTTTTAAATCGAGGCGGTGCGGCCGGTGCAGGAGCTGTTTTGTTGCCCGGATTATCGTTGGGCTTGGGGGGGTGTACGCCTGCTGCCGCAGTATCTGCAGGGAAAACCGCTAAAAATATCATCTTTTTGGTGAGCGACGGAATGAGTCATGGCACGTTGAGTATGGCCGATAACGTCCTGAGATCAAAATACGGACAAACAAGCGCTTGGATTGATTTGTACCGAAACGGTTTGGCCAAACGCGCATTGATGGATACGGCCTCGGCAGATTCTTTTGTAACCGACAGCGCCGCCGGCGGATCGGCGTGGGGAGGGGGAGTTAGAGTGCCCAACGGTAAATTGAACATGGGTAAAAATGGAGAAAAACACGAACCTATCTTGCAAAAGTTTAAAAACATGGGCAAAGCGGTGGGCTGCGTAACTACCGTACCCATTACGCACGCTACGCCGGCGTCGTTTTGTGTAAATATGAAGCACCGCAAATTTCAAGCTGAAATTGCCGAGCAATATCTCGAATTAAAATTTGACGTGATGCTCGGGGGCGGTACCGAATTTTTTACAGCACAATCGCGTGAAGACGGCCGTGACATGTTTGCCGAATTTAAAAAAGCCGGTTTTCAAGTTTGCCGCAATAAAAAAGAGCTGGAAACAGCACCTGAGAGCAATAAACCGCTTTTGGGCGTTTTTTATGAAAGCGGACTGCCTTACTCTGTGGATGCGAACGCTGATCAAGCTTTGAGCGAAAAAGTACCCGGCTTGAGCACGATGACAAAAACCGCCATTGAAAAAATGAGAAAAAATACCGCCGGTTTTGTGCTTCAAGTTGAAGGCGGCAAGGTTGATTGGGCTGCTCACGGCAATGACGCCACGGCACTTTTGCACGATCAAATTGAGTTTGATCGCGCCGTTCAAGAGGCACTGAATTTTGCTGAGGCCGACAAAAATACCCTTGTCATCATCACTACCGACCACGGAAATGCCAATCCCGGCTTGGTCAAAAGTAAAAACGTCAACAAAAAGTTTGAGCGCTTTTTTGAAGCCAAGCACAGTAATGAGTGGATTTTTAAAGAGCTCGACAACACCTCAACCCTAAATCAAATTCGCGAGCGGGTGGAGTACGCCTCCAACTGCGCTATTACGAAGGAGGAGGCCAAAACGCTTTTTGATAAGCTTCAATATGATGCCGGTGGCGAGTACAATCCGTACAAAAAACCCTTTGCCGAACTTTCTAAAATTCAATTTGATTATTGGAGCATCGGTTGGAGCGGAACAAACCACACTCAAGATTTTGTGGAATTGGCAGCATACGGCGCAGGCAGCGAAGAGCTGCCGCCATTTGTGCTGAATAGTGATTTACATAACTTTTTATTGAAAGCCGCAGGCGTCAATAAAAGTGATTTTGCACCGGAGGACTCCGCCGCAAAATCCGCATTTAAAAGTGTGTAAATGAATTCCCGAAACACATCATCGGTAATTTTTTCGCACTGCCGCAGTCAGCTTTTCAAGGCCGTTACTTCCAAGCAAATTGTGCCCCGTTTTGAGCATTTTCACGTTGGATATTTGGTCAATCCGGGCGGCTAATTTTTGTCCGGCACGGGGCTTAATAATAGTGTCGTACAGGCCGTAATATTGGTGAATTTCAATATTCTTGGTCAGAACTAAACCAACTGTTTGCGCTGTATTTATGGTGAGCGCTTTGTAAACAAACCAAACGTTTTTGACAAACTGCCTTTTCTCTTGAGTAGCGAGGGCTTGATAAACGAATTTGGAAATTTTGGAATTGGGAATATTCAAGCGCCTCACACTGCTTAATAAAAAATCAAATACCCCCGGGTTTTTCAACAAAAAATGAAAAACTGCATTTCCCGCTCGGGTTTTTGCGGCAAACCGATACCACGGGTTGATAATGAGTCCGTCGGGAGCGGCCAGGTGAATTTTATTTGTTTGATCGGGAAACAACCGCAAAAGCTGAAGCACCGTTTTAGCTCCCAAACTAAAGCCGAAAGCATCGAAATACACGATGTTTTCGGTTCTGAAAAAAGCAGTGAATAACTCTTTTAACTCTTCAGGTAACAGCGGCCGGGTGTGCATTCGTTCGGCGGGAAAATCACTCTCGCCGTGTAAAAACAAATCGAAAGCATAAACGGTGCATGCAGCTTCCAAGCCTTGGAAGAGTGGCAGGCAGTGATTCGCGTTCTGACCAAAACCGTGAAAAGCTAAAATGATTGTACTGCCGTACCCGCTTTTGATGTAGTGCAGTTTGAGATCACCATGTTGAAAGGTTGTTCGTTTTTTCATCGTCACGAGTAAATCGAGTATGGGGGTTTTTGTACTTTTGCGCGAATTTGCAGAGCTCAAAAAACCAACAAAATTATGCCCAAAGATAATTCGATTCAATCAGTCCTCATCATCGGCAGCGGTCCCATTGTAATCGGTCAAGCGTGCGAGTTTGATTACTCGGGCTCGCAGGCGGCGCGCTCATTGCGTGAGGAGGGAATTAGTGTAACGCTGATTAATTCCAATCCCGCCACTATAATGACAGATCCCGTTACGGCTGATCACGTGTATTTAAAACCGCTTACGGTGGAGAGTATTCGTGAAATTTAAACTGAGCAGGAAATTGACGCAGTGTTGCCTCCAATGGGCAGCCAAACGGCTTTGAACTTGGCTATTGAGTGTCAAGACGCCGGCCTTTGGGACGATTTTGGAGTGAAAATGGTCGGGGTGGATATTGCGGCTATTGACATAACTGAAAATCGCGAGGCTTTTCGCAAATTGATGGAGGACATTGGCATAGGAACCGCCCCTTCGCGCACGGCTAAATCGTTTTTGGAGGGTAAGGAAATTGCACAGGAATTGGGTTTTCCTTTGGTGATTCGTGCCTCATACACTTTGGGCGGTGCGGGCGCTTCATTTGTACACACGCAAGAAACGTTTGATAAACTCCTCAATCGCGCGCTGCACATTTCACCCATTCACGAGGTAATTATTGATAAGGCCGTTTTGGGGTGGAAAGAATATGAGTTGGAATTGTTGCGTGATAAAAACGACAATATTGTCATTATTTGTTCCATTGAGAATTTTGACCCGATGGGGATTCATACCGGCGATTCTATAACGGTGGCACCGGCCATGACCTTATCAGATACTACTTTTCAACGAATGCGCAACATGGCCATGAAAATGATGCGCGAAATTGGTGACTTCGCCGGCGGTTGTAACGTGCAATTTGCGGTGTCACCCGATGAAAAAGAGGAGATTATTGCCATTGAAATCAATCCGCGTGTATCGCGCTCCTCAGCATTGGCCTCCAAAGCAACAGGTTACCCCATTGCCAAAATTGCTGCAAAATTAGCCATCGGCTATACGCTGGATGAGTTGGACAATCAAATTACCAAAAATACATCGGCGTTTTTTGAACCCACACTTGACTATGTCATCGTGAAAATACCGCGCTGGAACTTTAATAAATTCCGCGGTGCCGACAGAGAGTTGGGCTTGCAAATGAAATCGGTAGGTGAGGTGATGGGAATCGGACGCAATTTTCAAGAGGCCCTTCAAAAAGCGTGTCAGTCGCTTGAAATTAACCGCAACGGACTAGGTGCCGATGGTAAAGAATGGCGCGATCAAGAGCGTATTTTGGAAAGTTTGAGAAAACCGTCTTGGAATCGACTTTTCCACTTGTATGATGCCATTAAATTGGGCATTCCGTTCAAAACCATTCGCGAAATCACCAAAATAGACAAATGGTTTTTACATCAAATTGAAGAGCTCATTTCCATTGAAAGCGAAATAGAAAAGCATACCATTGACAATATACCGCACGATTTGTTGTTAGATGCCAAACAACGCGGTTATGCTGATAGGCAAATTGCGCACTTGCTGAGGTGTTTGGAAAGTGAAGTGTTTAAAAAGCGTCAAGACCAAAACATCAATCGGGTTTATAAATTGGTAGATACCTGCGCTGCGGAGTTTAAAGCGGAAACGCCTTATTATTACAGTACATTTGAAGATCAAAACGAATCGGTAAGGACCGACAAAAAGAAAGTAGTGATTTTGGGCTCCGGTCCCAATCGTATTGGTCAGGGAATCGAATTCGACTACTGCTGTGTGCATGGCGTACTTGCTGCCAAAGAGGCCGGTTATGAAACCATCATGATTAACTGCAACCCCGAAACCGTAAGCACCGATTTCGACACTGCCGATAAGCTGTATTTTGAGCCCGTTTTTTGGGAACATATCTATGAGATTATACGCCATGAAAAACCCGAGGGCGTTATTGTGCAATTGGGCGGACAAACCGCACTCAAATTGGCCGAAAAGCTGGAGCGTTACGGCATTAAAATATTGGGCACGGGTTATGAAGCGTTGGATTTAGCTGAAAACCGAGGTGCCTTTAGTGACGAGCTCAAAGCGTTGGATATTCCCTATCCTAAATACGGCTCGGTTGAAACGGCCGAAGAAGCCGTGGAACTTTCCAAAAACCTGGGTTTTCCCCTTCTTGTGCGTCCCAGCTATGTGTTGGGCGGGCAAAGTATGAAAATCGTAATTAATGAAGAGGAATTGGAAAAGCACGTAGTGAACATCCTGCGGGATTTACCCGGCAATAAAATATTACTTGATCACTTTCTTGACGGCGCCATAGAAATGGAAGCCGATGCCATTTGCGACGGTGAGGACACCTTGATCATTGGCATTATGGAACACATTGAACCGGCCGGTATTCACTCCGGCGACTCCTATGCCGTTTTGCCCGCCTTTGATGTGAGTGAAAATGTGATGAATCAAATTAAAGAGTACGTTCCCAAAATTGCTGTTGCCCTGCGCACACAAGGCCTCATCAATATTCAATTTGCCGTTAAAAACGATCGCGTTTATGTTATTGAGGCCAATCCGCGGGCATCGCGCACCGTGCCGTTTATTGCCAAAGCGTATGGTCAGCCCTACGTAAATTGGGCTACCAAAGTCATGTTGGGCGATAAAAAAGTGAAGGACTTCAAATACAATCCGCAAATGGACGGTTACGCCATTAAAATTCCCGTATTCTCTTTTGATAAATTCCCCGAGGTGGACAAGGAATTGGGACCTGAAATGAAATCAACGGGAGAGGCCATACAATTTATCAAACACCTGAAAGATCCGTTTTTCAAAAAAGTATATTCTGAACGCAATTTGTACCTGAGTCGCTAATGATGATTTACGAGGCAAGTTTTACGGGTTTGGTCAGAACCATCATTATCATCGTGCTGGCGATATTAGTCATTCGCCTGATATCGCGCATAGTACTGCCTTGGTTAATCAAGATTTTGGGAAAGAAGATGAGCGAAAAAGCGGCTGATCACATGCGTAA
Source organism: uncultured Cryomorphaceae bacterium (assembly GCA_913056155.1). Lineage (GTDB taxonomy): Bacteria > Bacteroidota > Bacteroidia > Flavobacteriales_G > Salibacteraceae > Salibacter. Next base: position 8,944 of record CAJXMT010000019.1, read on the forward strand.
TCGCTACGAGCAGCACCGAGATGCACGCGGTCGCGTTATTAAAGACGACGGCAACGTTCGCGTCGAATACCTCGATAAAAAAAAGGGCAGCAAGAATCACGACGATGACGACGGCGAGTATGTGGATTATGAGGAGGTGGATGACAAGTAGAAGAAGCCGTTGAGAGAGTCGAGAGGGTTTAGCACAGTTTAGTTTTTTGTGCTCGCCGCCAGGTCGGGTGTTCTTTGTTACCGTTGAATCGTAAACAGTAAACCCCACCAAATCAAGTTGGTGGCAAGCGGTGAACCGTAAACCGTGAACCGTGAGAGTTGTGCACGCCGCGTGGGTGTGCTTTTTGCTCGAACCGCAAATCTTGTTGCTAACGTTGTTAACGTGACCGGCGCACAAAGCGAGTCCACCTCTGCCTTCGCCTTTCATGCGTTGTGCACAAAAGATAGAGCAAGAAATAAAACCATTCGTTGAGCACCGGCTACACGCCTTACGCTTCACCAAAATCGCACGGCAACCACCAATCGTCCATGCCTGTCCCCAATTCGTTGGTGGGCCTGTCCCAACTCCTTGGTGGGCTTCACCCTGTGGAATTGCCGCAGGCATAGCGCAGCGGATTCAACGGGGCTTCACGAAATTGCCCGCCAATCACTAATCGCCTATGTTTATCCCCAATTTACAACCAACGAGTTGCGTACATGCATTGGCGGAACCCATGCTCCAAGCCTTATGCGATAAGCGTAGCGATTCACCATGCATCGAACGCCGCTCCCACCACTACCCCATAAACGACCTTCACCTTTGAGCTTTCACCAAATACATTCCGGAAACACTTCTTGTTAGGGAAACTTTGACTATTAGATCTTCCCCGATTCCCGCACAAAAGTTGTAGCAAAAAAAGGAATCCGCGTGTTGAGTACAACTAATCGAGTTGCAGCTTAAAGGCCGCGCGGTCCTGATTTATAAAGTTTAAAGGAAAGACCGAAAGCGGCATCTACAAATCCGTCGTTTCTGCCGGATCCGGCAGCTCCGTCACTTTTGAATAAAATTCTGAAACCAAAATCTGCATAGGCAGAAATACTGTGAGACAGTTCGTAGTCGATGCCACCCCGTGGAGTAAGTCCCCATGCTGATGTGGAAATAGCACTCCCGCCCGTTCCCGGTAATCCAACGTCTTGTTGAATATCGAAATAACCGGTGGACAACCCTATATATACATGAAAATCATCATCTCTTAAATAATATTCGAATGAGCCAACATAGCCGTAGATTGTGTAGGACAAATCGGGATCATTTTCGAAGTCAAAGTAATTGTAATTGCAATCAACACCCACAGCTATGCGCCTGTTTGCAGTGCGATAGCGCAGACCGGGCAATAGTAAAAACCCCGAAGGTTGATCAGCTTGATGATTACGAAACGGTTGTGAAATTCCCGCGGCTGCACGCAATTCTACACCTTGTGCGCTTGCACTTGATAAAAAGCATAACGTGCATAATGCGGTGAACAAAACGGTACAGTATTTCATCATGAATTCAAGTTTAGGCGAAAGTAAAAAATCGATTTGATTTGCGGCTGAAAAAGGTTGTTAAACCATGTTGTTTCACTGTTCCTTTAGCGTGTGGCATGTTTTAAATGTTTGTTTGCGCAATAATTTTTTGTTGTTGGAATAACTGAAGCGCGGTGTGAAATAAATATTTTTAGGACGTAGTTTTTTGTCAGGCAGGTTTGCGCTCAGTAATTTTAGAATTTCCTTTTTTCGAGCCGGTGATGCCTCGCACTCTAATACAAGTACCGGCTTTTCGCCGAGAACGGGGTCGGGCTCTGACCAAAAATAAAAGGCAAAAGGAATTTTCCCCTCGAGTTTTTTCTCGAGCTCTTCGGGTTGTATTTTTAAACCGCCGGAGTTTATAGTAAAATTCGATCGTCCTCGCCAAATAAATTCGTTTTGGTTGAGTGCTACAATATCGTGCGTTTGTAAATTTTGATGTCCCAAGTGCGGAGCGTGAATAGTGAGTTCGTTTTTGTGATTTCTACTGCCTGATATACCTTTTAAAAAGGTGAAAGCATTTGTTCGTTCCGGACCGTTTAAAGGGCGCAGAGCTATGTGGGTTGCGGTTTCTGTCATACCGTAAGTGGCGTAGCACCGAGTGCTTACGGTTTGTAATTTGCGTTCCAATTCCGGGGTAACAGGTGCGCCTCCAATAATGAGTTTTTCAATTTTTTGAGCATGAAGTAGTTGCAAACCTGCCGATACTTGATTGGGTACTAAGGCTGCAAATTGAACAGGAACTTTGAGACGTGGCAATGGGTTTGAATCAGGCTCAATCCAAATCAGCGGTAAGCCGTATTCTAAAGCGCGAACTACCATCATTTTACCGGCGATATATCGAGCGGGAAGCGCCATGAGTAGGGGCTTTGAATTCCAAGGCTCAAAATATTTATAGGTAGCGGAGGCGCTGTTTTTTAAATATTTTTTTTTAAGTTGGAGCTTTTTTGGAGTACCCGTAGATCCCGAAGTTTTTACTAGAATATAATCCTTGGAGTTGAACCATTCGCGTATAAAGTCGAATAAGGCGGAAAGATCTGTGTTTTGGGAAACCGGCAGCTTCTCGGGCAATTCTTCATAATTTATTTCGCACAGGGGTAAAATGAGTTTCATGGCGTTACGGGTTTGTGCGTAAAGGTAGTGTCAAAATGTAATTGCCCGTTTTTGATGGTGCAAGGTCCGGGCAAATTGTTGGTGTATAAACCGCCGGTTCCCAACCCCTGCGGGAATTCACAGTCGGCGTTTAGCGCTGTATATTGAGCGATGGCATTGAGGCCGATATTAGACTCCAGAGCTGAGGTGATCCAAAATTTCACCCCGTGCTTTTCGGCGGCATGTATCCATTCATCACAAGCTTGAAAACCGCCGATTAATGAGGGCTTAAGAATGATGTATTGGGGTTGAATGCGCGCTATTAATACTTTTTTTTCGTGCGGGTTTTGAATGCCGATCAATTCTTCATCCAAGGCAATAGGAACTGTATTTTGAGCGCACAAATGAGCCGTTTCATCTATGAGACCCGCTTTGAGTGGTTGCTCTATGGAGTGAATGTCGTACTCGGCCAGTCGTTTCAGTTTTTCGAGTGCTTCAGAAGTACTGAAACCCCCGTTGGCATCGGTTCTTATTTGAATGTCGCGGGCGCTGTATTTGGATCGAATAAATTGAATGCACTCCAGTTCTTTTTCAAAATCACCGGTACCTATTTTGAGTTTAATACAGCGAAAACCGGCCTCTAATTTATCCTGTATTTGTTTGAGCATAAAATCTTTACTTCCCATCCATATAAGTCCGTTAATATCAATGGATTTTTCACCCCGGGTAAACGGTGAGGGCAAAAAAACGTTTTTGTTCACTTGGTTGCGTGACAAAAAGGCTTGTTCAAGGCCAAAACGTATGGAGGGCCAATCTTTTAAAGATTCCAATAATGTTTCTCGCGGGAGGTTGATATTTTCGCAAACTTCGCGCAATTTTTTGTGGTAGCCGGGTTTATCGTCACAGCTTAAGCCTCGTAAAATGCCGCATTCGCCTACGCCTTCAACCGCTCCGTTTTTTTCTTCATGCAACAGTATAAACCAAGATTCTTTTTGGGTCAAAGTTCCGCGAGATGTGCCGGCGGGCTGCTTAAAATGAAGAATGTATTTTTGATAGGTTGCGTACATGGTGTTTTGTTTTGGTCAGAATCAAACTCGGTTCTGAATAAAAGAATAGCCGAAGCTTTTAAACGGTAACGTTTTAAAAAGGATAACCAATACCAAAGTTAAGTGTTTGGCGTAGGGAGTAATCTTGTGCGCTTGATTCATTGTAGATATCCTTTTTTTGAAAAATCCAACGTTCATTTTCAGGTAGTGCAGGATCGCGGATTTGGAACCCCAAATCAACGCGAATAATTACAAAGGTAAAGTCAAAACGCACGCCTAACCCCGCGCCAACTGCAAATTCATTGTAAAACCGGTCAAGCTCAAATACGCTTGAGGGATCAACGTCGGGGCCGTCAAAAAGCCAAATATTACCCACATCGGTAAAAAGGGCTAATTCAAAAATATTGGTGAGTTTAGCCCTGTACTCCACGTTTGCTTCAAGAATGATGTCTCCTACGCGGTTGAGTCCGCTGCCGGTTTCGGGTACAGAGGAACCGGGACCTAATGTACGAGCGGTCCAAGCTCGAATATCATTGGCCCCGCCCACAAAAAAGCTTTTATCAAAAGGAAGTACATTGAGGTTGCCAAAGGGCACTCCCGCACCGGTGTAAAGCCTGTAAACCATTTGGGTGCCGTCTGTAAGGTTGCGGTAAAAGCGCAAATCATTGGCTACTTTTATGAATTGAGCAAAACGAATACTACCGGTTTGATAGTAGTGGTCATCGATTTTGTCAGCTCCCGACAAGTTGTAGGCTGCAGAAAGGGCATTACCGGCGGTTTCAATGTAAGATCGATTCCAATAATGATTGATTCTGCGTTTGCTGCCTTGATTGGATTGGGTAACATTGAACTTTGTTCCAACGATAAGGTGATTCGAAAAGGTATTGGTTAAAAATTGGTTGTTGAGTTCTTCTAACCTGCGTTCAAAAAAGGGTCTTTTATCTATACCGATGAGGGAGATACTTAGGGGATGAAGGGTGAAATCAGTTTTCACCTTTCCGGCTTTGGTCCAGGCATACGAGTATGAGGCATTTAAAAAATTACGAGTAAAATCGGGCCTGTTTTGGTGGTTAAAGGTTAGGTTTACAGAAGTTGTGGGTCGGTTGTATTTTGGTACTTTATCACCCTTAAAGCGGGCGGGAACGACAAGTGAAGGAACGGTTAGTGAGGTTTCTAAACCGTATTCAATGGTGCTGAATAAATTTACACCTAAGGTGGATCTTTCATCTTGTTCAGCCTCGGGAACATTGGTTTGTTGAGCTTCTAGACCACCGCGCAGCCGCACATTGAATATTTCTGCAGCGCCAAAAGTGTTGCGATTGGTGTAATTCAGGTTTCCTGAAATTCCTAAGTTGCCGCCGGTATTGGTTCCTTCAAGTTCGGCACCTGCGGCGAGTTTAACAACCGGTGTGAGGTTGATGTAGCAATTCAGCCCTGCAGAATCGTTGGAAACCTCCTCAAACCTGATGTTGATAAATCTAAAGTTGTTGAGAGCAGAGAGCCTGCTGTAGGTATACTCACGGCCGGCTTGACTGTATTTTTCGCCGGGGTTAATGAAAATTGCGCGGGAAATTACTTTGGGCTCAAAAAGCAGCCTCTTTTGATTGACCATGATATACCCTTCGGGCATCATCAAGGTATCATCAAAATCAGTTTCAAATTCTGTAGAATAGTAAGGATCTATGTAAACATTCTTGATAGTATATTTGGTGTGTTGTTGTACAATTAAAGTGTCTTTTTGATTCGGTCGCTTCACTCTTTTTACCGGGCTGTTTATGATTTGCTTTACATGTACATCCTTGTTTCCTAGTGTGCTGTCAACTTCGTAGGTGATAAAGTTTTGATTAAAGTCGTAATAACCCAAATCCCGCATTGCTTTGGTGAGTCGGCTTCTCTCTTTATCTACATCTGTAATTCTAAAGTTTTCACCTCTTTTGAGCAGGGTTCCTTGAACGGCTTTGCGAACGTCTTGAATAAGTCCTGTATCTTGAATGTCGTAGGACACTTTTTTAATGAGGTATGGTCTGTTGAGGGTGACCAGGTAGGTGACTTCGGCTCTTTGTTTCTTTTCTTTACTCTTTACTTTGTAAGTGACTTCACCGTTAAAAAAACCGTTGTTTTTGAGGTAGCGCGTCATGTTTTTAGCCGTGGTTTTCGCGGTGCTTGAGTCTAATAAAACGGGCTCTTCACCTACATTATTTTTTATGCGGTACCCCAAAACGGGTTTAAATTCTTTTTCTTTTTTCCCTTTTTCTGCTCTTTTTTCGTTTTTACGCTTGAGTTTTTCGTGTTTTCGCGCATTCTTTTTTTTCAATTTTTCCCCATCAAACAAGTTCCACACAAACAGGTTAAATGGAATGAGACCCACAATTTTTTTATTAGTTCGCGGCCGCACCAAACCGTTTAATTCGCCATCGTTTGCGCCTTTTCCTTCAATTTCAATATTGTTGGACGTAAGAAGTTTTTCATCTTGATCCAAACGGCGGGTCATGTTACAACCGGAAATGAAGGCTCCGACTAAAGTGAAAATAATTATTTTATGTGCGCGTGTGTGAGTCAAATCGGTTAAATAGATTTGCAAAATTATTAATAACTGTCATGCCGCATGCTCTCTAAAAGTGAAATAAAAAATATAAGTCGTTTAAAACAGAAAAAATACCGCTTAAGTGAAAGGGTTTTTGTGGTGGAGGGTGTAAGGCCGGTTAAGGAAGCGCTTGATTCGAGATATACCGTAAGCCGCTTGTTGGTTACTGAATCGCAAATTGCCGGGTTTTCAAAACATGAGCAATGTGAGCAAGTGACCTCGGCGCAAATGCAACAAGTGAGCGGAATGAAAACGCCGCCGGGTGTAATGGCTTTGGTTGAATTCCCCGAGAATGAAAACCTGCTTTTAACAGGGGGTGTTTTATTGGCTGAGGCTCTAAATGATCCGGGTAATTTGGGGTCTATTTTGCGAACGGCTGATTGGTTCGGAATAAAAACAGTAATTTTAAGTGAGGATTCTGTTGATGTTTTTAATCCCAAAACGGTGCAGGCCTCCATGGGTTCTGTATTTCGGGTGGCAGTAAGTTACATGAATTTGCAAGAGGCTGTTCAACAGTTAAAAGCAAAAGGTGTTGAGGTTTACGGGGCGGCATTAAACGGCAAAAATGTTTATAAAACCCGTTTTACATCGCGTTTTGCTTTGGTATTGGGCAGTGAGTCACACGGTTTGTCGTGCGCAAACGAGGAAATTTGTGATGAAATAGTGACCATACCGTCATTCGGCAGGGCTGAATCGTTAAATGTAGGGGTTTCTTGTGCTGTAATTTCAGCAGAAATCAAGCGTTCGTTAACCTTCGAAGTGAAGTGATATAGAAATGACTCGCGGCTGTAAGTGATCAATAGGGCGCTCCCAAATCGTTCCTTCATCAATGAGCATGTTGCGAAGACCCGTGCTGACTTTAATTTCGGGTGAAAATTTGAAATATTCCAAAAAGAAATCGAGCCCGAATCCAATTTCATACATAAAGTTATGCCTTCTCAAGCGCACAATTTGTTGCGGGGGAGGTACTTTGTTGTTAATTTCGGCTTGCGAGGATAAGTCTGCAGCGTATTTGGCTCCTCCCACAAAATAAGCCGCAAAATTATTCAAACGTTGTGAGCGGTATTTTAACAGTAGCGGAAATTCTAAATAAGTGGACTCAACAGCTTTGGTAACCAATACGTTTTGTTCTCTTCCTTGAAACACATATTCCAAATTACGTTGCCCGAAAATTAAAGCGGGTAAAAACCGCAAACCAAAGTATCTACTCAGGTGGAGTTGACTGACGATACCAATATTAAAACCCGGTTGTGAGTTAGTTTCCAAACTGATTAATGAGTCCACCTGAGTTAAATCTGTATTGAGCCGGTAATCCATGTTGTTGAGCCCTAATGTAAAACCAAAGTGAACCCATTTCCTGTCAAAATTAGGAAGATTCCAAACCTTTTTGTTTTGGGTGAACCCTGTGAAAAACAAGATGGTGAAAAAAGCTGTTAAAATGATTCTTATCATGCTGCACATTAAATCTCACAATAGTAAATCTTATTTACTGCCCTCGTAGATAGACGCTATACCAAACGTCAATTGTGTAGCCTTGGTATTTTTGTATCCCGCTTTTTTCATCAGGTCTAAAAAATCTTCACCGTGCGGAAAGGCTTGCACCGATTCGGGCAGGTAGGTGTAAGCCCGATTATCTTTCGAAAAAAGTTGACCAACTCCGGGCAATAATTTTTCAAAATACAAATTATACGCTTGTTTAACAGGGAAAGTTTGAGGTTGAGAAAATTCAATAATCACGGTTTTTCCGCCGGGTTTCATCACGCGATTCATTTCAGCCAAACCCTTTACGGGCGTTTGAAAATTCCGAACTCCAAATGCCACAGTGACAGCATCAAATGTATTATCGTCAAAAGGAAGGTTTTCGCTGTCTCCGTAGCGCATTTCAACCGTTTCGTCAACCTTTTTTTTCTTCATTTTTTTTCTGCCCACTTCAAGCATTTGATTGGAAATATCAATGCCCACAACGCGTTTGGGTTTTAAGCTCAAAGCTTCGACCGCAAAATCACCGGTTCCTGTAGCCACATCCAAAATAGTTTGAGGATTTCCGGGAGTAAGTAACTTTACGGCTTTTTTTCTCCATAAAATATCAATACCCAATGAAAGAAAGTGATTGAGAAAATCGTATTTCGCTGCAATATTATCGAACATGCGCGCCACCTGTTCCTTCTTTTCGGTTTCTTGACCGTAAGGTGTAACGTGGCTTGCTTTGTTATCGGGGTCTTCTTTCATTTTACATTTTATATTTTTTTTGGTCAGAACCGACTCACATTGTGCAATCTAATTTTTAAAAACCGCGGCAAAAGTACATAACCGAATCGGTAAATGGGAATGAATTGAGTCGATACACGTAATAAACAGTTATTAGAGGTTTGTGTTTTGCCGATAGGTACAAATAAAAAACTCCGAGAATTCTCGGAGTTTTTATGAGTAAAGAAGTGGAGCCGGAGGGAGTCGAACCCTCGTCCAAACAAGGAACGTTTAAGCCTTCTACAAGTTTAGTTTACTTTGGGTTGTCGGGCACAACTGAGCAGCAAACAGCTCTATCGTACCTTATCTCGAATTTATTTCAAAAATGAATCCGAGCTCTTCATTTTCTAACTCAAACTCGATGGTGCCCTTAACGGAAATTGTGTTGAGTAAACAACTTCCAAGGACAACTCGTCATCCGCACTTTGCGGTATGATTAAGCTAATCGGTCTTTGACCTGATTAAGCTGCGAGTGCGTAGTTATTTTCGCCATGTAAAGGTTGAAACGTGTTTTGAAAGGCTACATTTCAACGCCTTACTTGCTTACTTAACCGATTCATCTCGCTGTCAAAACCAGTCGGCCCCAAAGAACATCATTTGCTATATGTGCAAAATTAAAACATAATACGCATATCAAGGCGAAAAGATGCAGCACTTCGAAAAAATTTATTGTTTTTTTGAACAAGATGTTTCCGAGCCCCGGAGTTGAAGTTTATTGAGTTAGTACCATTATTTTCTGTATGAAATGCGGGTTTTTTTACTTGTTGATTTTTACCGTTTGATAATTTTTTTATAAAAAAGCTATATCACATCTTGTTTGTTCCGATTAAATGAAATAATTTAGCTCCCAGAATTGGGAGTACTATATGAAATTAAATCATCCTCATATTAGAGTCTTTTTATTGACATGGAGCGTGTTTTTTCTATTTGGAACAACTTGTGCGCAAAATGCAGGAGATAATCAACCGAATGATTCTTCAAATAATGATGGGGAAACAGAAGAAACGCGACATGATTTTGACGTTCAACTCGCAGAATCGTTTGATACTATCTTGTGTTTAACACAAGTTTCAGAGGGTGACTCGGTATTTGTGCCCTTCATTAATGCGGGAAATGTAAAACTTTCAACATTGGATTACACGTATGATATAGGAAACCAAATCATTGGCCCGTTGCAGTGGTCCGGGGATGTTGCGACAAACGATACAGGGTATTTATCCATAGCTCCTTTTATTAACCCCGGATTTGGGCAAATCGTGTTTCATTTATTTACGGCTAACCCAAACGGGGTGCAAGACAGTAATCCCTCCAATGATACAATTGAAGTGACGGTAATTATAGGAGACGTTCCTCAATTACCATCTTCATTGATTCATGCCGAAATATGTATTCACGATACTTTAGCGATAGGTTCTAATTTGCCGCAAGGTTACTCTTTTTATTGGCCGGCGGTTCAAGATACTGCCCGTGTACAAAATATTTCAGAATCGGGTTCGTATTTGGTGGAAGCATCAAGTCAAGACGGGTGTACTTCAATAGCACAATACCTAGTTGACTATTTTCCTGTCCCCGATGCGGATTGGCTGGATCGGGATACCTTTTGCTTAAACGCTTCACCAAAAATTTCAGTTTCGAGTAAATTTACCTCCTTCTCTTGGAGTGGTTCGGGAACGGTATTGCGTGACTCTGTTTTTATTCCCTCTCAAACGGGACAAATTGGTTTGGATGTTACTGATACCAATAACTGTTCTTTTTCTTTTGACACATCGATTCATGTATCTGATGAGCCTGCCGTAACTTATCCTCAAACGGTTGATTTTTGTGAAGGTGAATTTGCTAGTGTGAATCCTGCAATAATTCAAAGTCAATCCAATTTTACCTTTAGGTGGAGTGACGGTAATTCCTCTCACTCCAGAAAGTTTGGTTCTCCCGGTTCTTATCAGGTTACCGTGACAAATGAATTTGGTTGTGTCAAAATGGATTCAATTGACGTAATAGAAAATGATTTACCTCAGCCGCAAATTGTGGGTCCTGCGTCCTTTTGTACCGGAAAGTCCATAACCGTTGCTTCAGACAAAATTTTTTCCCAATATCGCTGGAATACGGGTAATAAAAAAATGAATCAAACAGTTCATTCAGGTGGAAATTATGAAATGACGGTGACAGATCAAAATCAATGTGAGAATAACACTTCTATCTATATTGAGGAGTTAAAGCCTCGTTTTGATTTGGGTAATGATACTCTGCTTTGTAAAGGTGATGCTTTGTTGATTGACCTTGATGGCAGCGGAAGTAAATTTAAATGGAATGATGGACAACTGAATTCTAGGAGAACGATTTCTAATCCCGGTACTTACAGCGTTTCCGTTACTGACAGTCTTTGTACTTTTATCGATACGTTTATCGTGTCAGAAATCAAGAAGCCCGAAGTGAATTTTGATTTTGACGTGGATAATTTTTCCGTCTATTTCACGAGCGCTGCCATTTTTGCCGATTCCTTGCAATGGACCTTTGAGCCCGGTGTTTTTTCTAATAGGCAAAACCCCGTTTATACCTTTAATGAAATCGGTACTTTTCCTGTACAATTAAGTGCTTTTAATATTTGTGGTGCTAAGACTATTACACGAAATATTTCTGTTGGTTCGATCGGGGTTTTGAATGAAGATGTTTTTGAGGAGTTTTCGCTGTTTCCCAATCCGGTTGCATCAGGTGATTACCTCAATGTTCGATTATCAAGTCATTCAGGCTCGCGTGTACAATTGAAAATTTATGACGCGTTGGGACATCTCATGTTTGAAAGGCGGGCACTAATTTCAGGAAAGGCTACACAAATTAGTTTGAACTTAAATGCCGTGGCGGCCGGCAATTACTTTTTGGTAGTTTCCTCAGATGAAAATTCAAGTCGGTTTGAGACGAAGCAATTCGTTGTTACCAAATAATTGATTTTACCGTCGAAGTACGCTGTTGTGCTGATCTGTTTTTTCAAGAGTGCTTTTGAGTTTTGATGCAGGTGCTCATCAAAAAAAATCATCCTTTATTTCAGCGCGGTATAATTTTGGCAGAACTACTTTTCCATTTTAATATAATGTGTCAACAATGATACACTTTACAGAGTAATAATTAGTTTGAAACTATGATGATTTGTATATGAGTAGATATTTGCTTACTGCTGCACTTTCCGTCGCCAGCCTTATGTTCTTTTCAGTTTTAAACAGTTGCGGAGAAAGGGAAAGCATTCCCGAGAAAGAAATGAGCGACTTGAAAAAGATAGCCTACGATATCAATTATCAGTTTGTGAATGAGGCTTCTACTGTAAGTTCATTTGCGAAAAAAATGACCTCGTCAAACCTCGAAAGTGGTGTTATAATAAACCGAACAAACAATTCCTCAGGGTTGTACAGTGTAATGAGTTTTCCCGAATCATACAAGTCGGTTGAGCTGCCGGCCAAAGTAGACTCGTCTATTCTCAAAAATCGCAAGGATCTCAAATTGGCAACTCGACTTATTTTTGGGTGTGGCTCTGATTATTATATCTATCCAAAAATGAACACAAAATTCCAAAATTTGGAAGAACGCGACTTTCATTACCCGTTGAGTACAAGTACAGACAGCTTAATTCAGGATTTGCATCCACGCTGGTTGCCTGTTTCGTTTGATCCGTTGGAAAAACAATGGGTAGTTCGTTATTTACATGTTGCAGACACCGCAAGAAACATTTTCGCGGTTGCTCATTTTCAAATACAAAAGGTGTTCGATGAATATTTAAATTCGGCCTCCGGATCTTTTATACTGGTGAACGACATCGGCGATATTTTAGCGATGAGTGATGACGCTTACTTTGTTACAGGGTACACAAAAACACAACAGTTGCTTTTTTCAGGAGCTCAATCGAAGATTGGATCTATGATTGCATTGCCCACAATTTACAATAGTGCCAATGAGTCTTTTCGCAATCGAGTTTTTGAAATGATTCAATCGGATAAAAACCAAACTACTTTTAAATACTCCGGGGAAGAATTTACGATGATTCGATCATCCATTAAGCAATTAAAATGGCAGCTTATTAGAATACTATGAAGATGAAGAAGGGATTTCAATTGGATAGGCATTTTTTTAATTCGCTAGCAACTATTGCGCTGCTTATTATTGCGATGATATCTGCGTTACTTTATGTTTTTAATTTCCTGTTGGAAAATCAAACGGAAAGCCGTAAAGATTACCTTTTGGGCCAGTCTCAAATTACGGGGAATGTTGTGGAGTCTCAAGTAGCTTCACTTGAACGTGATTTACTCTTTTTTGCTAACCTCATTGAGCATGCAGACCCTTTACAAATGGCGGTAGATCTCAATTTGGAGCGGTTGCTGAGTCATCATTCGAAGTATATGACGAGTGTTACACTTTTTACCCAAGGTCGTGCCCGAGAGTTCACACATGCGGCAGAAGGGGGAATTACCGATACGGTTTTTACCCAATCCCCCCCGGATGATTTATTATATAAAGGAGAGTTAGAGATTCGTCATTTTCCTGAAGATGAGCAACTGGCTCTGATTACGAGAAATGCTCTTTACGTATTCGATTTGAAATTAGTTGCCTTTTTAGAACAGGTTTCCGGTTTGTTTGTGGATGAACGTAAAGGGTTTTCGGTTTTTTTTAGTCCGGGTAAAAATGGAAATGATGAGTTAAATGTCAAGACTTCAATAGGCGGCCACATCTCATTGCATCCCGAAACTTTTCGTGAGGTTGATGATTTAAGAGAGTCGGGGTTGGCAGATGTATTTATGGGAAAAGTAATAACCGATGAAGGTGAGGAAGACGTTTTTTTAGCTTTTTATCCCATAAAAATTTTCAATGGTGCTTATGGAAATGCCATAGGGGTTACCCAATCAAAAGTCACGCAAGCTGTAATTAATGGGTTTTTAATTATCGGTGGAGGTATCATTATTTTTACGGCACTCATATTATTCGTCAATTTGAGATATATTAAAAAGTTGGGTCGTTCACGTGAGAAAATGGATCGTAATAGAAAAGACTTAGAGGAGTTGGTGAATCAGCAAAAATTGTTGTTTGAGTATTCTACAGACTTTACCTTTCGGCATGATTTAAAATTCAGTTACAGTTATGTTAGCGAAAATGTTTTAAAGGTTTTGGGTTACACACCTGAAGAATTTGCCGACTCACAGTACCGTCGCTATACAGAAAACCCGATAAATAAATCTAAAGACGAAAGCTTTAAACGCATTCTGGAGGGAATAAGCGAAAGTGAAACCTATTATGTTGAGATTAGGAACCGAAGTGATGAAAATGTTATTTTGGAGGTAAAGGAGAAGCCGTACTTTG